>JAGBZD010000118.1 GCA_017628395.1 Paludibacteraceae bacterium | reverse complement strand
ATTACCATGCTCGCTATACGCTATAAAGGTACGGAAAATTAATAAGATAAAAAAGTAACAAATAATATGATACAAGTTACACACTTACAAAAACAATACTCCAACGGGCTACAAGTGCTGCGCGATGTGAATACAACCATCAAGCGTGGCGAAGTGATTTCTATCATTGGCCCCTCTGGTACTGGTAAGAGTACTTTTCTCAGATGTTTGAATATGCTGGAAACACCTACTGGCGGTCAGATTCTCGTGAATGGCGAAGATATAACCTCGCCTAAAACGGACATCACCAAGATTCGCCAAAAGATGGGTATGGTATTCCAAAGCTTCAACCTTTTTGAGCATTTATCTATCATCGACAATCTCTGCTTGGCTCCTATACGATTGTTGGGTAAGAGTAAGGAAGAGGCCAAGAAACGCGGTTTAGAACTCTTGGCGATGGTCGGTTTGGTAGAGAAAGCAGACGCTATGCCGTCACAACTCTCGGGTGGTCAGAAACAGCGTGTGGCTATTGCGCGTTGTCTGGCTATGGACCCTGAGATTATCCTATTTGATGAGCCCACATCTGCCCTTGACCCTACGATGGTAAGTGAGGTATTGGGCGTAATCAAAACATTGGCTCAACAGGGAATGACGATGATCATCGTGACACACGAGATGCGATTTGCACGCGATGTGAGTACGCGCATCTTCTATATGGATCAAGGTATCATCTACGAAGATGGAACACCCGAACAGATATTCGGCAACCCTTTGCAGGAACGCACACGCGTCTTTATCAACCGCATACGCGACTATCGTTATACTATCCATTCGGCACAATACGACCTCTACGAACTGCAAGGCGGTTTGATAGGCTTCTGCCAAAAGTATTTCTTGTCCGAGAAAAAACAATTCAATGTGCAGTTGCTGGTAGAAGAGGTGCTGAAGGTAGTGCCACTAGATAAGGGAGATGTGGAATTAGCATTGCGATATTCTGAAAAGGGAGAGAAGGTTTCCCTCGAACTCACCATGCCACAAGGTGTAGAACAGGTGTTGGAGAACGACGAGAATATCGATGATTTGGCGATGATGATTATCCAAGGACTCTGTCAGAATATTGAATACCAACATACTGAAGACACTGGACAATTGCGTATCTGCTTGACCCTAAAAGACAAGACCCTAAAAGAGAAGAAGTAATATGGAACTTACACTCGCTTTAAAGAACAATATAGAAGAAATCAATCGCCTGCACTCTTTTATCGAAGAAGTAGGAGAAGCTTTCGCATTACCTATGAAGACGGTGATGAATCTCAATCTGGTCTTAGAAGAGGCTGTCACGAATGTCATAATGTATGCTTATCCCAAGGAGGAGCACGAATACATCCACCTCACAGCCAAAGAGCAGGAAGGTAAATTGATATTTATCCTTACAGACTCTGGCAAAGCCTTTGATCCTACACAGGCACCCGATGCTGACATCACGCTATCTGCCGATGATAGACAGATTGGAGGATTGGGAATCTTTCTTATTCGCAAAATTATGAACGAAGTAAAATACGAACGCATTGATGGAAAAAATGTGCTCACTTTAGAAAAGGAACTCTAATTGTAACAATGATGAAAACAAGAAAATACTTACTTACATTAGCATACATATGTCTAACTCTTCTGACTGCTTGTGCTGACAAGCAAGCTGCCACAGACCAACAGAAGAAGATCGATCAACTCGAATCAATACGCGATTTGAGCACTAGCCGAGTAGGTGTGATCACAGGCGTAGTATATGAGGAAGCTCTGTCTAAAGAGTTCCCTGATATGCATGTCATGTACATCGACGATGAGATCGGCCTGCTGCAAAGCCTACAGACACACCGCTGCGATGCTGCCCTATTTGATGAGCACACATTGAAGTTCCACATGCAGAGCATCAGCGGAATCCGTATCTTGAAAGAACCCTATATGACAGCGGATGTAGGTGCAATCTTCCATCCTGAAAGTGAAGCATTGCGCGATGCGTTCAATGTATTCATTCGACAACTCAAGGCAGATGGAACCTATGATCAACTATACGAAAAATGGATCGAACACGGACAAACCTCTCACATGAGCGACATACCATTGCCTACTGTAGGAGAGCCGCTTCGTGTAGCCACCACCTCATCTAGCGCACCGCTTGTGTTTATCAAAGATGGCAAGTTAGTTGGTTTAGAAGTGGAAATAATGACATTGTTTGCTCAGTATATCAATCGCCCTATAGAGTGGTGGGATATGGATTTCTCGGGTGTGCTACCTGCTATAGTCAGCAAACGCTGCGATGCGGCAGTATGCAGCATCAATTATAGCGAAGAGCGTGCCAAGAATGTCATCTTCAGCGACATGTATTTCCTTTGCTCCTCAGTGGTAGCGGTTGCTGATGCCGAAGTGGCTAATACAGCAGAGGAAACCAATGAAACTTTCTTTCAATCGTTAAAAAAGACTTTCTACCAAAATCTCATAGAAGAAAATCGGTACCTATTGATTGTTGATGGTCTCAAAATCACCGCTTGGATATCGCTATTCTCTATCCTCTTAGGTACGCTACTCGCCATTATCGTTTGTTGGATGAGTATGAGTCCATCTCTCACGCTACGCTCTATAGCAAAAGTGTATATTAATATCATGCAAGGTACCCCCGTGTTGGTATTCCTATTGCTGATGTTCTATGTGGTATTAGCACAATCAGGCATGAGTGCAGTGATTGTGTCCATCATCACTTTCTCCATGAACTTTGCTGCATATGCTAGCGAGATTTTTAGGCACTCCATTGAGAATATTCCTCATTCTCAAACAGAGGCAGGTGTGGCATTGGGATTTACCAAAGCACAGACCTTTATATATATCGTACTGCCTCAAGCATTACGACTGATTATGCCTAGTTACAAAGGCGAAGTAATATCCTTGGTTAAGACGACCTCTATTGTAGGATATATCGCTGTGGCGGACCTTACACAGGCAGGAGATATCATTCGCTCACGCACTTTCGACGCATTCTTCCCATTGATTTTGGTAGCTATTGTCTATTTCATTTTGGCATGGCTTTTCTCCAAAGTATTGGATATAATAGGCAACAAAATTCAAGAATACAAACATATCAAATGATATTTTATTAACGAACTATCATGTCAAAAATCACTATTACCGTGATGACGCTCGCCACTTGCCACACCTTGGGTATTGAAGCATCGTTTGGTAGTGCATTGTTGCTTAGTATTATTGCCACATTGGGTGCTTGTGGTGCTTCTGGCGTAGCAGGCGGATCGTTATTGCTGATTCCAATGGCATGTTCGCTTTTTGGTATCTCGAATGATATCGCCATGCAGGTGGTGGCTGTGGGCTTTATTATCGGTGTGGTACAAGATTCTGTGGAGACCGCACTTAACTCCAGCGGCGATGCCCTATTCACTATCGCTGCAGACATGCGCGAACGCATGAAGCGCGACAAACTGAAATAACTGGAAGAAAAACACTCTCACGCGGGAAACATCTCACCCCTTCGGCGAAAGGATATCCCGCAAGAGCGAGAACAATTGCTGCACTTGTGACCAATCGCGGCGGATTTCTGCCATGTCGCGTTTAAGTAACTCGCGATGCATAGCAGATTGGTTCTCAAGCGGTTGCTTTTGTTGCTTTAGCGGTTGCGGATTATCCATAACGACTTCGCCGAGGTGCTTCTCAATTGGGCGAACGAACCACAATCTTCTGCCCCACAACACCCCTAACGCAATCAGCAACATTGCCCCTGCAATGACAAGATAGGATGCCCACATGGGTAGCCATTGTTCAAGCCAAGCCGCCAAGGCAATAGCCAAAAATATCAGTCCAATGACTACGATTGCCGTCATGGCGAACAGTGTAATAATAAGCCCCAACAACTGGCTTGTTTGCTCGATGCTGCGCACTTGCAGCAGTTGGTATTGCGTTTTCAGATATGCCTGAGTATCAGATAGTAACTGATTGTAAAAATCTTTCATAGTTGTAAATAGTCAAATTGTAAATAGCGCAGAGGAACAGTTGTCCTCTGCGCGTGGTTTACTTCTTCGCAGCATCTTCTACTGCGGCTTCCAAGTCGGCTTTGCATTGGCAGTTGCACAGACCGTTCTTGATGCGTTTCATCACTTTGTCCACGAGATGAGAGATCTCATCCATGTTCATGTTTTTGTACTTCTCGCGAGCGATAGCTGCGATCTCTGCGCGCAGTTCTCTGCCGCTTTTAGGAGCCAGCACCAAGGCTGCTGTGGCTCCGACTACAGCTCCGCCTAAGAGAGCAAGTAGCATCTTGGTTCCAGTTGTCATAGTTGGTTTGGTTTAAGGGTTAAAAGTTTTGGTTAGTTAAGGGTTAAAAATTAGGGCAGAGCCTTTACTTGCCCTGCCCTACTCTATGCAATTTTCGTGCCAAAGGAATCAGATGATTTTATATCATATTCAGTCCTTATGTTGCTTGTCAAACAATATCTTATCAAAAAGCATATACACAACCGATTGTAAGATAACCAATCTGTGCTATATTTTCGCTATTAATATTAAGACCAAAATCACAAGTATTGCGTTTGCTCCAATTTCCATTGTCATCAACAATGGTTTTAGAAGAGGTTCCTGATAGATTAAAACCTAAGAAGTTTAATGCAGTCTCCAAACGAAAATGCTCAGTGATTTTATAAGTTAAAACAGGTTGAATATACAATCCTCCTTCAAAATAGGAAGAGTTTCCATATGTAGTCTGATTGTTCAATCGCTCAGCCTCCGCCGCAGAACGATGTTCCTCGCCGTTTTCACCGTATTTAGCAGCATAGTACTTCGTTTTAGTACCAATTGTTGATCCTAACGAAACCATTCCTTCAATCCAAAGACCAAAACCCTTCACCTCTACCGCAGACCAACGCGTATAGGGTTGAATAGACCAGTTGAAATTGTATGTTTTCATATCCTTGAATGCTTTTGGATTTTTTCTATCTTCATCCAACAATGTGACAAAACGAGTTTCTTGATATGAATGTAAATTAAGTTTTGCACCAACTTCCCATTTGTTATTAATGATATAACCCACTTTAGGCGCAATACCAAAACTGAAAGCTGTAGGAGATTTATCTAAACTTTCATACTCATCATAATAACTTGAGCGTGTGCTCGTTTTTGCAGCGAAATCAATAGTTCCACCTACAATCACTTGTGCCGAAGCAACGACAGGAAGCAGCAAACAAATAACTGCATAAAAAATCTTTTTCATAATCTTATCCATTTTAATATTTAACTTACCCTTTATTGGGTCTTCATTCCATCGCGATGCAAAATTACTACATTTTTTTGAATTGAGCAAATAAAAATGCTCCTAATTTCTATTTTATTCCACAAATATTTGCACATATCAAATAAAAGTACTATCTTTGTGCGTTGAAAGTACAAATTATTTGCAGTTATAACTCATAGATTTTTAAAGTTGAACAAAATCAATTCCAATATTATCAGCATCTTCATCACACTTCTACTAATCGTAGTGGTGGTTGTTAGTTCGCTAACAACCAGCAATATAGTTAACGCCTTGCAAGAAGAAGAGCAAAAGAAAATCGAGCTTTGGGCAGAGGCAACGCGCCAATTTATTTTAGCAGACGAGAACGACAATATCGACCTACTGCTACAAGTAATGGAAGGCAACACCACTATCCCCGTCTATATGGTGGACACTAACTACACCCTCCTACTCTCACGCAATGTGCCAGAACCCAAACGCAATGTAGAGCGATTCTATATCAACAAAATCAACGAACTCCGTGCTACCCAAGAACCCATTGAAGTGCGCATCTCCGACAATGTGATGCAGTATATCTATTACGAGACATCCAGCACGCTGCAATGGTTATCGTATTTCCCATATATTCAGTTGGTTGTCATGCTTGCCCTTGCTGGACTGGCGGCTATTGCCCTACTTATGGTGCAACGCAGCGAGAAGAATAGTCTATGGGTGGGTCTATCCAAAGAGACAGCACACCAATTAGGTACCCCCATATCCTCGCTTAACGCATGGAACGAGTTGCTGAAAGCCACCTACCCCAACGACCCACTACTCCCACAGATGGACGAAGATATCCGTCGCCTGCAAATGATAGCTGAGCGTTTCTCTAAGATTGGTTCGCAACCAAAACTGGAAGCATGCGAAGTACTGCCCGTAGTACAATCCGCTATGGACTACATGCGTGCGCGTACATCTAATAAGATAGAGTATAGGTTAGAGGTTAAAGGCGAAAGGTTAGAGGCAAGAGCCATGCTGTGCGCACCGCTATTTGAATGGGTGATTGAAAACATCTGCAAAAATGCCATTGACTCAATGGAAGGGAAAGGAAGTATTACTATTGAGGTAAGGCGATTAGGCGATGAGGCGATGAGGCGAGAGGGAAGAGTTATAATCGACATTACTGATACGGGCAAGGGTATCGACCGCAGGAACTTCAAGCGGATATTCCAGCCCGGTTATACGAGCAAAAAACGCGGTTGGGGATTAGGATTAAGTTTAGGCAAGCGTATCATCGAAGATTACCATCGAGGCAAACTCTTCGTGAAGCAATCGCAATTGGGCGTCGGTACGACCTTCCGCATTGTGTTGTGTAGAATTGTGTAGAGTTGTGTAGAATTGTGTAGAGTTGTGTAGAATTGTGGAGGATGGTGTAGGAAACAGCCCAAACACGGTTGAGCCAGAGCCAGACATAGCTGCATAAATGGCGCCTGCACCCAGCAGGCGTTGTTTTATTTCAGCAATCTCGGGATGAACCTTACAAACGGTTTCTTCAAAATCGTTGGTAAGGGCGGAAAGGATAGTAAGGTCGTTAAGGACATTAAGGACTTTAAGGTCAGTTAAGACTTTGGAGGTTCCTTTGGGGATTATTCCTCCGTAGGCTTCTTTGGTGGAGACGCCACAAGCAGGCTTAATCATCACAAGGCGCAAGCCACTCAAATCCAAAGAAATAGGTGTAAGTTTATCGCCAATGCCTTCGGCATAACATGGGGTGTTATACACAAAGAACGGACAGTCGGCACCCAGCGGGCGAACCTCCTCAGCCAATTGCTGTTGGGTTAGACCAAGAGAGAAAAGTTCGTTGAGAGCGATAGCCATATGCGCGGCATCGCTGCTACCACCGCCCAAACCCGCACCGAAAGGAATATTCTTCTTGAAACGAATACGCACATCACCAATCTGTGGGTATTTCGCCCTCATACGCAAGTAGCATTTGATAATCAGATTATCCTCCGCGGGACAATCCACTGCCAATCCTTCTTGAAGGAATTGTATAGAATCGTGTAGTGTTGTGTAGTATTGTGTAGTGTTGTTTGTTATTGCTTCTACCTCCAACTCATCGTGCAAGCCATAGACAGGATAGAAGATGGTTTCCAAATCATGGTAACCATCTTCGCGTTTGCGTACCACACGCAAACCGATATTGATCTTGCAGTTAGGAAAGAGCAGCATATAGACCACTACGCTGATAGAAGTTAGACCGCTATGCTGTTAGAAGTTAGACGGTATCCATGAAGGACTTTTGTACCTTGTTGAATACTACGATACCAATCGCAAGGAGCACCACCATAAAGCCGAAGCTATAGCCCAGCATCCACCACTCGTGGCAACCTACGCCTAACATACCATACTTAAAGAACTCTACAATACCCGTGAGTGGATTGAGCTGCATCACCAAACGCAATGTCTCGTTTGTAATGGTAGAAAGAGGGTAAATAACAGGTGTAGCATACATCCACAAACTCACAAAGAAACCCAAAAGCAATTGCAAGTCGCGGTATTTAGTGGTCATACTTGAGAACAAGATACCAAAACCCAAAGCCAAACCTGCCAACATCACAACCAACAGAGGAAGCATGAGAGCATACCAGTTGGTGTGTATTTGCACATCCGTGAACAATGCATAGTACGCATACACCGCCAAGAACAAGCCAAACTGAATACCGAAGCGCAACAAGTTGCTAATCACATCGCTCAATGGGGTTACCAAACGAGGGAAATAGACCTTTCCAAAGATACCTGCATTGCTTACAAAAGTATTAGAGGTCTTGCCTAAACAATCGGCAAAATACTGCCAAAAACTAATACCCGCCAAGTAGAACAATGGTTGTGGAAGACCATCGGTAGAAATTTTAGCAATACCACCAAACACCACCATATACATTACAGTGGTCATCATGGGTTGAATTAAAAACCACAACGGACCTAAAACGGTTTGCTTGTATTGCGTAATAATGTTACGCTTAACGAAGAGCATCATCAAGTCGCGATAACGCCAGATCTCCTTAAAATCTACGGATAGGAGTTTGTCTTTCGGACGAATTTCGGTCGTCCAACCTTGTTCCATTTCTGCCATAATTATAGAATTTGGCTGCAAAGGTACAAATAAATTTGCATATTTCCAAAAAAAAGTGTAACTTTGCAGCCAAATTATGAACCCCGCTCGAAAGGGCGTAACTATTTTTACAGATATGGCAAATGAAAAACAACAGTTCGTGGACGAACTAAAGGAACTACTACAAAAGAATGTAGCCGAAGTGAAAGAACAAGTAGAAGTATTAAAAACACAGTTCTACCGTCAGTATCATCAAGAATTAGAGGCACAAAAGAAAGCCGCTATGGAAGCTGCTGCAGCAGCAGGCGAAATATTGGAAAATTGGTTGCCTTCTATTGATGAATTAGAGCAAGAGTTCCGCGAATTGTTGGCTCAATACAAGCAACGCCGCGCTGAATTGCAGAAGCAATTAGAGGAAGAACAAGCCCAAAACTTGCTCCGCAAAGAGAACATATTGGCTCAAATGAAAGAGATGGCAGATGCAGAGACAGCAGATGTGATGGACAACTTGAAAAAGATGCGCGAGTTGCAAGCCGAGTGGAAAACCATTGGTCCTGTACCTGCTACCAACACACAAGAGATTTGGAAGAACTATCAACAATATCAAGAACGCTTCTATGACCTCGTGAAAATCAATATTGAGCTCCGCGATTTGGACTTCAAGAAGAATCTTGAAATGAAAACCCTGCTCTGTGAGGCAGCAGAGAAATTACAAGAGAATCCAAATATAGTAGAAGCAAGCCGTGCTTTGCAACAGTTGCACGACGAGTGGGCTGAGATTGGTCCTGTGGCTCGTGAGTTGCGCGAAGATCTTTGGAATCGTTTCAAACAAGCCAGCAGTATCATCAATAAAAAGCACCAAGCATACTTTGATGAGATTCATGCGAAGGAAAACGAGAACCTTGAAAAGAAGCAAGCCCTGATTGCTCAACTCAAAGAGATTAATCCAGCTACTTTGAAGAGCAACAAGCAATGGGATGAAGCAACTGAGAAAATACAAGCCATCCAACAAGAATGGCGCACTATCGGTTTCGCTCCTAAAAAGCAAAACCAAACCATTTACAACGAATACCGCGAGTTGTGCGAGGCATTCTTTAAGGCAAAAACCAATTATTACAAAGGTATGCGCGATGAGTTGAGCGAGAACTTGAAGAAGAAACGCGAACTGATTGAAGCAGCAGAAGCATTGAAAGACAGCATTGAGTGGACCGAAACAACCAACAAACTCATTGAGCTCCAACAACAATGGAAGAAAGTAGGTCCTGTCGCACGCAAATACTCCGATGACCTCTGGAAGAAATTCACCGCAGCTTGCGACACTTTCTTTGAGGCAAAACGCGAAGCCACCAAAGAACTCCGCGAACAATATGCACAAAAACGCGCAGAAGCCAAAGAGCGTTGGAACAAGAAAGTGGATGGCATGAACGACCGCCAAAAACTCGTGAAGATGTACGAGAATCTTGTACAAGAGATTAAGACTGCTGAGAACAACATCCTCTTCTTTACAGGCAAATCAAAGCAAGCCAACAAGTTGGTAGATGATATGCGCAAGAAAATAGACACATTGAAGAACCAACTCAACGACATCGAGCAGAAAATCAACCAAATAGACAACGCTGAATGAAAGAACTGATTTCATACAAGCATATTGAGATTTGCCAAGATGAGCAGATTGTTCTCAAAGATGTCAATTTGACTATCTCATCGGGCGAGATGGTTTATTTGTTAGGACGCGTAGGCAGTGGCAAGAGTAGTTTCATGAAAACTATCTATGGCGAATTGCCTTTGGAAGGAACCTACGCAATGGCATTGGACTACAACTTGCTCAAACTCCGTCGCCGTGAGATACCCTATCTTCGCCGTAAAGTGGGAGTGGTATTTCAAGACTTCCAATTGCTCAGTGACCGCAATGTAGAAGATAACTTAATGTTTGTATTGAAAGCCACAGGCTGGAAAGACAAACGAGCGATGAAGAGCAATATTCACGATGTGTTGCACCAAGTTGGCATGGCGGAAAAGGCATACAAAATGCCCTATCAGTTATCGGGCGGTGAGCAACAGCGTGTGGTGATTGCTCGTGCTTTGTTGAATGCCCCAGGATTAATCTTGGCGGACGAACCAACGGGTAATCTCGACCCAGAGACTGGCAAAGGTATTATGGATTTGCTATACAGTATCAGTCAGGCAGGTATGACAGTCATCATGTCCACACACAATCCTGCATGGCCAGAACAATACCCTGGCAGAAAACTGCAATTCGCCGATGGTAAGATTGCGGAAGTGTAATGAATATTGGCTATTGGTAATAACAAACAACTGACACCCCAAAAGGTGTCAGTTGTTTGTTTTATCGGCGTTTACTCCACATGCGTCCGCTACTGGTGGAATAGTACAAGCCCTTATCTGTTTGCGCAAGGAGTTCATTACCATTGTCCATGAGCGTTTGGAATGTGCCACATGATGTACCTGTATAACGAGCAGACCACATGCGTCCATCGCTGGTAGAATAATAAATGCCTTTGGTGGTAGCTGCTATGAGTTCGTTCTTATAAATAATTAGGTCTATAAACTCACCACATGATGTACCAGTGTAACGAGTAGACCACATGCGTCCACCACTGGTAGAATACTGAATTTGAGTTGGTTTCTCGGGATTGACACGAATAATCTCGTTTCCGTTTTGAACAAGTCTTGGCATAGTTTTTTGTGCATTTATGTTTGTTTGCCCCAAAAGGAAGCACATTACGATAAGCAAACAAAGTTTGTGAATAGATATATGTTTCATTTGGTTATTTATTATTTTGCCTGCAAAATTACACTTTTTTTTTGAATCTTGCAAATGATTAGCCATATATCTGCTTTTTATCTTGTGGAGAGAATGCTTTGAATCGTGCCTTCCAGTGTGCCGATTTCTCATGCTCGAACTGTCCACGGTCAATCACGGACTCTTTGCCTGTTTGGTGCAAAATGGTGTTGTTGCCATCACCCATATGTTCTGTCCAAGTCAGTTCGGCAAATGGCGAGTCTTGCTGTTGTCCGATATGGTGGAGTTCATAAGGATCGCCATTCGGATCGCGAGGAGGAAAGCCCTCTCCTATCAAATCGGCATTATTGTATGTAGCCCAATGGTCGTAGTCTTTGAGAGGTTTTTGTGTACTTGTTTTGAGCCAAGTATTGCGACGAATAGAATAATCCGCCCAATCAATATCTCTACGGCACAATGCCCATCTTCCACCAATCTTGCGGGCTTGCAATCCTGCACGAATGTAGATGTTGGCTTCTGCCATAGAACCAATACAATTAACTATCTCATCACACCAACCAGTGCGTTGTTTGAGCGTGTTGATTTCTTGTGGGGTCATAGTTTTGAACTTTGATGTCATTTTGAACCTCAATTTACGAAAAGTCAACCTGCTACCGCAGTACTGACATTTAGGAAATAATTGCATAATGAAACCACCAGTAGCAAACTCTTTCCCGCATTTTATGCATTTATGAAGTTGTAACATACCTAAAAATCTAATTCCAATACTGCTTTTGGGTCCTCTAATGCTTTAACCATTTCAGTAAACTGTTCTAATGGATTTGACACGACAATAGAACTAATTCCTTGCAATGCGACAATAACCATTTCTCTATCACCTGTTTGCATAGCATTATCCAATACTGCATAATGTTTGTTTAATGCCTGCTCACGCTCTCCAAATATATGAAGCAATGTTTGTTGACATAATGTGTATTTAGCAGATATTTGAGCTAATTGTATATCTGTCTTTGCTTGAATTTGAGCAATTGACAAATCAATACGTCTGCTTTCTTGATACACATCTAGGCACTTACTGGTTAAATCCAAACCTTGTTGAACTACAGCCAAATGCTTTTCGGATGCGTTAAGTAGTTTGTTAATCTTGTCTAATTTCAAGTCAAGTCCACCTTCTTGTGTAAGAGGTTGTAAAGTAGAATTTGTTGACATAATAGTATCATTTATATTACTACACTTCTGATGTATTTATTTTGTTATAATATTTGGTTACTTCAATCAGATATCCGAGGTCAGCGGCAGATATTTTAGAGAAATTGGCTTTCTTTTTACCAATCTGCTTGATGAAATTTATAAATGTAGGCTCTGGAAATAATTCATCTCGTATTTTTACATATGCATTAATATATGCCTTGTTACATTCATATAGTGCAGAAAGAATCTCATTCATACGCAAAATTGTGGCTTCTATGTTAACCGAGTCATTCGCCATTTCATCAATTGAATGAACCAGTTCTTTTGCTGCGATAGTATATTTCTCTAGTAGTACATTTTTCTGTTTGAAATAATCAATAGCCACATAGCCAATAGCGAATATGCCTGCTATTCCAAAAGCATATGAACTACTAATTCCTGCACTTGCAAAAGAAGAGAACATAGTTCCTAATGATATTGTAGGGGAGGTAATGTCTATCTCAAAATGCATATCTTCTTCGTTTAATTCTATTATCTGAATATTTTGTTCTGAATAATTTTGTACTAGTATGAGTTCTTGATTTTTAGTTCTTACGTTATCTTTAAAATACGATATAACTTCTTTGGTTAAGTAGATATTTCTAAATGCAGCATCTCTTGCCTCTTGAAGAGCATTACTCAAAGATTTTGAATATACAAACATACGATGCCGATGCGCTTTTATTTCCTTTGCATTGCTATTAATGCTGTTGTATTTCCATTTTGCCAATCGTAACTCTTTATGCTTGATTAGTCTTCCTATTGCTGTAGAATGTTGAACTTGTTCTTTATGTGTTTTTTTTGTCTGGTGCAGTAATGATTTTATTTGTTTGCAATAGTTTGGAATCTCTTGTGCGATTTCTTCTACAAAGTCATCAATATCTGTTTTAAGTCCTTGTAATATTTCCAATTCTCTAATATCATGTCGATAATATTTATTTGTTAAGTAATATATGCGATAACTTATCCATATGAGATCAATTAATAACATGAAAGCTATCAATAATAGTAAAATCAGACTAAAAGAAAAATTGACTTGCTCATTGATAATTGGCATTATGGAGAAATGTCCAGCATAGATTGTAAATATAGATAGATTAGCTATAACCATTGTACATACTAATCCAACAAAAAGGAAGCCCCATTTAGATGCTAACATCAATCGGTGTAATCCAAACGAACCACCCAATAACCATATCAGATACATATTTCTTTTACTTATTACCTTAGGTCGTGTAAATAGATATGATTTATCGGAGTATCTATAATATATATAAATTGCAATAGAGATATAAACTAATAGTCCCAAGATGATACACGCTTTCCATAATCCTCCATATCGTTCATAAGATAGCAGATGGGCGGTGAATGCATTATATTCATCTTGTGATAGTTTTGATTGATTATTCTTTAACGTAGAATAGATGTGTGCAAATCGAGGATTTATTTGTCCGTTTTTCCAAACATGTGTAATGGAACCACCTTGCTTGTAATATGTTCCTAGACCATGAAATAATCCATTCTTAAAACCACCTTCGTACAATATATTACCCGCATCATTATACAAACAACCTTCTCCATCATAAATGCCATTTTTGAATGTCCCTTGATATTTAACAAATCCTTTTTCCGTCCACAATACACCTGAGCCATCGTAAGCATAGTTTTTCCACTGTCCTTTATAAATAATTATTCTATTCTTAAAAACAACAACCGAGTCAGTTCGTCCTTTTTTAAACATACCAATAGCAAGAGATGAGTCAGAAGTCACAATCACGCCTAACTTATGTGGTTTATGCTTTTTAAGATTTCCCCAATATGATAGACCATTCTTTAATACAATGGTATCTGCTGGATTAATTAAACCCAATGTTGCATTGACAGTATCAGATGCTATTATCTCTCCTTTTTTTGTTACTTTATTAAGTATACCATATCCATCTATCACTCCGCAACAAGAATCTCCGACCCATATGTAGCGATCAAAATATCCGCATGATGAAGACCAAAATTGTAATCCGTCTTCCGTTTCGTGCCATGAGGCAGGAGTGTTCTTACACGAAGTAAGCAAAGAGACACATAAAAAGAAGCAGATAGCTGGTTTTAGTTGTCGTTTTATATTAAACATAATGATAGTTGTATTCTATGTACAAAAATAAAAGCGCGGTCTTGCCTGTCGGTTCTATTCTTAGAGGCTGTCGCATTGCCCGAAACATTAGAACTGACAACGCGAAGCCCACGCCGAATATAAACTAATTGACAATTTCAATTCTTCATTGGAAATTGACAATTTACCAATCAACAACTTCTGATATACCATGTACGCGATTACGCGCACAAGTACAACAAGAATACATGTTGCATGTTGGATCGTGTATATCCTATGCAGGACATCTATCGTTGCTAAGTCCTGAATGTTTCTGCGAAACTGCGACATTTCTAAGAATCAGAACAAAGCGCAATAAACGCCTTTTCTATGTCTGCAAAATCGGCTAATAGTAGATAATATTCTCCTATTGCTCAAAATTGCGGCTGCAAAGGTACATAAAAAAAGCGAATTTTCAAAATATTTTTAATAAAATACACATTTTTTCTGCAAAGGTACGAGAAGAAAATCACATACGCTATATACGTATAGGATTTTTGAGAGAAAAAACAAAAATTAATCGAAAATTAGACCAAAAATTCCCGAAAATAATTCAGAACGGCGAATAAAACGAATATAGCGAACTTTTACAACAAAGACGCAATTTTGTTGCGCCAGAAGTCGGTTTTGGCATCGTTTTTTCCTTCGTATTGCCACTGTGTGCGGACGGAGTCTTTGAAGGCATTGCCATGCTTATCCAAGAAAACTGAACGCACCAAACGCCATGGGACAAGTTTGGCATTGTCCTCTATTTGGGATTTTTTAGAATGGATAATCTCGCTGAAAATCAGATATATCAGTCGAGAGAAATCGGCATTGGTACTATGCTTGGGCGCGCCCATAAAACGCCAGACATGTTCTTCGTCTGCTTCACGCACAAAGATATCATCCGCCTCTAAATGTCGAATGATAGATTCAAACAAGGGAGCATGGTTATACGTATAGGTGGCACATTCGCGCAGAAGCAAATCGTAGGGCGAGGCGACTGATTGTTCGGCAGACGGAGTAGTCGCCACCTCCATGCCGAAATATTTGGCGAAGATGTCGCGAATCAATATTGTGGCAGGTAGAGCTACCTCGCAAATATCCTCATCAGGTTGCAACTGAATCCAAAAAAGCCAATAGGTCTTGGAATCGGTGTT
>JAGBZD010000117.1 GCA_017628395.1 Paludibacteraceae bacterium | reverse complement strand
GATGGCGTTGGTGAGATACAAGACCAAATCGATGTGAACCGCGCCAACCTATCTTCGGGCTATAATGGCTCTGTGTTCTACAACACCACCGCCTACTGCAAGATGTACCAAGAGCTCCAAACATCGCACTTCAACCACAAGGCACTAATGCCTGCTATGGATTGGAAAGTAACCGAGCAACTCTCTGCACCCGAGAACTTGCGCGTGGAGAATAATATACTCAAATGGGAACACCCTACCGCTGAACGCTTTACTGTATATGCCTACCCTATGGGACTCGATTGGACTACTGCTCAAAAGACAGGCACCTATCTGCAAGGCATGGTATATGGCAACGAACTCGCACTCAGCCAGATACCCAATTGGCAAGCGATGACTCTCGCCGTATGCAGCTACGACCGCTTTGGCGTAGAACACGGAGTGGCAATCATCAACGAAGGACAATTCCCTGACGCTGATCCTAACGCTACCGAAATCACTTGGGTACTCAACGGTGGCGAGATAAAAGTACCAATACTAACCACCAACGAAGAACTATGGGAAATTTTTAAAGCAGACTTCGATGAGTTTTATGCTGCCATTTACCCGAATTATCAAATACAAGAATACCCTATCAATGCGGTCTTAGAACTTACTTGGCCAAAATGGTCTGGGGAAAACTTCGCCACCGAATTCATGACACAACATCCTGATTGGCAATGGCTTGCTGAATATATCCAATCTATATATGGTGAGATTACAGAAACCAAGATTTGGCGATTCAACCTCTATGCTTTCTTCAATGCCACCAACCAAGTTTGTTATCAAAATGGACAAGTAATATCTTGGGCATCTTGTGCCGACTTCACCGAGGCAGGCAAGCCCGAAGCATGGGGCCCATACTACGGCAATAGTGGCGAGACCGATGTGCAACTGCCTTCGCAGGTCACAGAGACCTATATCCTCCCCATACCTACCCACCCCATGGGGCATGCCTTCTTGGGTTGGTACACTGCTGCCACCTTTGCAGGAGAAGCGGTATTGGCTATTCCTGCTGGTTGGGTAGGAACACTCTATGCCAAATGGGACGGCATAAGCACCCCTATAGAAAATATCCCAACCGACAACACCATGCGCATCTACGACATCATGGGTCGCATGCTGGGCAGCGACCTGCAAGCAGTCGGACACGGCGTATTTATCATTGAGCAAAACGAACAACGAATAAAAATAATTCGATAACAACAAACAATTAACCATTATTATTAACCCTTAAATCAAAAACGCATGAGAAAAACAATGCTTTTTGTGGCAGCTTGCCTTCTAAGTATAGCTGCCAGCGCACAGGTACTCGAGGTAGTATCTATGCAACAACTACCTATCGCTGCGCAAGCAGACATGAAGGTGGCAGGTATTAGTCCTGCAGGTGATTATATTCTTCTCACCACTGGTTCTAACCAAGGTCTGCAACGCTATGACCTTGAGAGTCAAGCACTCACCACCATCACCGACGCTGCTGGTGCTGGCTTCAATGTGCAAGTGAGCAGCGATGGTCAAGAAATTGTTTATCGTGAGACAACTCTCGACCGCAATCAAATGCGCCAAAACAAGATTGTACGCCTCAACATGTACAACCAACGCCAACATGTAGTAGCGCGCAATCAACGCGACATGAAACACATGGCTACCTCCGACAACCTCACCAGCGTGAGCATCAAGGATCGCCTTATTGTGTTGAAACGCAATGGTCTCACCACCACATTGGCTCCTAACGGCATGAACGAGAGCTACATCTGGCCTTCTGTATCTCCTGACGGCAGCAAAATCTGCTACTATGTAGCTGGCAAAGGTTGCTTCGTTGCTAACATCGACGGTTCTAATCCACTCTTTATTGCTCGCGCTTGTCGTGCTGCTAAGTGGTATAACAACAATACACTCATAGCTATGGCTGACGAGGATGATGGTCACTTCACCACCGCTTCTGCTATCGTTGCTTATACACTGGATGGCAAAATGCAAACATTGACCAATAGCGACATGATTGCAACGTATCCTTATGTGGCGAAAAATACTATCGTATTTGCCACATTGCAAGGTGAAACTTATATGTTGAATGTAAAATAAGCAGACTACTATGAAAAAGATATTTATGATTCTTGCAGCAGCATTGCTAACTCTCTCTATGTCTGCTGCTGATTTGACTGGCAAACGCATTTACATCAACCCAGGTCACGGTAGCTGGGGACCAAACGACCGTCCTATGGCTACTATCCCATACCCTAACTTGCCTACAACAGGTATGCCTGATACACTCGGTTTCTACGAGTCTAACACCAATCTCTGGAAAGGTATGTACCTTGGTGAGAAACTCGAAGCTGCAGGTGCTACCGTTGTCTATTCTCGCACCCAATCTGGTCCTTGGCCATACACTATGGTAGATGGAGACTATCCTGATTATACTTGGGAGGAATACAAGAATTTACCTGATTACCAAAAATACAACCGCAATCTCTCAGAGATTTGTACAGAAGTAGATGCAAATAATATTGACTATTTCATCTCTATTCACTCGAACGCAGCTACAGAAGCGAGTACAACCAATTATCTTTATTATATTTTCCGCGGAAGTGGAGCCACAGCATCTAGTGATACCAATGAAGGTAGTTACGAAAAATCTGTAGCAAGTTGGCCTCATCGCGTTGAAATCATGTCAAGCGGAATTGACCCCGCATCCCATTACGCCACACCTGGTAGCTCCAAAAAAATAGAAGGCAGCAATAGCTTGGGTGTACTCAAAAACAGTGCATCTGGTTTCCTTGTAGAGGGTTATTTCCACACCTACCAACCAGCTCGTCACCGTGCTTTGAATCAAGACTATTGCCACATGGAAGGTCTTGCTTACTATCGTGGTATCGTGGACTACTATGGCGCAGACAAAGAGCAAGTAGGTTATATTATGGGTACCATTAAAGACTCTGTATTTAAGATGGACCATCCATTATTCCAATATGTTCCTAAAACAAACGACCAATGGGTACCATGTAACGGTGCAGAGGTTATTCTCAAGAAAGCAGGCATAGAAGTTGCACGCTACACTGTGGACAACAACTACAATGGTCTCTTTATCTTCAAGAATCTCGAACCAGGTGATGACTATTCTCTCGAAGCAAGTTGCGATGGTTATCATCCTATGCACGAAGTACATAAAGCTGCATTCTCTGTGAAGGCCAATGAAACAACCTATAAATTCTTGCATTTGAAAGATACAGCATATGTACCTCCTACAATTCATTACTCCAACTACCCTACCCCAGAACAACCTGCATACTTGGGCATTCCTGGCACCTTCGAAATGGAGCAAAGTTTTGTAGATAAGACTATGGACGAACTCTTCGCAGACAAAACAATCCGTCGTACCCTCTATCGTGGCGGTATGATGTATATCTTGGCTGTAGATGCCGATAAGAATCCTACTCTCGCTATAGTAAACGAGTATGGTATGGTTGAAGCTCAGTTGCCAACCGATTTCTGTACTTGTGTTGGTGCAGAAGGCCTCAAACTCTCTGATATCGCTTTCACTGCTGAAGGTGTACTCGTAGGTTGTAACAAAGAAGCGGTTAGTTTCTCCCCATCTAATAAGTGGAATATCTACAAGTGGGAGAAAACTACTGACGGTTGGACGGGTGCTTTGTGGCAATCACATGCTAACAACGAAACTGCAGGTAACTATACCAATGCTATTGTAGGATCTACATTAGCTTATTCTGGCACCTTGACCGATGGAACAATTGCAACAACCGCAATCACTACTGGTAGTAGCAAAGCTGTTCGTTTTGTACTTTATACTGTCTCTGACAATATACTTGCTGGTGCAATCCGAAATCAGCCTAACGGAATCACAGAGTTAACCCATGGTGCTGACATGAAACTCGTTGTTTCTCCACGCGATAGCATGAGTTTCGTCCTCAGCTCTTCTTTGACTCCTGCTGTAGAATGGAAAATAGTTCAAGCAACTAAATCTGCTCCTACTATTGTGGGTACAATGCCTTTCACCACTCATACTCCTAACTACTTTAAGTATGGCGGCAAAGTCCTCATGGCTGCTCCTGCCCTTGACACTGACGGCAAGAACACTGGCGTAGCGGTTTACGACATCACCGAAGGTGTGGATAAAGCGCAACTCGTTGAGACCACTAACACTACTCTCGAAGCCATAGAAGCAACTTACACCGCAGCATTTGCACAAGTAAAAGATGCGGACCTCACCCTCTACCTTGTTGCAGACGATGCTATCAGCAAGTTCACTACTGCTGGCGTAGCACAACCTGTTGTACCTGCCATTGTAGCATACAACCTCAATGTAACTAATAATGGTGGTGTATATACCTTCTCTTATACTGCTAATTCTGACGCTAAGGCTGCTGCGCTTGTATTCTACAAGGATGGCGTAGAAGCAGGTCGCGTAGTAGTAGATGTGAAGAAGGGTGCTAACACCTTCGAGTTGGCAGCTGATATGTTGCCAGGCGCTGAAGGCGATGTATTTACATGGGCTCTTGACCTCACAGGTGAAACTATCGCGAACTGGGGTGTTGTACACCATACACCTTTAACTAATCTCATGGCAGATGCTTCTACTGCAATGGTTCGTCCATTCGTCAGCATCAATAACAATCCTGAATTAGATTACTTCCAATATCTCTATGCAATGGATCGTCAAGGCAGTGGCAATGCGAAGAGTGGTTTGCACGCATTCACTCCTGATTACAAGAAAATCAACACCGCTCCTCTCAAGGGAGGTCGCGAGATGTATGGTTCGCCATATCGTACATTCGTAGACGATCAAGGTTATATCTGGATTTCTGATGGTCGTGATGGCACTTCTGGTATTATCGTAGCCGACCCTGCCAACCTCGAAGGCACATACGAAGAGTTCTTCGTATTTGACAATCGTCTCACTACTGGTAGTAACGCAGGTCTGCTTACCAATGGTGGTGTAGATGTAGGTTCAAGTAGTGTGGGTTTATCTGTTTATGGCACTGGTAAAGATGCTAAACTCCTCACCGTCAACGAAGATGCTGGTACTTGGTTGAAAAACATGTCGTTGGTAATATATAATATCGGCACTGAAGAAGGAACATACAAACATTCTTGGGATAACCTACCATCTGCACAAATAGAATTGAAAGGTATGTCTGCTATTGATGGTTATCCTTTAGGCTGCTCACATGGTGTTTGGATCTCAACCAACCGCTCTGCAGGTAACAATAATTCTTCTGCTACTGCACTTCAATTCTACGATTGGAATGGTACGCGTCAAATGAGTTCTGCCGAAAATCCATACAAAGAACTGATTGATGGTTGTGCTGGCGGCGCATGTGCTATCAGTAAGGACGAGTCTGTTCTTTATATGATTGATGGCTCACAAAAAATACTCGTTTGGGATATCGTTTGGGAAGGTAACAAGCCTGTGATGACCCTCCGTTATTCTTACAATTGCGGTATGAAATCTATCCGTGAAATGCATTTCGATTATGCTGGCAACTTAGTATGCTCTGGTGATAACGGTACTGGTCTTGTGATATTCACAGTTCCTTCTGCCGAGAATAACACCCTCGTTCCTGCTAAGAAGACTCTCACTGTTGCTAAAGTACAAGGTGTAGCCGTTACTAACATGGAGTTCTCTACTGAAGAGGCTTCTGTAGAACTTGACGCTACTCTCGACCTTTCTAATTTGGTTGTCTTTACTCCTGCTAATGCTACCAACAAGATGGTAACATGGAAATCTGAAGACGAAACCATTGCTACAATCACCGCAGAAGGTGTAGTTACTGGCCTCAAGCTTGGTACGACAAAGATTTCTGCCAACTCTATGGAAGGCAATTTCTCCGACACACTTGTGCTGACCGTTGCTCCAATAGCAGTAAAAGGAATAGAGATTCTTTCTGGCGATGAAAACGGCGTAATGCATATTAATTTGAATGCACCATATGCTATTTCTTATAAGATTATTCCTGCCAATGCTGCTAATCAAGTTGTTAATTGGGAATCTTCAGATCCAGAAGTAGCAGAGATTCAAAACAACCAAGCTTTGATTATTGGTCATAAAGACGGTATTGCTATTATAACAGGAACTACCGTGGATGGTGGATTCCAAGCAAGTCTCACAATCGTAGCTGGCAACGCAGAACTTCCAACTGATGTAGAAGATCTCCATACAGATAAGGGTCTCAACCTCAATGCTCCTATGTACGATGTTCTTGGTCGTCAAGTGGACAACACCTACCGCGGTATCGTTATCCAAAACGGTCAAGCATTCCTGTTGAAGTAAAACACAATGGCTAAACGCGTCATCGCGTAGCCGTTTGAAATACAAGAAAGTGTCCCATTCCGTGGGACACTTTTTTTAATACCTATGACCCAAAAAATCAATATTTTTGCATAAAAATTTGTATATCTACAAAAATTATTGTAATTTTGCCCTCCGATACGAATTAACGCCTATTAATATTCATCAATATCATGAGAAAAACATTTCTTCTTTGCGTAGCATGCGCTATGAGTATGCTCACCTGTGCTCAACTATTGGAAATAGTTTCGACACAACAATTATCCACTCCCATCAATGAGCAATTGAAAGTAGCAGGGTTTAGTCCGAAAGGCGACTATCTATTACTAACCAATGATGTCAATAGCGGACTTATGCATTACGACCTTGCGACGGGTGCTATCACCTCTATCACCGACTCCGATGGTGCAGGTTGGGCGGTGCAGATTAGTCCAGATGGTCAAGAGATTGTGTATCGTGAACGATATATGAATGTGGACTATACACTGCGAAACAACATCGTGAAATACACCATCAATGCCAAAAAAAGAGCCGTGATAGCGAAAGCGCAACGCGATTTGAGCAAACTGGTATCGGCGAAGCAAGCCAATACGGTAGCTATCAACGGTGACCTACACATGGTACTAACACAGGGTAGTAAGACTACGATTCTCACCCCCAACGGAGCAGATCAGGCATACAACTGGGCAAGCCTTTCGCCCGACGGAACCAAGATCCTCTACTATGTATCCGGCAAAGGCTGCTACACCTGCAATCTCAGTGGCAACAACCCACACTTTATTGCCCTTGACTGCCGCGCGCCACAATGGTATGATAATCAAACCATCATTGGTATGCACGACGAAGACGATGGCAAGTTCTTGACCGCATCGGCTATCGTAGCATACAACCTACAAGGGCAAAAGCAGATATTGGTCAACAAAGAGCATATGGCTATTTATCCTTATGCTGCCAACGGAAAAATTGCTTTCTCCACCGCCAATGGAGAAATATCTCTAATGCATGTAAAATAATCTATAAACACCACGATTATGAAACGATTATTTATATCCCTCTGTGCACTTAGCATGGTATTGTCTGCCAGTGCTATCAAAGTATATGTCAATCCTGGTCACGGTAGTTGGGGTTCGAACTGCCGCCCTATGCCTACTATCAATTATCCCGCAGGCGACACCTTGGGTTTCTTCGAATCAAACACCAACCTATGGAAAGCATTCATGCTGGAAACCAAACTCAAAGCCGCAGGTTTTGATGTCAAGATGTCACGCCGCGCATCGGGTGGTAGCGGAACCAATGAATATAACAAGGCATTGAGTACCATCTGCTCAGAAGCCGAGAACTACGGAGCTGATTATTTCATCTCTATCCACTCTAACGCGGGTCCAGATGGCAGCAATGGCAGTTTTGCTAACTATCCAGTCATATTGTATCGTGGCTATACAGGGCAACCAAAAGTAGCGAAGAGCGACGCCATGGCAAAGAAATGTGCAGCGCGCTTGTATGATATTTTTTACGCTACACCTAAGAACAAAAACGGCGGTGGTGGACCAGAGTTTACCACCTATTATTCGCCCAGCAATCCTGATATTTTAGGCGACTTATCGTTCTATGAGACTTCTTCCACATACGGCTACTTGGGCGCATTGAAGCACGAGATTCCGGGTTACTTGTCCGAGGGTTATTTCCACACCTATAGCCCTGCTCGCCACCGTGCGCTCAACCCCGACTGGTGCCGCGAAGAGGGTATCCGCTACTACCGCGGTATTATGGACTATTACGGCAAAGCCAAAGAGAATGTCGGATACATCTTGGGCTATGTCCGCTCCAAAACCGAGAAGTTCTCCCACACGCACTACATCCCTCATTCTTCGTCCAACGATGTGTATAAGCCTATCAACGGCGCTAAGGTGGTGTTGCGCAACGCCCAAGGCGAGGTCATCAAGTGCAATTGCTACCCCTATGTGAAACGCATGCTCAAGAATCAAGACTATTATACCACCGACCACAACTACAACGGTATCTTCCTTTTCGAGAACTTGACTCCTGGCAATTATACCATATCCGTACACGCAAATGGCTATAAGGATTACACAGGCACTATCACAGTCACAGCCGACAAGACCACTTATCCTGAAATCTTCCTCGAGAAAGGTCAAGGCACCGACCCAAGCATCAATGCAGACATCAAGTGGGTGCTCAACGGCGGTATCGTTATTGGTGGCGATGTGCCAAGCAACGCCGACTTGTGGGAGACCTTCAAACCATACTACAACTCATATTATGGTCTTAACCGTGCAGATCAAACTATCGAGAATGTAGCTACCTTTGCCAGCGCAAAGATGCAAGATATTATGACCAATAGCAAATCTGAATACAAGTGGTTAGGTGATTATATTATATCTGTAGCAGGTGCATTAGATGGCGAGAGTGCATGGCGTTGGCATGTACATGCTTTCTTCAATTGTAATGATGGTACAGTACAAGGTAATCAGTTGGTTGCTACCGCCGACTTCTCTCAGGCAGGAAAACCTGAGGCATGGGGCGAGGCATACCAGATTGCCATGGGTACAAGTGCCACATTGCCATCGTCTGTCAAAGAAACATATGTAATTCCTACTCCAAAGAAGGATGGCGATGTATTCATGGGTTGGTATAATAACCCTCGCGGACAAGGCAATCCTATCATTTCTATACCTGCGGGATATAAAGGCACCATCTATGCTATTTGGCAATACGAAAACCCTGATTCAGACAAAGAAATCAACATAGTCACATGGGTACTCAATGGCGGTATTATTCCTGGCGGCGATGTGCCAAGCAACGATGAGTTGTGGACAGCATTCATGGATGGATTTAATGCTTACTATACAGGCTATAGCAACGAAAGCGGCACTTTCAAAACGCGTACTACACGCCCCATCACCGAGATTCTTGAATTCACTTGGACCAATATCGGTGCATTAGGTTTAGCGTTTATGACCGATGCTACTTCGCCATGGAAATGGCTGGGCGACTATATCCTATCCGTAGCCGCTATTCAGGGTATCACTATCACCACCGATTCCGAATGGCGCCAACAGTTCTATGCGTTCTTCAATTGCACCAATGTATCAAAGAAAGCGGATGGCAGTGTAGTCGGTTCGACCATAGACTTCACTCAAGCAGGTAAACCCGAAGCATGGGGTGATGCCTACCGTATCACGCATGGTCTCACGGGCGAACTGCCAACCACCATCACCGCTCCATATACCTTGCCAACACCTATACGCACAGGCTATATCTTCGTGGGTTGGTATGATAATCCAGAAGGCACAGGCACACCACTGACTGTATTGCCAAAGGGTTATGTAGGTACTATTTATGCGATATGGAAGAGTGCTACAGGTACGAATATTGAGAACCTTACCGCGCCATTAGACCTATCAGCACCTATGTATGATTTGCTCGGTCGCCCTGTTCCTTGCACCTACCGCGGTATCGTTATCCAACACGGCAATACCTTCCTGCTCAAATAAGTGCCCAACATACAATACACAACGAAGCCGCCCCTTTGGGCGGCTTCCTCTATTCCCAGCCTCTAACCTCTCGCCTTTAAACTATATCCAATATCCAATACCCTACAACCTATATCCAAACGCCACCATCCAGCCCCATTCATTCAATCGTTGTGTGGGGAGCGTTGGTGTTTTGTATAGGTTATTGAGTCCGAAGTCGTATCCTGCTTGCACGCGATAGCGATCCCATTCAAAGCCACCGCCCAGACCAAACTGAATGTTCACGCGATAGAGGTCTTTCGTTATATAGCGGTCATGGCTCGTAGTTAGTTGTCCTAAACTTTGGATGTATTGCGTACAGAGCTCAGATGTTTGGTTATCTATCACATCGTAGTTGGTCAATCCTATTTGCAATTGGGGTCCTGCATAGAAGAACATATTAAGTTTCTTCCACAATTTTATGTTATAATACGCCCGCACGGGTATGGTCAATTGCAGTTGTACGATATGGTGGTTCATGCGTTCCACTTGTGCGCTTTCGGCTGTTAATGAAGCCCAGTGTTGCTGATTTAATCCATAGGTGAGTGTTGCCAATGCACCCGTTTGAATACTAAATCTGTAAGGCAGATTAAAATCCACCGTAGCACCCACGCGCAAGCCGTGTTGATAAACCAGTGTCGTATCCTTGTTGCGCTCATCCCATTGCACATAACCAGCTTCTATGCGCCAATCGGTAGAGAAACGATAGGGTGTTTCTGTTTTCTTCTGGGTTGGGTCAAAGAATTCAGTTGTTTGTAGGTCAGGTTGCGTGCGTGACAACTCTTGCGCATAGAGTGCTGCATGAGTAAAGAGCAATCCTAAGACGATTAGAGAGATGTGTCGTAAATTATTTTTCTTCATACAATTGAACTTTTCAAACGAAAATGTATTTATTTTGCCTGCAAAGGTAGTGAATTATTGGCAAATATGCAATTTTTTCACAAAAAATACGCTTTTTTTACAAAAATATTTGCTCAATTCAAATAAATGTAGTACCTTTGCACCCGATTTCGGCGATTGCGTATGCATTTCATTGTTGCAAGCCAATTCCGACGAGGTGCCATCGTCTATCGGTTAGGACAAGAGATTTTCATTCTCTAAAGCGGGGTTCGATTCCCCGTGGCACTACAATTAACAAGAAAAACTATAACAATTAATTATTAGATTAACAAGATGGCAAATCATAAATCATCTTTGAAGCGTATTCGCCAAACGGCTACTCGTAAAGCCCACAACCACTACTATGCTAAGACTGCTCGCAACGCTGTTCGCGCTTTGCGTGCTACAACAGACAAAGCTGCTGCTGAGCAACTTCTCCCAAAGGTAAGTTCTATGTTGGACAAGTTGGCTAAGCGTAATATCATTCACCGCAACAAGGCTGCTAACTTGAAGTCAGGCTTGGCTTTGCACACCAACGCTCTCTAAGCGATTACCAAAACCACTATATGTGTGGGGGCTACCTTTCGGTAGTCCCCTTTTGTGCATCTATTGACGCAGGAAATTCGCTTACACGATTAAAAAAATGAGGGTGTATCAAAATACGGATACACCCTCACGATATTTATGTGGCAAATGGCTTACTTTATCTCAATGCCCATTACATTATAGATTCTGCCTTGGTGCAGGATAAGCAACTGACCATTGCGGAGAATTTTTTGGTATGAAGTTGAAGATGTCGTGTTCCCTACACCTGTCGATTCTGTGTTATATACACAGCCTAAAGTATCGTAGTCTGGGTGATCGGTCGTATAGAGACAATCATCATCACGCCACGCGCAGAGCATGACTGAGGTTTGTGTTTCGCTGCTGCGAGCGTTGCTTGCTCGCGAGGCTGCGTTGTGTACAATACCGTCGATAGAACCTAATCCTGCCAACCATACTTTTTCTGCGTTTTCGGCAGTAGTGGTTTCATCGGGGAACACTACTTCCAATATCATACGGCATGCGCCATTCTCAAGGGTGTCTTTGCCTGTCACCACATGGGTATAGGTGGTTTCTTGCGGATAGTTGTTGACGCCCGCAAAGATTTCCACAGTATCACCAGGCTCGGCTGTGAAATCATAGAGAACATACTCCACTCCATCATGAAGGAAATATACGCGGTTGTCTTCATCTTTGCCGAAATGTAGTGCACCTACTACGGACTTGGTGGTTGCAGTATCTTTGGTGGACTGGCGTGTAAGTTGGAAATAGGTTTTATTGTTTACCTGTTGTGAGATGTCTTCCAATATATAACTGAATGTTTCTGCTTGCAGGATGGTGACGCCGTTTTCCATTTTGCGCAGCTCCATCTCAAGCATATTCCATTGTGTTGGTGTTGGTCTGCCACCAATCTGACCATCTTTGGCATTGTCTTTCTTTGGTCCAGAAGTATAGTCGCATAGGCACTCTGCGCCAAGGCGTTCCATTTCGGCGTCGTCCATTTGGTAGAGGAGTTGACCGTTTTTGCTTATACAGACAAGCTGAGAAGCAGTTAGATCTTCCGTAGTGCGTTTATTAGCGATTAACTCGTAGAAATCTCCAGACAAACTGCCTATGCCTTCAGCATATTCCATTCCATTGTTGAATGTCCATTTTTTATACTCTTTGCCATCTAACAGGGTAATGGTAGAAACCTCTGTCACGACGAGTGTGTCTCCTGGATATATCGTTCCATCTGCCTCTTTGCGATAATTAACCACATTTAAGATCGAAAGAGGATAGGTGGGACCCCAGTTACCTCTGCTAGAATAATCAATGTATAACATAGGAAGAGAATCACCTACTTCTAGCGTGAAATCATATAAAACATATTCATAAAGTTCAGTTGAGTTTTTATATGTCCTACTTTCTACGAATATTTTGTTATCCCTTTCACGCAAGTACATTTGTGAATGATATAGTGTTGGGAACTTTAAATCTAATACAACTTTTGTAAAGTCATCTCGT
>JAGBZD010000116.1 GCA_017628395.1 Paludibacteraceae bacterium | reverse complement strand
TTTGAATATATACAAGTGGACATTAAATTTTGCTGCAAAAACATAGAGTGCAGAACATATTCTACACTCTATCGGTTATTTATTCGGGTTATGATTCAATAGTTTTTGCTTCGCTTTCGCCTTCGGGTGTGCTGCGCATGACCACAGGTTTGAAGCGTTTTTGACGGAGTTGCCAACGTTCACGAGCGTATTGCTGCATGTCGGTTACGACATCCATCTCATCGATAATCTCCAGACCGAAGATCGTCTCAATCACATCCTCGAAGGTGATGATACCTTGCAAGCAACCATACTCATCAATCACGACACCAATCTGCGATTTCTCCTTGAGCATGGCGTCGAAGATGTCGCCAACATTCATCTCCTCGTTGAAATAGAGCAGCGAGCGTTTGATCTCTCCGAGGGTCTTTTGGAACTGATCTTCAGTGAGTTCCTCCAACGCATCGCCTCGAAGCACATAGCCCGTGATGAACTCTGGCGAGTCGGCATAGACAGGGATACGAGAGAAATGGTCGTATGCGTCGCTGTCGTAGTATTCGCGAAGGGTCATCTTCTCTGACGCGATAGCTGCTACCACGCGTGGGGTCATGATCTCGTATGCCTTGACCTCGTTGAGACGCATGACATTGCGGATGATCTTGTTCTCGTCCTCCTCAATCACGCCCTCTTCTTCGCCCACATTCGCCATGGCGATCACCTCCTCACGGCTGACAGCCGCTTCGTCGGGTTCGGGGAAAAGACGGGTGATAAACTCGATGATCTTCACCACAGGATAAAGCACCCAGACCAGCACACTAATCACGGTAGCAGCAAAGCCCATGAGGTGCTTCCAGTAGGTTGTACCAATGGTTTTGGGGATAATCTCTGAGAAGACCAATATCAGCACGGTCATGACACCACTTGCCACACCAAACCATGCGCTACCGAAGATTAAAGTGGCTTGCAGACCCACGCCAGAAGCACCTACGGTGTTGGCGATGGTGTTGAGCGACAGGATAGCTGCCAATGGACGCTCGGTGTCGGTCTTGAATTTCTTCATCACCTTGGCAAGTTTATATCCCTCTTCTTCGCGAAGATTGATATAAGACAAGGTGGTGGACATCAACACAGACTCCAGCAGACTACAAAGAAACGATACGCCTAAGGCGAGAAATAGATATACTAATAATAAAGGTACGGACCCTTCTGATTCCATGATCAATCTAATTATTTGTTATTCATACGGTTGAGGAAGCACTCAATCGTGTTGCGCATGAGCATGGTGATGGTCATTGGCCCTACTCCGCCTGGCACAGGGGTGATAGCGCCAGCCACTGGCAATACTGCTTCGTAATCCACATCGCCCACGAGTTTGCCATCTTCGGTGCGGTTGATACCTACATCAATCACGGCAGCACCTGGCTTCACATACTCGGCGGTCACCATCTTTGCACGACCTACGGCAGCCACGAGGATATCTGCTTCGCGGCAAACGGCAGCCAAGTCCTTGGTGCGGCTATGCGCGATAGTCACAGTAGCATTGCGGTCAAGCAAGAGTTTAGCAACGGGCTTGCCCACGATATTGCTACGGCCAATGACAACGGCCTTCTTGCCTGCCATCTCTACGCCCGCTTGGTCAAGGAGCTCGATGATACCTTTTGGGGTACATGGGAGGATGCAGTGTTGGTTGAGCCAGAGGCGTGCCACGTTCTCAGGGTGGAAACCGTCCACATCTTTCTCGGCAGAAATAGCGGCGATGACTTTGTCCTCAGAGATATGTTTTGGCAAAGGCAATTGCACGAGGATACCGTCCACGAGTGGATCGTTGTTGAGTTTGTCGATCTCAGCGAGGAGTGTTGCTTCGCTTACATCTTCTGGTAACTCCACGAGGTGGCCGTCGAAGCCACAGTACTCGGTTGCTTTGATCTTGCCGCGCACATACGAGCGGCTGGCTGGGTTGTCACCCACAATAATTACCATGAGGCAAGGACGGCGACCATATTGCTCCGCCAATGCATCTACTTCGATTTTCATCGCATCCTTGAGGGATTGCGAAATCATTTTACCATCTATTATCATGTATTCAAGGGTGTTTAATTACAAAAATTATTCAAAATTTGTTCCAAAAATTATCACATATTTTCCTTCTCTCCCAAAATTATAGTATATTGAAGTATATTATTCAAAAATTTAAGAGATAATAATCTTTGGTAATTTTGGTTTAATTGTTTATAATTTTGGTTTTTATAATTTTCCTGCTCAAAGTGCCCAATGGGCGATGTCTTTGCGGTAGAAGAGGTTGTCGCAATGGATTTTCTCTATCTCCTTATATACTTTAGCTTGTGCTTCGGCAATGTCTTTGCCTGTAGCAATACACATCATCACACGACCGCCGTTGGTCTTGAGCACGCCGTTGTCGTTCTTCGTTCCCATGTGGAATACTGGGCCGTCGAAGAGCTCAACTCCCTCAATAACAGCACCTTTCGCATAGTCGCCAGGGTAGCCTTTAGAGGCAAGTACGACGCCAATAGTAGCTTCGTTTCTCCATGCCAATTGCCCATCGCCCATAGCCAATTGCCCAGTCGCAATTCCATAGAACACATCGTAGGCATCTGATTCAAGAAGTGGAAGAACGACCTCTGTCTCTGGGTCGCCAAAGCGAGCATTGAACTCGATGACTTTGACACCTTGTGCGGTTTTCATCAGTCCACCATAGAGCACACCTGTGAGTGGCAAGCCCTCTGCACACATACCTTTGGCAACGGCCTCGAGGACATATTTGCGGGCAAACGCTTCGTCTTCTTCGGTCACGAAAGGCAGCGGAGTATAGGCACCCATACCGCCTGTGTTAGGACCTTCGTCGTTATCATAAGCGCGCTTGTGGTCTTGTGAGAGGGGCATTGGATAGACATTCTCGCCGTTGACAAAGCACATAAAGGAGAACTCTGGACCTTCGAGGTAATCTTCGATCACCACTTTGCCTTTGCCGAAGGCTTCATTGCAAAGCATGTCTTGGAGAGCAGCGTCTGCTTCTTCTAAGGTAGTAGCGATCACTACGCCTTTGCCAGCTGCTAAACCGTCGTATTTGAGTACGGTTGGGAGAGTGCCTGCTTTGACATATGCCAATGCCTCGGCGTAGTCGCTAAAGGATTGATACCCAGCGGTAGGCACATGGTATTTGTCCATGATGATCTTGGCAAACTCCTTGCTGGACTCGATTTGAGTAGCGGCTTTGGTGTGACCAAAGATAGGCATACCTTCCTTACGAAAAGCATCTACTACGCCTGCTGCGAGGGCAGCTTCTGGTCCAACCACGGTGAGATCGACTTCGGTCTCTTTGGCAAAGAGGAGAAGTCCCTCTACATCGGTATCTTTGATGGCTACGCACTCAGCTAATTGAGCAATACCTGCATTACCTGGAGCGCAGTAGATCTTCTCCACTTGTGGGCTGCGTGAAAGCGCATACACGATGGCATGCTCTCGTCCGCCTCCACCTATAACTAATACTTTTTTCATTCGAATAGTTGTGTGTATTTTTCCATTAAAAAAATCAGGCTGCAAAGTTACAAAAAATAATGCATATTTGCAAATAAATAGACGAATACATTGCTCTCTTTTTTTAGGAATGTCAAGTTTGTCTGTCAAAAATCAAATATGTAAAAAAAATATTGTTGATTTCTTGTCTATATCATTTTTTTATTGTACCTTTGCAGGCAATTTTAAGGAAATCTTTATAAAATTGCACCAAAGATGGCGATTCAACGCAACATAGTACAAATTCCGGCTCTTGTGGATCTTCATGTCCACTTCCGTGAGCCGGGTTTTTCGTATAAGGAGACTATCCAAACGGGCAGCATGGCAGCCGCTGCGTCTGGCTATAGCGCAGTCTTCACCATGCCTAACCTCAATCCTGTTCCTGATACGGTTGAGCATCTACAAGAGCAGCTGGATATCATCCGTCGCGATACCTACACGGGTGTGTATCCCTTTGCGTCGATCACGATGGGGCAGAAAGGTGCGGGAGAATTGGTTGATTTCGAGGCATTGGCGCCATATGTCAAAGGTTTCTCGGATGATGGTCGCGGCGTGCAAAGCGGAGAATTGATGCGTGAGGCCATGAAGCGCATTCGTGCGGTGGATCGCCTCATGGTGGCTCACTGCGAAGTAGAAGCCCTCCTCAATGGCGGCTATATCCACGCTGGCGAATATGCTAAGAAAAACGGACACCGTGGCATCGTGTCTGAGAGCGAGTGGCAAGAGATAGAACGCGACATCCGTCTGGTAGAAGAGACAGGGTGTCGTTTTCATATATGCCATATCTCTACCAAAGAGTCTGTTGGACTCATTCGTCAGGCTAAAGCCAAAGGACTACCTGTGACTTGTGAGACTGCGCCACACTATTTGCTCCTCTCTGACAAGGACTTACAAGAGGATGGCAAGTGGAAGATGAACCCACCATTGCGTGCGGAGGAAGATCGTCTTGCGCTCATCGAAGGTATCAAAGATGGCACCATTGATTGTATCGCTACTGACCACGCACCCCACAGCGCCGAGGAAAAGAGTAGGGGATTAGAGAAAAGCGCCTTCGGTATTGTCGGCTTAGAAACAGCCTTTCCACTCATGTACACCCACTTCGTCAAGACGGGTATCATTACTTTCGAGCGCCTCGTTGAACTCATGTCCACCAATCCTGCTCGTATCATCGGTTTAGATAATAGCAACTCGTTCGCGCACTTCGATTTAGATGCCTGCTACAAGATAGACCCTGCCAACTTCCTTTCCATGGGACAAGCCATGCCTTTCGAAGGTTGGGAAGTATATGGCAAGTGCGTCAAAACCATTGTCAACGGAATAACAGTATATAGTGTGCAAGGTTAAAAGGCGAAAGGTTAAAGGCAAGAATTATGAAACAAAGATTATTTGAAATAAAATCCAACGAACAAATAGCTAAGAATGTCTATCGTATGCAGCTTGCTGGTGACACTGCGGGCATTCTTCCTGGGCAATTCGTAAACATCCGCGTGCAAGGTCAATTCCTCCGCCGCCCAATATCGGTATGCAATATTACTGATGGCATGCTCACCATTATATATAAGGTAGTAGGCGTAGGCACCGAAGCCATGAGCCACTTGCCAATCGGTACGCAGCTCGATGTACTTACCGTCCTTGGCAACGGCTATGACCTCAGCAAAGCAGGTGATCAACCGCTGCTTGTAGGCGGTGGAGTAGGTGTACCACCTATGTACATGCTCGCTCGCCAACTCCGCGAAGCAGGCAAAGCGGTACGCGTGATCCTTGGCTTCAACACCAAAGAGGAAGTCTTCTACGAGGAGGAGTTTCATGCGCTCGGCTGCGATGTTACTATCACCACCGTGGACGGCAGTCATGGTGTAAAGGGATTTGTAACCAACGCATTGGACGGCAAGCAATCCTACTATTACACTTGCGGTCCTCTCCCAATGATCAAAGCGCTGCTGCAAGTCGCTGGCACCAATGGCGAAGTGAGCATGGAGGAGCGTATGGGTTGTGGCTTTGGCGCATGCATGGGCTGCACGATACAAACGACTAAAGGTCCAAAGCGCGTCTGCAAAGAAGGCCCCGTCTTCCCTGCAGAAATATTACAATTTTGATGTAAAACTTTTATTTCCCACGGATCTCACGGATATCCACGGATATGTGGAATAATCAGTGATAATCAGTGTAATCAGTGTAATCAGTGGGAACTAAGATAAAAAACATGAATAGATTAAAAGTAACATTATCGGGCATCACCCTCGCCAATCCGATCATCCCAGCATCGGGTACTTATGGTTTTGGCGACGAGTTTGCTGAGTTATATGATATCAACTGCCTTGGAGGTATCTCCTTCAAAGGCACTACCCGCGAGGCACGCTACGGCAACCCATTGCCTCGTATCGCCGAGTGCGGTAACTACGGTATGATCAACGCTGTGGGACTTCAAAACCCAGGCGTGGAACATGTCATCGCCCACGAACTTCCTCGTCTCAAGAGTCACTACAACGGCTGCATCGTGGCGAATGTCAGCGGCTTCTCTGTACAAGACTATGTAGAGACCTGCGCCCTCCTAGACAAAGAGCCTATCGACATCCTCGAGGTGAATATCTCCTGCCCTAATGTGCACAACGGCGGTATGGCATTTGGTACTAGCCCAGAGGCAGCAGCTGAAGTCACAGCAGCCGTTAAGGCCGTGACTACCAAGCCAGTATATATGAAGCTTTCGCCTAATGTTACCGACATCGTAGCCATCGCCAAAGCTTGTGAAGCAGCAGGAGCAGACGGTCTTTGCCTCATCAATACCGTGTTCGGTATGCGCATCGATATCCGTCGTCGCCGTCCTGTTATCGCCAACCGCTATGGTGGTTATTCGGGTTCGGGAATTTTCCCTCTCGCACTTCGCATGGTCAACCAAGTGGCATGTGCAACTTCTCTCCCAATCATCGGTTGTGGCGGCGTCAGCAGCGCAGAGGATGTAATCGAAATGATGATGGCGGGCGCAACAGCCGTAGAGATTGGCGCAGCCAACCTCACCAACCCAATGGTAGCAAAAGAAATCATCGACCGCCTACCAGCCCTTATGGAAGAATTGAAAATAGAAAAACTAACAGATATAATTGGAATAGTAAACCATGAATAAAGATGTAATCATTGCATGCGATTTCGCTTCGGCAGAAGAGACCTATCGCTTCTTGGACAAAATGGGCGATGTGAAGCCTTATGTAAAGATTGGTATGGAACTCTACTATGCAGAAGGTCCTGCTATCGTACACGAACTCAAACGCCGCGGACATAAGATCTTCTTGGATTTGAAATTGCACGATATACCAAACACCGTTAAGAAAGCTATGTCTGTGCTGAGTCGTCTGGATGTAGATATGTGTAACCTGCATGCGGCTGGCACGATTGAGATGATGAAAGCCGCTGTTGAAGGCCTCACTCGCGAGGACGGCACTCGTCCTGTCCTTTTGGCTGTTACCCAACTCACCTCTACCAGCGAGGAGCGTATGCACAATGATCTCCTTATACAAGGCAATATCGGCGATGTCGTAGTACACTATGCGAAGAACGCACAAGCCGCTGGTTTGGATGGCGTGGTTTGCTCTCCACTTGAAGCAGGTATGGTAAAAGAGGCTTGCGGTACTGATTTCTATACCGTTACCCCTGGTATCCGCTTTGCAGATGGCGTAGTGGGCGATCAAGTGCGCATCACCACTCCTGAGAAAGCTCGCGAGATCGGCTCTGACTTCATCGTCGTAGGTCGCCCAATCACTGCTGCCGAAGACCCTGTAGCTGCTTACCAACGCTGCGTACGCGAATTTTGCGGATGCTAAACAATTCTACACAACTCTACACAATTCTAAACAACGCTAAACAATACTACACAATATGAAAAAAACAATCGCCGAAGACTTGCTCAAAATCAAAGCTGTCTTCCTTCGTCCAAACGAGCCATTCACATGGGCTAGTGGTATCAAGAGTCCTATTTATTGCGACAACCGCCTCACCCTCAGCGACACCCAAGTACGCAACGATGTAGAGAACGGCCTCGCTCAATTGATAAAAGAACATTATCCTCAAGCTGAAGTCCTTATGGGTACTTCTACCGCAGGTATTGCTCACGCAGCCATCACCGCTACAATCCTCGACCTCCCTATGGGTTATGTACGCAGCGGTGCCAAGGATCACGGTCGTGGCAACCAAATCGAAGGTAAACTCCTCCCTGGACAAAAAGTTGTCGTTGTAGAGGATCTTATCTCTACTGGCGGTAGCTGTATCGAGGTAGTGAATGTCCTCCGCGAAGCAGGGGCAGATGTACTCGGTGTAGTCAGTATCTTCACTTACGGCATGAAGAAAGGTCTTGAGCGTTTGGCAGCAGCTGAAGTAAAGAATGTCAGTCTCTGCGACCTTGATACCCTCGTAGAGGTAGCTGCTGACAAAGCATATATCGCTGCTGAAGACAAAGAGCGACTCATCAAATTCCGCAACAACCCTTCCGACGAGAGTTGGATGAAATAAACCGAATAAATGAGACACCTAATTGATTCCGTGGATTTAACCACAGCCGAGGTAGATGTGATCATCAACCGCGCTTTGGATATCATTAATAATAAGGAGATGTACTCCGAGGCTTGCCACGGCAAGAAACTCGCTACACTCTTCTACGAACCCAGCACCCGTACCCGTCTCAGCTTCACAGCTGCCATGATGGAGTTAGGTGGCAATGTACTTGGTTTCTCCGATGCCAAGAGCAGTAGCGTAAGCAAAGGCGAGACAGTAGCCGACACCATTCGTGTAGTCAGCTCTTTTGCCGACATCATCGCTATGCGTCACTACAAAGAGGGTTCTCCTCGTGTAGCGAGCGAGTATAGCCGTATTCCTATCATCAACGCAGGCGACGGCGGACATGCACATCCCACCCAAACATTGACCGACCTCCTCACCATCCGTCGTGAACTCGGCCATTTCGATCACCTCACTGTGGGTCTTTGTGGCGATCTCAAGTATGGTCGTACCGTACACTCGCTTATCAAAGCGATGAAGCGCTATGAGGGCGTACACTTCGTACTTATCTCACCCAAAGAGCTTCGTCTTCCTGACTACATGAAGCATGAATTGGGCGATAACTACAGCGAATACGCTACTATCGAAGAAGCAATGCCTCTTCTCGATGTTTTGTATATGACGCGCGTACAACAAGAGCGTTTTGACGATCCTGCTGAGTATGAGCGTTTGAAAGATGCATTCATCCTCGATACCGAGAAAATGGCGCTCGCTAAGGAGAATATGGTGGTGCTCCACCCACTACCTCGCGTCAACGAGATTACCGTGGATGTGGACAAGGACCCACGCGCTGCGTATTTCCGCCAAGTAGAGAATGGCAAGTATGTGCGCATGGCACTTATCTACACATTGCTCTCATGGCACGACAAAGAGCCATCGCATAAGGTGGACACTTTCCTCACCGACCAACTCTGCTCCAACGACCGCTGTATCGTGACTACCGAGCCTGTAGAAAAGACAGCATACACCGACAAAGAAGGCGTAGTACGCTGCTACTACTGCGACCATGCACTATAAAATCATGAGCGCGGCAGGGAGTTGATTGCCGCGCAAGTTGTCGCAATTGTCGTTAAATATAAATTGTAAATTCGTAAATTCTAAATAAATATGACCGATCGTATTTTGCAAGAGGGACTGACATTCGATGATGTGTTGCTTGTCCCAGCCTATTCTGAGGTACTTCCTCGCGAAGTGGACCTCAAGTGCCAATTCACCCGTAACATCAGCCTCAATATCCCTGTGGTATCGGCTGCTATGGACACCGTGACCGAGTCTAAGATGGCTATCGCTATCGCTCGTGAAGGTGGTATTGGTGTCATTCACAAGAATATGTCTATCGCAGAGCAAGCGGCTGAAGTGCGTCGCGTGAAGCGTGCCGAGAACGGACTCATCTCCGATCCTATCACCATCACTGCTGAGCAAACCGTAGGCGATGCAGAGCAACTCATGCACGACAACCACATTGGCGGTATCCCTGTGGTAGATGCAGAAAACAACCTTGTAGGTATCGTTACCAACCGTGACCTCCGCTTCGAGACCGACTACTCACGCAAGATTGGCGAAGTGATGACCAGCGAGAATCTCATCACTATCAATTCTACCGACAATGCGGTGATCATGGCTGCTCTCCAAGCACACAAGGTGGAGAAACTCCCAGTTGTGGATAACAACGGCAAACTCGTTGGTCTCGTGACCTACAAGGACATCACCAAACTCAAAGACTTCCCTAACGCATGCAAAGACAAGAAAGGTCGTCTGCGTTGTGCGGCTGGAGTAGGTATCACCCCTGACTTCATGGACCGCGTGGCTGCATTATATAAAGAAGGTGTAGATGCTGTCGTGCTCGACTCTGCACACGGTCACTCCAAGAATATCGTCAATGCCCTCCGCACCATCAAGGCAACTTATCCTAATCTCGATGTTGTAGTCGGTAATATCGCTACCGCAGAAGCAGCCAAATACCTCGTGGAGAACGGCGCTGACGGTGTGAAGGTAGGTATCGGCCCTGGTAGTATCTGTACCACCCGTATCATCGCCGGTGTAGGTGTTCCACAATTGACAGCTATCTTCGAGGTAGCAGCAGCCCTCCAAGGCACTGGCGTACCAATGATTGCTGACGGTGGTCTTCGCTACTCTGGCGATGTAGTGAAAGCTCTCGCTGCTGGTGGCAACTGCGTGATGTGCGGCTCTATGTTCGCAGGTACCGAAGAAGCTCCTGGTGATACCATCATCTACAACGGTCGTAAGTTCAAAGCATACCGTGGTATGGGGTCTATCGATGCCATGAAAGCAGGTTCAGCCGACCGCTATTTCCAAGGCAAGGAGACCAATGTTAATAAACTCGTACCAGAAGGTATTGTAGGTCGTGTACCATACAAAGGCCATGTAGCTGAGACTATCTTCCAACTCATGGGCGGTCTTCGTTCAGGTATGGGTTATGTAGGTGCGCACAATCTCACCGAACTCAAGTCGGCTAAATTCGTGCGTGTCACTGCTGCTGGTATGACCGAGAGTCACCCACACGACATCACCATCACCTCCGAAACCCCTAACTACACCCGAGGACAATAAGCGGCATTGCCGTTTGTTCAACATTGTTCAGCATTGCACTACTTTGAACCACATTGAACAATATTGAACCATATTGAACTTTTAAAAACAAAGAATATATGCAAAAAATCATCATTCTTGATCTCGGATCAGAAACTACCCAAGTTATCGGTCGCCGTGTGCGCGAACTGGATACGTTCTGCGAGGTCCTTCCTTACAACAAATACCCAGAGGATGACAAAGACATCATCGGTCTTATCCTGTCTGGCGACAAGGATGCTGTAGAACAACCTGAGGTACTCCAAAACACCCTCAGCCAATTCTGCTCTTGCATCCCAGTACTCAACATCGCTAAAGGCGAGCAACCTTCGGTAGAAGAGCTCCGTCCATTTGTATTGGACACTTGCCATAGCGCACAAGACTGGACTCCTGCTAACTTCGTAGAGACTACCGTAGCAGAGCTCAAGGAGCAAATCGGTACTGACCGTGTGATCCTTGCGCTATCGGGTGGAGTAGACAGCTCTATTACTGCTGTGCTCCTCAACCGTGCTATCGGCAGCCAACTCACCTGTATCTTCGTGGATCACGGATTGCTCCGCAAAGATGAGTTTGAGAATGTGCTCCGTGACTACGAGTGCCTTGGACTCAATGTAATCGGTGTGGACGCTAAGGCTCGCTTCTACGGCGACCTCGCTGGCGTGACTGACCCAGAGCAAAAGCGTAAGATCATTGGCCGCGACTTCATCCAAGTATTTGATGAGGAAGCTAAGAAGATCACCGATGCTAAATGGCTTGGCCAAGGTACTATCTACCCTGATATCATCGAGTCTATCAACCACTCTGGTAAGGTCATCAAATCTCACCACAATGTAGGTGGTCTGCCTAAAGAGATGAACCTCAAACTCTGCGAACCACTCAAGCTCCTCTTCAAGGACGAGGTTCGCCGCATTGGTCGCTATATGGGTGTACCTGAGCACCTTATCGGTCGTCATCCTTTCCCAGGTCCAGGTCTTGGCGTGCGTATCCTCGGCGATATCACTCCAGAGAAAGTACGCATCCTCCAAGAGGCTGACGCTATCTACATCAACATGCTCCGCGAGTGGAAAGATGAGAACGGCGTTGCACTCTACGACAAGGTTTGGCAAGCGGGTGCAATCCTCTTGAGTACCGTTCGTAGTACCGGTATGAAGGGCGATGTGCGTACCTACGAGCATCCAGTAGCACTCCGTGCCGTACTCTCTGTGGACGCTATGACGGCTGATTGGGCTCGTCTTCCATACGAGTTCATGGCTAAGGTGTCTAACGAGATCATCAACAAGGTGCAAGGCGTTAACCGCGTTTGCTATGACATCTCTGCAAAACCACCCGCAACAATCGAGTGGGAGTAATCCACTCGCATCCGCTCATTGGTTATATACCTATTGACATTGTCATCATAACCTATTTATTTTGTTTGGGTTTTCAATGCGCCAAGCGCATTCTTCCAACCCAAACAAAATATTTACAAGAATTGATCTTAATTGACGATCTTAATTGACGATAATTGTCTTTAATAATATCAGTGTCAATATTTATCTAAATTATTTTTATTTATTTTTGTAGGGCGTAGCCCGTATTTTTGTTTCAAAAAATAAATCATGAAAGTAGGCGTAGTAATGGGTTCAACCAGCGATTTGGAGGTAATGACTCCCGCTATTGAGACCCTTCAACAATTTGGAATAGAAGTAGATAAACGCGTCATCAGTGCGCACCGTGCTCCACACGAGCTTATGAAATGGGCAGAGTCCGCTCGCGAGCGTGGCTTGTCTATCATCATCGCGGGTGCAGGCGGCGCAGCACACCTTGCTGGTGTAATAGCAGGACTTACCTCACTCCCTGTGATTGGTGTACCTATTCGCAGCAAAACCCTCGACGGCTTGGATTCCCTCCTCAGCATCGTACAAATGCCAGCAGGAATACCAGTAGCTACAGTAGCTATCAACGGCTCCAAGAACGCAGCCTTGCTAGCTATCGCTATCCTTGCCTTGCAAGACAATGCGCTCCTTGCTCAACTCGAGGCTTTCCGTCAACAACAAACCGAGAAAGTAGTTAATACCGTTATCTAATCATGGCAAACTATAGAATTTTCGTAGAAAAGCGTCCAGCGTTTCAGGTAGAGGCTCGTAGTCTCAAAAACGAACTCAACGAGAACCTACAACTCAACCTGCAATCGCTCCGCTATATCAATGTGTATGACCTGTTTGGTTTTACACCAGAATTGCTTGAGCAATGCCGATATAGCGTCTTTGGTGAGACCGTAACCGACACGGTATCAGATGAGTGCGACCTCACAGGCAAGAAGTACCTTGCCGTGGAGTACCTGCCTGGTCAGTTCGACCAACGCGCCTCTTCCGCAGTGGACTGCGTGCACCTGATCGACCCTAATGCAGAGGTAGAGATCCGCTCCAGCCGTCTCCTCGTCTTCGACGAGCAATTGACCGATGCTGAGCTAGACAAGATCCGTCGCTACTACATCAACGCTGTAGAGTCACGCGAGAAAGACCTCAGCCAACTCTCGCAAAACCAAACAGCCGATGTCAAACCGCTTGCTCAACTCGATGGCTTCATCACCATGCCACGCGAGGAGTATGCGGCTTTCTGCAAAGAATGGGGCTTGGCAATGAACACCGACGATCTGCACGAGGTAGTCACCTATTTCCAAAAAGAGCAACGCAATCCTACCGAGACTGAACTCCGCATCCTCGATACCTATTGGTCTGACCACTGCCGTCACACCACTTTCACTACTATCCTCGAGTCTATCAAGATCGATGATTCCTTCGTGAAAGACGAAATCGAGAGCACTTTGGGCATGTTCCACGATATCCGCGCGGAACTCGGTCGTACAGAGAAACCATTGTGCCTCATGGAACTCGCTACTATCGGTGCGCGTTATCTTCGCAAGAAAGGCCTTCTCGACGATATGGAGGTCAGCGAGGAGAACAATGCTTGCTCTATCTTCATCGATGTGGATGTAGATGGCAAGACCGAGAAATGGCTTCTCCAATTTAAGAACGAGACCCATAACCACCCAACTGAGATCGAGCCTTTCGGTGGCGCAAGTACCTGTCTCGGAGGTGCTATCCGCGACCCATTGTCTGGTCGTGCCTATGTCTATCAAGCTATGCGCGTAACAGGCGCAGGCGATATTTATAAGCCAGTGGCAGAGACTATGCCTGGCAAACTGCCACAGCAGATTATCTCTCGCAAGGCAGCTGCTGGTTACTCCAGCTATGGCAATCAAATCGGTCTGGCTACCACCCATGTGCGTGAGATCTTCCACCCATCTTATGTAGCTAAACGCCTCGAGGTAGGTGCCGTAGTAGGTGCTTCGCCTGCAAGCAATATCCGCCGTGAGAGCCCTGCGGCAGGCGATATCATCCTTCTCCTCGGTGGCCGCACAGGTCGTGATGGAGTAGGTGGCGCTACGGGTTCATCCAAAGAGCATACCGAAGCATCCCTCGAGACATGCGGTAGCGAGGTACAAAAAGGTAATGCACCTGAGGAGCGCAAACTCCAACGCCTCATGCGTCGTCCTGAAGCTACTCGCCTTATCAAGAAGTCCAACGACTTCGGTGCAGGTGGTGTCAGCGTAGCTATCGGCGAACTTGCCGACGGACTCGATATCTACCTCGACCGTGTACCTACTAAGTATAGCGGTTTGAATCCAACTGAACTGGCTATCAGCGAGTCACAAGAGCGTATGGCAGTAGTCATCGAAGCCAAAGACCGTGCCGAGATGGAGCACTATTGCCACCTCGACAATATCGAATATACCCATGTGGCAGATGTTACCGACAGCGGTCGCATGCGTCAGTTCTACAAGGGCGAACTCATCGCCGACCTCACCCGCGAGTTTATCGACAGCGCAGGTGCTAAGCACTTTGCTTCTGCTGCTATCTTGCCTGTCGAGGAGAAGAACCCATTTACACAAACCGTAGAAGGGGTTACTCTAGAGGAGAAAATGGTGAAGGTGATGGCGGATGCTAATGTCACTTCACAAAAGGGTTTGATTGAGAATTTTGATGCGACTATCGGTCGTAGCACCGTACTTATGCCATTCGGCGGTAAGACACAACTCTCTGAGACACAAGTGAGTGTACAGAAACTCCCAACCGATGGCTATACCAATACGGCTAGTGTCATGGCGTTTGGTTACAACCCATTCATCGCCGACTGGAGCCCATATCACAGCGCCGCATATGCAGTCGTAGAGGCATGTACCAAGGTCGTAGCAGCAGGTGCTGATTATAGTAAGATGCGCTTCTCTTACCAAGAGTATTTCGAGCGTATGAGCAGCGAGCATGCCTACGGCAAACCACTCTCTGCACTTCTTGGTGCATTGAAGATGCAAGTGGCTTTCGGTTTGCCAAGTATCGGCGGTAAAGACTCTATGTCAGGTACTTTCGAAAACATCAGCGTACCTCCAACCCTCATTGCTTTCGGTATCACAACCGTGCCAGCGGATAAGGTGGTTTCTACTGACCTCAAGAAAGCGGGCAACAAACTCTACCTCATCAAGCACAACGCATTGGCCAACTATATGCCTAATGTAGAGCAATTGAAAGAGAGCTGGAACTTCACCACCAACGCTATCCAATCTGGCAAGGTTTGCGCTACCTTTGCGCTAGGCTTCGGTGGTGTAGCAGAGGCCATAGCCAAGATGAGTTTCGGTAACGAACTCGCAGTCAATGTCCAAATCGCCGAGAACGAACTCTTCGACTACAACTACGGTTCTATCCTTGTTGAGGCAACTGAAGACCTCACCTTGCCAGCAGCTCAATACATCGGTCAAGTAATAGAAGGTACACACCTTATTATAAATAACGAGCACATCTCTCGCGAGGCATTGCTCCGCGCTTGCTGTGGTCAGTTCGACAAGATTTACCCATCCGCTGTCCCAGCGCAGCATACCGACCTCCTGCCTGCAGGTATCACTTGCCGCGGCAGGGAGTTGATTGCCGCGGAAGTTGTTGAAAATAAAGTTGTTGATGTTGTTGATTATAATGGTCCCGCTGTAGAGAATCCTATTGTTTATATACCGGTATTTCCAGGTACCAACTGCGACTACGACTCTGCTAAGGCATGGCGTCGTGCAGGCGCAGAGGTGGAGACTACTATCTTCCGCAACCTCACAGGCGAGGATGTCCTCTCAAGTATCGATGAGATGGTAGAGCATATCAACCACTGCCATATCCTTATGTTCGCGGGTGGTTTCTCTGCGGGTGACGAACCTGATGGCAGTGGTAAGTTTATCGCTAGCGTGATCAACAACCAAAAGGTAGGTGCGGCTATCACAGCCCTCATCGACCGCGGTGGTCTGATTTTGGGTATCTGCAACGGATTCCAAGCATTGGTCAAGAGCGGTTTGCTCCCTTATGGCAAACTCGGTATGGTCACTCCAGACTCTCCAACCCTCTTCCGCAATGATATCAACCGCCACATTTCACAGATGGTAACGACTACTGTAGCTACCACCGCTAGTCCATGGCTCCGCGGTATGCAAGTGGGTGATACTCACTCTATTGCAGTCAGTCACGGCGAGGGTAAATTCGTGGTGAATGAGGCTTTGGCGAAGGAGCTCTTCGAGAACGGACAAGTAGCATTCCGTTATGCTGATCCTATGATAGGCGAGGCGACTATGGAAGCGCCTCACAACCCTAATGGTTCGTATTATGCGATAGAGGGTATCATCTCCAAGAACGGTCAGATCCTAGGTAAGATGGGTCACACCGAGCGCTGGGAAGAGGGCGTGTTCACCAATATCGCTGGCAACAAGTGCCAACCATTGTTCGACAACGCAGTAGCATACTTCCGCAAGAAGTAACCTTGCCTATATACCCAAAAATAGAGCATATCACCCGATATGCTCTATTTTTTATCCTTGCCTTTACACAGACACATCTACACCCTACACCAGAAAAATCATCCTAAAAAGCGATTTTCATTTGCATATCTCGAAAAAAAAGTGTATCTTTGCAACGAAAATTGAGTAAAATTTCAACAAATATTGAGTAAATTTCTTTTGCCGCCTCGTTCCATCCTAAACATAGCATTGTCGTAGGTGGAGCTGGTATATCGTTGGAACAGTTCCTATTACTATCACCTGAGAACTTATTCTAACCTATAGCGAAAGGTGTGTCCCGAAATAATAGTACCGCCATTTTTTTGAAAAACAGCGTTTTTATTTGCATACCTCGAAAAAAAAGCGTATCTTTGCAGATTAAACTAGAAAAATAGAATAATTATGGTACCTACTTTTGAAAAATTCTTGTATCCATTCCTTCTTTTGTTGAAGAATGGCGAAAAAACCACCTCTCAAATGGTAGATGAGGTTGCAGAATATTTAGGATTAACAGAGGAAGATAAGTTGTTGCGTACCAAAAGTGGGACATCTACACAACTTCGTGATCGTGTAGGATGGGCTCGTCAGTATTTTCGTAGAGCATTGTTTATTGAAATCCCCAAAACAGGCGTATATCGCATAACACAACGTGGTTTAGATTATCTTAATTCACATGATAATTTATTAATAGAGGACTTACTTATTTATCCTGAGTTTGCAGAATACTATGGAGTTCCTACAAAGAAGTTAAAATGTGAGCAGAATACTCAAAGCCCCATTCATGAATTAACTCCTACCGAACAATTAGAGCAAGCATATGAAAATATATCCAATGATTTGGCTGCTGATCTGTTAAACAAAATTTTAGAAAAAAAAGATCCTATATTCTTTGAGCATTTAGTAGTAGATTTGATGCTTAAGATGGGATATGGAAGTAATAATCCCGAATCTGCGCAGGTGACAAAACACTCAGGTGATGAAGGTATCGATGGTATTATTTATGAAGATAAATTAGGTCTCGATAAAATATATCTGCAAGCTAAACAATGGACAAGTGTAGTTGTCGGTCGTCCTGAACTTCACAAATTTGTAGGTGCATTGGCTGGAAAAAGCGCAAATAAAGGGGTGTTTATTACTACATCGTTTTTCTCCAAAGAAGCTCGAGAATATGTAAAAGGACTTACACAAAAGGTTGTTTTAATTGATGGAAAAGAACTAGCCAATTATATGATAGAGTTTAATGTGGGTGTTACTCCTAAAAAAGTATACGAAGTTAAAAGAATAGATATAGATTATTTTGAGGAATAAATAAATGTCAAAATATATCTCCTGCAATTAATCGGAAAATCTTGCATATCTACAAAAATTATCGTTCTCTGTAAAGAGTTTTAAATAAAATTTGATAAACATTTATCTCCATGTTAAAGCCAATTCAAGATATTCTTAATAAGCAGTTGCTACGACATAAGCCAACCAACGAGCAATTCACCACCTTTTTAGATGCGCTGCACAATCTACTGCAGAGCATCCTACCTAATGAGTCGGAAGAACATAACAAGAACTACATTCTACAATTTCTACGAGATGCGTTCTATGCTCAAAATCTTGTTAACACTGCAGGTTCTATTGACGGCGCAATATATCAGACAAAAGATGGTAGTAGTCCAATTGAAGTTATCTTGGAAGCAAAGTCGCCAAATAACCAATCCGAATTTCCATCTTTACAAAATCTCAATTGTAAAGCAATGCAGGAACTTGTATTGTACTTTATGCGGGAACGCTTTCGCAATAAAAATATCACACTTAAACATCTTATTATGACCAATGGTTACGAATGGTTCATTATAGATGCTACAGAGTTTGAAAAACACTTTGCTGATGATAAGAAATTTGTAAAACTTTACAACGATTGGGATAATAACAAAATCTTATTTACCAGCACAAAGGACTTTTATACGGAAATCGCCAAACCTAAAATTGATCAAGTAAAACAAAATATCATATTTGCTTACATTGATATCCGATTACTAAAAAAGGATACGGATAAACTCAAGTTCTATCGTCTTTTACAACCAGCACATTTACTAAAACAGATTCAGTATGCAGATTCCAACAAACTGAACACTGCTTTTTACAATGAATTACTGCATATTATAGGACTCGAAGAGCGTAAAGTAGATGGTAAAAATATTATTGAACGCAAACCTGTTGCACATAGAAATCCTTTTTCTTTATTGGAAAGCACAATGTATCAACTCGAAGACTATGACACCATTTCTAATGATAGTCAACGATTTGATATAGCACTCAATTTGGTAATAACATGGATTAATCGTATTCTATTCTTGAAGTTATTGGAGAGCCAATTGATTAGTTATCATGGCAATAAGAATGCAGATAATTATCGATTCCTTACACCACAGTTTATTAAAGATTACGATGAACTTAACGAGCTATTTTTCAAAGTGCTTGCCATTCCTACGATGAGTAGAAATGCACAGGTTAAAGAGAAATTCCAGTATATTCCATATCTAAATAGTTCACTCTTTGAGCAAACAGAGAATGAAAGTAAATATATTAGAATAACTGGACTTAAGTTGGGAAAAATGCCATTATTTTCTCAAACAGTACTGAAAGATATCAACGGACATCATATAAAAACAGAAATGGACTCATTAGAATATCTATTCCGTTTCTTGGATGCTTATGATTTTGGCAGCGATCAATCTGATGGTATTACAAAATCCGACAACAAAACACTGATAAATGCTTCTGTTCTTGGACTTATCTTTGAAAAAATTAATGGATACAAAGATGGCTCTTTCTTTACACCTGCATTCATCACACAATATATGTGTAAAGAGTCAATTGAGCGAACGGTTATACAAAAATTCAATGATCATTTCCAATGGCATTGTAAAACACTTACCGATATTCATAATAACGATTTTGACAAGCAAGAAGCAATTGCTCTATTAAACAGTATTACATTATGTGACCCCGCTGTAGGCTCTGGACACTTCTTGGTTTCTGCACTTAATCGCCTTATTGCAATTCGATCAGAATTAGGTTTGCTGCTTGATGAGAATGGAAAACGCCTAAAAGACTATAGTATATCCATTGATAATGATGAACTTGTTGTGTTAGATGAAGATGGAGAAATGTTTCATTATAATCCCCACAATATCGAAAGCCAACGAGTACAAAAAACGCTATTTGAGTTAAAGCGTAACATCATTGAGAACAATCTTTTTGGCGTAGACCTTAACCCTAATTCTGTTAATATATGTCGTTTACGTTTATGGATAGAACTTCTTAAGCACGCATATTATAAAGATACTCATGAATTAGAGACGTTGCCCAATATTGATATAAACATAAAATGTGGCGATTCCATTAAAAACAAATATCCTATCGCCATAGGAGAATCTATCAATGATTCGTTTCTGCAAAAGCATGTAACTGCTTATAAGCAAGCAGTTATCCAATACAAGCAAACTTGTGACAAATCACAAAAACAAAATGTGAAAAATAGCATAGAACAAATAAAATTCCGCATTCAGAATCCTGACTCGCAAATGAATTTATTTGATGCTACCATCAATAATAATATACAAAAAGAACAACTTTATTCACATTCTTTAGAATGGATGTTAGAGTTCCCTGAAGTTCTTGATGACCATGGAAAATTCTGTGGTTTTGATATAATTATTGGCAATCCACCATATATACAATTACAAGCGGATGGTGGGAAGCTGGCAAAATTGTATGAGCCTAACACTAGCAAAAAGGGATCTTCTCGCAATAATTATACTACTTATGCACGAACAGGTGATATTTATTGCCTATTCTATGAGCGTGGTTGTCAGTTACTCAAACCTAATGGATTGTTGTGTTTTATTACATCTAATAAATGGATGCGAGCAGGCTATGGAGAAAAACTGCGACAATTCCTAAGCACTCAAACAACGCCAAATATTTTAATTGATTTTGCAGGAATTAAGGTTTTTGAAAATGCAACAGTAGACACGAATATCCTTTTGTTGAGTAAAGCCTTAAATGATCAACAAAAATGCAAAGCTGTTTCATGTCAAAACTATAAGATAGATGACATAAAAAATTTGAGCGATTTTGTTCAGTTGCATTTTACAAAAGTACTATATGACACTTCCGATAGTTGGGTGATTTTGTCCGATGTAGAACAATCTATTAAAAGTAAAATAGAAGCGATAGGTACTCCTCTCAAAAAATGGGATATTCAAATTAACTACGGAATAAAGACAGGTTATAACGATGCCTTTATAATAACAACTGAGAAGCGTAATGAGATTTTAGCTCATTGTTTAGACGATGCTGAACGTGAAAGAACAGCCGAATTAATACGACCGATTCTTCGCGGTAGAGATATTAAACGATATAGCTATGATTGGGCAGAATTGTGGTTAATATATATCCCTTGGCATTTCCCTTTACATAAAGACCCAACAATACAAGGAGCTTCGAAGAAAGCAGAAGATACATTCAAAATGCAGTATCCCGCTGTTTATCAGCATCTAATACAATATAAACCACAACTTTCTGCAAGGAATAAAGCAGAAACGGGCATACGATATGAATGGTATGCAATGCAGCGATGGGGGGCGAACTATTCGGACGATTTTAATAAGCCAAAAATAACTTGGGGCAACTTAAATATTAATGCAGCATATGCACTTGTGCCAGAAGGGTTTATTATAAATGCCCCTAGCCCTTTTATAGCAATAGGAGAACATGCAAAAGCGTTGTTGCATATCCTAAACTCAAATGTAGCAGATTATTATATTCGTACTTTGGGTGTTACCAGAAATGGTGGATATTTTGAATATAAGCCTATGTTTATAGAACAATTGCCTGTACCGAAAGAAGGATTACAAGTCTTGGAAAAATATTCTACTCATCCAACTGATGAAGAATACTTAGAGATAGAACAGTTAATATACAAGTTATACAATTTATCGGATATTGAGATACAATTATTGTGTAAATGACTCGATGAAATCAATTTCTTCATTTGATAAATTATAAGCCTGATATAATATTTTATCTATCTTTTTTTCTAAATCTATGGTGGGTTTAGATAGTATAGATTTTACTATGCTTTCAAATTGCTCATCCATATTATAGATTAATGGTAGTTGCTCAATAGTATACTTAAGCCAACGATTTGTACCGACTCCTGATGTTGTTCCTAAACAATGAGTAAAATACCATTTTGTAATTTTTGCATTTAGCATTCCTAGTATATTATAAAGCTTTTCGCCAGTTATAAAAAATACCGTGTTCAAAGGTATAAGTTCCTCACAGATAGTAAATTTTGCTTCGTCCGATAATTCTATCCATACAATTTTTGGCTTATTAAAATCGTCCATATAAGCACAGTTTCTAAGGTTGTAGGGAGTGATTCCTTTGTCCTCACGTTTCTTGATTTTTTCCCAATGCAAATCAAGATATTGCTTTACTGATGGATAATCGTTGATGTCTATTGGAGATAATCTTCCCTTTACTCCATTGTGTGTATTTATCAACCACAATCCAGCCCAATCATAGCTGTATCGTTTAATATCTCTACCGCGAAGAATCGGTCGTATTAATTCGGTCGTACGCAATCGTTCTTCTTCTGTTTTGCAATTTAATAGAATCTCTTCTTTTTTTGCAGAATCAATAATAAAAGCGTCATTGTAGCCAGTAAGAACACCACGATAAATATTTATATCCCATTCTCGCAGTGGCGTTCCCACTGCTTCTATTTTATTTTTTATGCTCTGCTCTAAGGACGAAAGTATAACCCAACTATCTACAGATGGAAATAGACAATCAACCTGGTGCAACTGAACAAAATCGCTCTATTCATATCAGTTGTTTTCAATAAAAGTATGATAATATTTTCGAACTGTATCTTTATTTACATGTAATATATCACCTATCTTTTTGAAAGATAGCCCTTCTGCTATTAGTCCCCGTATTAAACATTCTCTCTTGTGTAATTTATAAGTACATTGGCGGGATTGTTTGCCTACAGGTCTTCCTAATCTTACACCCTCCGCTTTCTTCCTTGCTAATGCTTCTTTCGTCCGTTGGCTAATCAGATTCCTTTCAATCTCAGCTGATAGTCCGAAGGCAAAAGCTAATACCTTACTTTGTATATCATCTCCTAAACGGTAATTATCTTTGATAGTCCATACACGACATTCTTTTTTCATACAGATACTCAGTATCTCCATAATCATAAATAATGACCTTCCTAACCGTGATAACTCAGAACAAATGATCACATCATCTTTTTGTACTTTCCTTAACAATACACCCAATTGCCTTTTATTATAGGCTTTTGTGCCACTGATAGTTTCTTCTATCCAACCATCAATGCCTATGTTGTTTACTTTGCAGAATCTTTCAATCTCAAATCGCTGGTTCTCAACCGTCTGCTTGTCAGAACTTACGCGAATATAACCATAAATCATACTCATAATATTTATACTT
>JAGBZD010000115.1 GCA_017628395.1 Paludibacteraceae bacterium | reverse complement strand
CGTGCGCTTGATTGCCAAGTGGGTGACATTCTCGAATTTCGTCCAGATGTCCCCGAGCCACAAGAGTAAAGATACAATATAGGTCGTCTTTTAGACGGCCTATTTTTATAAGCGGAGAATCCAAATTGCTGCGATTTGTCTTGTACTGCAGAATGCTCTAAACATTTCCAATAACAGTTCTATTTACAACTATTATGGAACAAATAGGGTGATAATAGTTTAATTTGCAACTCTTATGCAGCAATAATTTATTAAGGCTTGCAGCTCCGGAATTTTGGATGAGGGTGAAATAGGGCGAAAGAATATTGCGTAACTATAATAAACAGTGATAAATGGTTTAATCACTATACACAAAAAAGCACTCAAAGTAAGCACCTTTTGGCAAAATGTTTTATCATCGTTTATCATTGGTATGCAAATTTACTTGCCGATGCAGAATGTTAAAGTTATTGATAATAAGAACTTTACGGATTTGTGGCTCAAATACGGCCCAAATATTTGATAAACAGTAATAAACGATGATAACTGATGATAAACAAGTCGCAATAGTTAGCAATCTCTGCGGAGCTGATTATGGCAAGTAAATAGTTGCCAACCAAAAACCGAAAATACTCCTACTCTATTAATAGTCTAACTATAAAACCGAAAGCAAATGAGAAGGAGTAAATTTAGAAGGCCGTGCAAGGTGCTTATATTCAATGGGGCAAGGGTGTTGGTGGCGTTTTCATTCGGTAAGTTGTGGGAATGAGAAGGACTGCAGCGTATGGGAATATGCCGACACCCTGCAAAAATGTGAAAACAATTGCAACTTTTGCAGGGTATCATAGCTTTTATTCTACACCTCAATAAACTTCCTGCCATCGAAGCCTCCAAGATTCTCATGATAGTATACATAGCCGAGCTGGTTGCAGACAATGCGGGTGTTGCCGATTGTTGCATCTATGTTGGCATGCGAGTGTCCGAAAATCCACGCATCGATACGACTATCAGCGATGAAGTCTCCCAGCTCCGTTGCGAAGGCGCTATTTAGCAAATTGCCTTTATGCTCCGGCGCAACGACTGCCATTGTCGGCAGATGATGTGTTACCACCACGATACGCTCGGCTGTACTCTCCGCGACACTCCGATTGATAAAGTCCAGACACTTCTCGTGCTCGGCATTAAAGTCGGCAGGGGTAAAGCGGTGACCATTGTATAGAATCTGCCGAAAGTCATACATTCCTTGCTCTACAACAAATTCGTCTTCGGGGCGAATATGCGACCAAAGGGTTGAGAGGATAAAATCGACATTATCAATCCTCACAACCTTGTTCTGGTGGTAATGCACATTAGGCAATATCTCACGACTCCAACTGTCGCCATTTGCCAAGATGTCGTAGTTTTGGTAGTATTCGTGGTTACCTGGCACTATTAACACCTCACGGTAGTTCGCCGATGCCCACTCCCAGAACTTTGGGCAAGGAGGTGTCCTGTCGCACAAGTAGCCAATATCTCCCGCAAGCACCAGTACATCGCCCACTGCCTCAAATGGGATATTCTGCATATATCGTCTGTTTGCCGACATCTCCAAATGTAGGTCAGAGGCGTATTGGATTTTCATCGTATATTAAAATTACAAATACAACACCTCGTTATTGTCAAGGCATTTCACATTGTCATTTACGAATATATCGCAAAATCGTTTCGGGGCGTCAGTATGTATGGGTACAATCGTTTGTGGGCGAACGAACTCAACAATGCGTTGCAATGATTGCGTATCGGCGTGACCGCTCGAATGAATATCCTTGACCGCCTCACAATGCTCCTTGGCCCAACTTCGAAAACGCTCGGTGTTTGGCTCATTCCAGTAGCCACCCCATATCGACTTTATAAGGCGAATATGCCTAATGCTTAACTTCTCGAGATATGAGAGTGCCGATGGGCGTACAAGCATTACATATCGCTTGGGTTTGGTTATAAAATCGTTATACGACACCTTATTTTTACGAGGTTCAAGCGAATAGATATAACTCTCAGTATTGCGCTCTAAAAGCCGTTTTGTTAGGTAGTATGGAAAATATACCCTCATTTGCTTGGCAGTGGTAACTGTTGGTATATGTGGGTTTAATTGCGCAACAGCCGCCAAAACATTTGCCGTATAGGGGTCAAGCACAAGCGTTCTGCCACATCTAATGCAAGCACGAAATAGAGCGCATATACGGTCTATATTCTTTGCTGAGCACCACACTAAATGCAGAGCATCGGGGGCATCGTTGAAAGCCTCGACAAACTGATTTTCAATATCTCGCTCGGTGGGGTTGCTCTTTACCCTCAAAACATTTGTCCCCTCCAAGAGTAGGTAATCCACATCCTTGGGCAAGTTCTTATACAATATCCCCTTAACTCCGTGAAGACGGATATCTCCACTATACAATATGCGCTTGCCGTCGCACTCAATAAGATAGGCGCACGCACCATAAGCAGAATGGTCAACGATATAGGCTGTAACCTTTATGTCAGCCACCTCGCATGATTGTCCACTCTTTAGGGTGTGCTTTTCGAGGTGCTTCGTAGGGTCATCGCCGAGAATACCATCGAGGGCGAGCATTGCAAAGGTCTCCTCAGTGGCATAGATTGGCGTATCTTGAGGCAACAAATCGAGAAAACCATAGTGGTCGGCGTGGGCGTGGCTTAGGAATATAGCATCCGCACCCTTGCACCACTCTTCGGCATTATGTCGTATCTCGGTCTGCTCCTCCCAACTACGTTTATCGTAGTCGAGGGGCATACCGAGGTCAATCAAAATCTTCGTCTTATCGGAGCAGATTTCGACACAACTACCGCCAATCTCGTGGGTGCCTCTATGGATGGTTAGGGTCATTTGATTATACTGAATTTGATGTTGTTATCAGTTAATATTTTTTTTATACTCTCTATTCTTCTATTTCTCTTACAATGGAGTTTTTTATATAGGTTATGAATCTCCAAATATGGTTCTTCATCTATTGTTAATGATTCAATATTAGCATCGGTGGTAGGAATGCCAAGTTCTCGTTTAATCTTTATTACCTTCTTGTAGTATTCAAGAATGTCGTCTTTATTCTTTTGAATAAATTTCTTATACTCAACAACTTGCTCAACAACCTCAGGTTCTGAGCCATTGCTGTTCAACAATCTGCCATCTTGAATACGCTTCAATTCGACAAATTGAATTTTATTGCCTTCTACTCTAACAAGATCTATTCGAATAGTCTTTGATTGATCTTCCACATAGCGATGTGCAAATTCTGAATCGATATAACGTGTCTTATCCTTACACACTATCTCACCTTGCAACTTTTTTTCAGATTTCTCTTCAGGGTTTGCCTCTTCCTTAGCATTTTTATCGCTATAAAACTTTTTCGCGTAGTGCAATAGACTTCCTTCACCATTTCCTATCTCTTTTAGCTTATCGCAACAAGATTGATAAATAGGATTGCCATTAGCAGTATAATGGTCTTTATTGGTTTTGTCGTCATATCCAAGATATTTGGGGTGAACTGTGGCTGTAATTTTATTGTTTTTCATTGCAATCTTTGCAATGGACGCACCTTGATAATATACATTTATCGTATTATTTTTTCTAATATCTATGTATATATCTTCTTCTGTATCCTCAGCCTTGTAAGCTAAAACTATTTTCCACCAATCGGGGGCATCGCTTGACTTTAATATTTGAAATAGCTTGTGGCTTGAATTGAGGTCTGCCTTAAATTTTGCAATCTTCTCCATAGTTCTTAGGTCTAATAGTTTTCTCCAAATTTATAAAATAATTTCTAATTCTCCAATAGCCCTGCCATAAATATATCATACTCCTTAGAATAGTGACACTTGACATATACACCAAAATATGATATCAACGCTTGCACCAGAGAGTGGTCATAGGGCCAAGGTTGCATCTTGGGGTGATGATGGTTGCGATTAACCTCTACAATATCGTCAATAGAGTCGATCTCTGCCTCACGTAGTTTTGCTCGCACCTCCTCCGAAGAACACATATATACGCCTTCGGTATCGCCACGCTGGAATACGGCAAGTG
>JAGBZD010000114.1 GCA_017628395.1 Paludibacteraceae bacterium | reverse complement strand
CGGCGTTTGAGTACATTCTCAAAGAGTTGTACTGCGGTAGATTCTTTGTCCCACTCGAAGTTGTCGAGCACATAGTCCATTGCTTCGCTGAGCGAACCAAGCGCATTGAGTTCATCCAATGTCTTTTGCATCAATTCGCCGTTGCCAGCAAAAAGTTCGCGTTGGAAGAGGAAGCGATCGCCTAAAGAAATAGCTTGACGGATATCCTCCACCGCAGAACCAAACAATGAGGTTTGTGTTGGCGTAGGACGTGGTGCTGGTTTTTCTATCACAGGTGCAGACTCTACTACAGGAGCTACTTCTACCACTGCTTGAGGTGTTGGTTCTACAGGGATAACCACAGGCTCTGGCTCCACCACCGGCTCAAGTTCCAATATAGGTGCAGGAGCAGGTTCTTCTACCACTGGTTCTAGCTCTAATTCCACTACTGGCTCTTCTGTTGATATGGGCGCATCATCAGTGATTTCTAAAGTTTCTAACCTATCTAATTCCTCTTCAAGTAGCAGTCTTTTTTCTTTTAGGATTTCAATATCTGGGTCCTCTAACCTTTCGCCTTTCGCCTCTAACCTCTCGCCTAATCGCCCTATCGTCTCATTCGCCTCCTCGATTTGCTGTTCGAGTTGTGCCACACGCACCTCTAGAGCAGAGAGTTTCTGCTCCAGAGCGCTTGTGTATGCGGTTAATGCTTGAATCAATTGTTCCATAGTTATTGTGTTGTGTTGTTTAGCGTTGTGTAGTGTTGTGTAGCGGTTGTACCATTCTACACCACTGCTACACCATTCTACACCATGTTTTTACTTCGTTGCGTCTTCGAGTTTCTTCATCATCGCGAACATAAAGATAGCTGCGATAGCACATACAGCTACGAATACGCTCCATACGCCCCACAATGGCATGTTGCCCCAGAGGTTACCGCCGATAGATACGAGGTAGTTACCGATAGCGGTAGCTACGAACCAGCCACCCATCATCATACCTTTGAACTTAGGAGGAGCTACTTTACTTACGAAAGAGATACCCATTGGGCTGAGCAACAACTCTGCGAAGGTCAAAATCAAGTAAGTGTAGATGAGTACATTTGCATTTACGAAGGTAGCGCCTTCACCTGCAACGCGAGCAAGCTCTTGTGCGTTAGGGGTGAGAAGGCCGATACATGCTACAGCCATCACGATATACGCGATAGTAGCTACCACCATACCGAGCGCAATCTTGCGTGGAGCAGATGGCTCTTTGCCTTTCTTGGCGAGCGCACCGAAGAGTGCCATGCTGAATGGGGTGAGTGCCACTACATAGAATGGGTTGAACTGTTGGAAGATAGGAGCACTCAAGGTGATACCTTCAGGAGAGATGTTCAAATACTTGTATGCCAACACGCCCAACGCTGCTACGATAACTACGCCAGAGATAGCTTTGGTCTTTTTCTCTTTGCTTTGTACGAGTGAGAAACCAGCATATACGATTGCCACGATCATCACGAGGTTGATGATGTCGAACCACATTGTTTGTACGCCGGTGCAGAGTGGTTGTACGAACTCGTTAGCGAAGTAGGTGAGTGTCAAACCATTTTGGTGGAATGCCATCCAGAAGAAGATTACCACAGCGAATACGAGGCAGAGTGCCACGATACGCTTCTTGGTTTGCTCTGGAGTCAACTCCTCTACCTTTGCGCCACCAGTGGCAGCCACTTGTTTAGCAGAGTTCTCCACATGCTTGAACCAAGGACGGCATGCATAGTAGATAGCGATACTGAGTACCAACGATGCGCAGGCTACCATGAATGCGAAGTGATAACTATCGTTTACACTTACACCAAGACTAGTTTGTGCCCAATCCATAATCTTCACCGCTGCGGTAGGAGCGAACATCGCACCAATGTTGATTGCCATGTAGAAGAGTGAGAAAGCAGCATCACGCTTGTCTGCATACTTAGGATCATCGTAGAGGTTACCTACCATAACTTGTAAGTTACCCTTGAACAGACCTGTACCGAAACTGATGAGTACCAATGCAGCAATCATCGCGCCCATAGCGGTGCCACCTGCACCCAATGGAATAGCCAATAGGATGTATCCAAGGAACATCACCATGATACCGATAGTCACGCACTTGCCGTAACCAATCTTGTCAGCCAAGATACCGCCTATGAGTGGCAAGAAATATACCAACGCGAGGAAGGTTGAATAGATTTGTCCTGCGGTAGCAGCTTCCAATCCGAAGTTCGCACGGAGGAAGAGTGCAAATACGGCTAACATAGTGTAGTAGCCAAATCGTTCGCCTGTGTTGGCAAGGGCCAATGCAAACAGACCTTTTGGTTGATTTTCAAACATAAATAAGCTCGTTTTTATGGTTAATAATTATTTTTGCTGTTAGAATATGCGTTGTGCAAAGATGGTGAGATAGTCAATCCAGTTCTCCCATGTGTGTCCGCCAGCGGATTCGTGGTATTCGTAGGGATATTGCTTCTCGTCCAAATATTGGCGATACACTACATTGTCTTGATAAAGGAAGTCCTCTGCACCACAGGCAATCCAATAGAGTTGGGGTGGATTGGCAAACTGCTGTGCGAGCAATGCCTCTGTTTGTTGGTATGCTGGTTTATCAGACAACGCCAATGCGCTCATCTCTATATTGCGCTCGTTGTGTGGCTGTTTGGTATGTGGCACATATAGTGCAGAGAAGATACCCACATAATCAAACGATTGGTTGAGCAAAGCCGCAGTGTGCATGGTGTGGAAACCGCCCATGGAGAGTCCTGCGATAGCGCGGTGTTGTTTGTCGGTGAGGGTACGGAAATGCGCTTCGGTCCACGCGATGAGTTGGCTGAAGTTCTCCTCGAAGGTGCTTTCCATCCAGAGGCGTGTCTCCGCTGGGTAGTGCTTGCCAGTCTGCTCAAGATAACCGTTAGGCATTACGACAATCATAGGTTGGCATAGCTGGTTGGTTATCAGCGAGTCGAGGATAGCTTTGGCTTTACCTTTGGTGAGCCATCCTGCCTCGTCGTCGCCACTGCCGTGCAATAGATAAAGCACGGGGTAGTCCGTCTCAGAGGCGGCATATCCTGCTGGTAAATAGACTGCTACACCTGCCTCTCCGATGCTGGAGGGATAGGATGTTACAATCACTTGACTGGGGTCAATGGCTTGTTTCGCCTTTGGGCAACAGCCCACACATAGGATTAGCAGAGCTAATAAGATTTTGCTTTTCATATTCTGTTATTTGCTTTGTTCGTCCATAAATCGCCGCAAAGTTACAAAAAAAAACTGAAACCACCAAACAGTTGTGTGTTTTGTGGTGTATTATCGTGATTTTTTGTTTTTGAAGATAGTTTGGGGTATCTTCTATTAGTGCTGTTGCGATTTTTTTTGTAACAAAAATACGCAGCGCTACGCTTGCTACAAAAATAATTAAAAATAAGATTGTTATGTTTAGTTTTTTGCTCAAATGAATGCAGCACGCTGCATTGATGAGCCAAAACTAAAACAAATCAATAAAAATGCACACTAGTGTAATTGACACATAATCACTCTATTATACATAGTCAGTGTTAAATTATCGCAACACTAGTATATCTCTATAATGATTTGTTATTAGAGAACAACATCAACAACTTGCGCGGCAATCGTACGCGAAGCAATCACTCAACCGAAGGGAGATAAGAACCCTTTGCCGCGCTCAAAGGAAATAAATAATCAACAACATCAAATCAACAACATTGCGCTCGCCAACACCGCGAGCGCTCAAGGAATTTCTCTATATATTATAGGGATGCTGAATCTTCGGCGTTTTTGTGTTTTTGCGCCGAAGATTGGGGATTTTGAAAGAAGAATAGGTGCGAATGACATGCGGAAGTTGCTGTATTACAATAACTTCCGCATGGGTGTGTTTTTTTTGAAAAAAGTTTTCGCGTGCCGAAGGTTGCGCCGAAAATATTATTTTGTGCATGTATTTATGACATTACGCGAACTATATCAGTTAATAAAGTATTCATATTTTGTTTGTTGTTCAGCAAAATCGTAACTAAGCCATAAAGATGTTTTTCCTATCATCCAAGAACAATAGTTACCATGTTCAGTAATATCATGGTATCTTACACTCCCATATATGCGTTCGTATGCATGCTGGATGGCTTTAAAATTAGTTTCCAACATATCAAGAGTGTAAGAGAATTGTTTAATTTTCTCTTTTTCTAATTCAATAGTGATATAGATAGAATCGACTTTTACACTATCTTCATTTAGATTAATTACCTCTGTAGAATAGGCTTTTATTGAAATTTCACTTTCAGAAAGATGCTGAATAGTGTCAATGTTGATTGGACATTTCCATGGCTCTTTATCCAAATCTTTTAAAAACTCTTCAAAAGTGCCGTCAATATAAACGCCAAATACTTGTGGGCGTTGCTGGCATGAAGTAAAAAGTGCAAACACTGATACAGCAAGAATGATTAGTATTTTCATTGTTTTGAGAGAGAATTAGAGGGTTGGCTTACCACCATTTTGCGACTTCGTGTAGGTACGCAGAAATTAGGTAGATATCAAAATGATGGTTTGTATTGTACCAACAATATATATAGAATCCAAAGAATCTTTATTCATGTATAAAATTCATTGTTGCTAAATTAAGAACAAAGACACGAGGAGATTCTCCAGGATGATCTTTGTCTTTAAAACCAGTATTGTCAATTTCTTCAAATAATGGATACTGTGGATGATGTATCAACTTTAGACAATCTATATTTGCTTTATTCACTAAAGCATAGACTTTAGGCACATTAAAATCACTTTTCATTACAGAGAGAATTTGACATAAGCAATTAAACATTATTTTCTTATGTTCAATAGATTTCATTGCAAAAAAATCAACAGTCCAAATGTTTAAATTTAGCGCTATTTTATTGTATTTAGGAGTATTGACGAAGATCATACCAACAGGAATATTTTGATTACGGATTACATATGTTATCCCTAACCCTTGTTCTGTTCTAAACATGTAACCTTCCAAAGCTTTTTTTGCCTTTTCTTCTGTACTAAAATCTACACCTGGCATGAATTCTTTTAACTTATCGGTATTGGCAAGTAAATTAAGGACTGTAGCATCTGGAACAGAGAAGTACCAATAAGCATCATATGGAACCAATTTTAAACCTCCCATATCTATAGATTTTACATTGGATAAAGAAAAGGACAGGGGAGAATCACATTCTTCAATTTTAGCACAAATGCTATTATTGGTATTCATTTTGTGAGTAGAATCAACAACATCTTGGCTATTAGCGTTAGTATTAGATGTGGTGTGTTTCTTTAAAAAGAAATCAAAAAGTCCCATATGCTTTGAATATTAAAGTTAATAAATTATGTTAGTTATTATCATAAGATAATCGGCAAGAGTATTGCAACAATCGCTAGTACTATAACTACGATACCAAATGCAAGAGTAATTTTCTTTTGTACTTGTATTTGTTGATTCATGGCAGATTGCATATCATTAATATGCTGTGTTACAGCATTTTTTGTTTCGCTGATATTTTGTGATAACATGGTTGTCATGTTCGTATACTCTGTTTGTAATGTTACAATCTGTTGTCGCGTGCTATTAGCATCTTGATCAATAAGTTGTTTGATTTCTAACTTATTATTATCAAGACGTACTTTTACGCTTTCTGCAAATTCAGTATAAAACTTTTTGTTTGCAGAACTAATCTCATCAGCATTTTCATTAAGTTGTGTTTGCAATTCATTTTGCTTTTCTTCTACTAATGTTTGTAAATTTTTTAACTTAGTTTCGAGTTCTTTTCGTTGTTCAGTCGTAGCTGTTTCTAAAACTCTTTTTTGCTCAATGAGTTTTTCGCTTACTGATGATGATTGTTTGACTAACTCCCCTTTGGTAGTCGTCATATCATGTGTTGCCGTATTAAGATTTTGAATTACGGTGTCATAGTCTTGCACTAACTTGGCAAGTTGTTTATAAGCATTTTCAATTGCTTGTAAATTTTCAACTTCTTGCTGTAAAGTTGAGATGCTTGCATTAAATTCGTCCAATTTGCTCATATAGTTTGCGATTTATTTGTTTTAACATTCTGATATTTTCTTGAATAACATCATTATATAGCCATGGCATTTGTAATTCATCAGCCATTTCCGCTGTTAATGAAGGGAAATATTTAATAATCATCGTGCACAATTCTGTTAAGCGGTCAGATGGTAAATTAGCATCTAATAGAAAAGGAATAACTCCTAAAACGAATTCATTATCTAAAAGTGTGTCTTTGTTAGCTTCGGCGATTGCTTTAAGCGCTGTTTCCATACGTGGTTTTCCATCTGTATCTTTGAAGTCATCCAATAGCAATCGTACCATACCACTAACAAAATTTAAGCCTGAACTATTATGATAGCTCTCAAGGAAACGACTAAGTCTATCACGCAACTTTTTTAATTCAGGTTTAGTAATGAACTTTTTATTAGAATAAAATACCGCAAAATATTGTTTATAATCCAAAGAATGTTCTGCTATATGTTGTAATACAAATGTTGATTCATTAAATGTGAAATAAGAATCAAGGCGTTTTTTGAATGACGAACTATCCTTATATTCTAAGCACCAATCGGAAAGTGTTTTCAATGATTGTTTTCTGTTTTCCGTAATGTGACGAAATATCCAATCTAGTAAATACCAAATAGCCTGTTTAAGTGGAGTATCACACTCTACTTGATTAATAGCGTAGATATTCTCTTCTATCTTTTCATCAGGGTCATATTTTTGGATGTAGGAGGTTAGTGATGTTATGATGTGAGTAATGTTGATAGAGTTGAATTTAATAGTGAATTTTGATTTAAAATCTCGTGTCCAATCATCAACAACTCCAAGCAGACACAAACGATATATGTACTTTTCAAAAGTATCTGTAGCGATAGATAGTTCGTCCATATGTTGAAGTTCCTCATAAGAGATGTCTCGAGTGGTACCTTCTTGAAAGAATGTTTCAATTATTTGATTGATGTGTAAAAATTCTGTTTTAACATCATGCATCTTCCCCAAATATAAGAATAATTGTCTAAATATATCTTCTCCGTCCCATCTAACCTCATCTAGGATGTTCTTCATTTGTTCAATTCCCATGTTCAGTGTAAATATTTTTTCTGCAAGGGGCTGAACTTTTGATGTTTCATGGGAATGAAGTACATAGCATTTTCCTCTTTTCTTCTTATTTTCGGGTAATGCTTTATCCCAGCGTCCCGCTCTACCTGCTTCTTGATATAACGCTTCTACTGAACTTGGTAAGCCGTAATGGAATGTATAAAAGATATTTTGTTTATCAATACCCATACCAAATGCTTTTGTTGCGCAGAGAATTTGGTACTTATCATCTTTGAACAAAGCTTGCGTGCGTGCTTTATAGCAATCAAAGTCTTGTGGCGACATAACTGGTGTTAATCGCATCCCTGGCATATTTGGACAACTACCAGAATACCATGCAACTTGATTAGGATAATATTTAGAAAGGAGATTTGCCAATTCGAAACACCCATTTTTGCCATTTACATAGGGCGTAAAAATAAGTGTTCCCTTGGAAAGATCTTCGGGTATGTTGTTTTCCTTGAGCAAATTTAGTAGAGTATTCTCTTTATTACATAAATCATCAACAACGATAAAATCAAGTTCTGGTCGTGTATAGTCAATCAAGGTCTTAATATTCTCATCTTCTAACTGTTGCTTTCTACGAGAAAACTCGATTCGTATGTCTTTTAGTACATTTACAGAAGCAGTAGCAGTGAGTCCAATGTACTTGATGACACCTTCTCCGTTTTGGTCTTTTGGACTAAGGTGATCTATTGTTTTGGCAAGGTTAAGGTATGAGGTTCTAAAATCGTGCCCCCATTCAGACATACAATGCACTTCATCAATGATGGCATAAGCTATATTAAAGTGTGTAATAATATTTGAAATGCTAGCGCGAAAATCTTTGATTTGGAAGCGTTCAGGAGAAATCCAAACGAAAAGATATTTACCTCGTGCATAATCCAACATTATTTGATTTCTTTCTTCCGCTGTTTGGTCACCACAGATAAGATTAACATTTGTAATTGCCACATCTCCTCGCTTGAGATTATCTATTTGGTCATACATTAACGATTTTATAGGGCATACTACAAAATTAATACTTGGTTGTAGTAAACACGGAAGTTGAAAACATAATGACTTACCACCACCAGTAGGTAATAGTCCAATTGTGTCTTGCAAGTTAAGAGCATTAGATATTATGGCAAATTGCCCATCCCGAAAGTCTCGTTTATTAAAGAGATTTTGCAAAAAGAATCGTAATACAGGTTTGTCTACATCCGTAACATTATAATTAATGGATTCTGCTGTATTAACTTCAAAATAGTTTTTATCTAAGCCTATTAAATGACGTTTAGCTGAATAATCAAAATAATCTGAACGCACAAAAATAATATCAGGTTCAAGCGTGTGTTCATCCGTATATCTTTTTAATAATGAAAAGTCAATATTAATGGATTGTGCATCAAATTGAAAATCAGGAGTATGCTGTATGTTTATGTTGTAATCAAATTTTGGTAATTCTTGCTTATCGCGTAATAGTGCAAGGTGATTACACCAAATGTAGATATCCTCTATGGCTAACTTTGCAAATTGCTCAATGGGTTCGTCGCATCTAATATTGAAATTCCAATGTTCTCCTATTTTTAGGTAGTCATATGCGAGCAAATCAAGCAATAACAATTGAAAACGGATAATTGCTGTTGGCAATATTTTATCATGAATTTCTTCTTCCGTGTATGCGTTGTTCTTTGCTTTTTCAAAGGCTAGTTTATAAAATTCAAAAGCACCTTTTTGTTTGAAACGTTCAATGCGATTGATAATACGCTCTATTTTATTTTCGTATTGGTGATTTTGTAGTTCAAAAGTGGATATACGAATGGTTTCAATACCATATTCTGATAAATATTGATCTCTGCGTGCATCTAATGCTTTTTCTAGTATGTGCTGTCCACCATCAATTTCTATGACTAAAAGTGCTTGAGGTAAGTAAAAGTCAACCTTTTGGTCTATAAAAGCAGGATTATACCGCCCAACTATTTCATTAATATTGATTTCAGGGACAATCATAGATTGCACAAATGCATATTCTCCCAAATGATGCGGTATGATGTTTTCGAGGAAGTTCTTTGCAGGATTATATCTGTCTCCGCCTTTAATTGTCCCTACCCATCTATTTGGTTCTGCGGGGACAAGCAGTAAACGCTCTTGATAATTTGCCTGTTCATGGATTTTGCCTATTTTATCTTGTAGATATTTGGACATTGCTGTAGGAAAACCGCGTTGTAAAAGATTCTTGAGGACATACAACAATGGCAGCATCGTTGAATTGCTTTTGCGATATTCCAAGTTTTGGATAACAAAATTTGGATTTGTGTAGGTATAATTAGCTGTATATTTTCTCATACAACAGGTAAATTTGTCAGGGTATCAGTATGGATGCAATAAAAAAGCGGGACTGCACTATTGCTGTTCCGCTCTTCAAGGCTCTGGTATTGCCCTTTAATCCTAACAACAACACTGAAGCCCACGCCGTATGTATATACGCACGACAATGCGCACGATGAATACATACCAATGAGCATCTTGTGTCGCAATGTTTTGGATTAATGTGAATTTACCAGATTCTGAAGAGCTAAAACAAAGCGCTTAAGACGCTTTTTATATGTCCGCATTTACCCACCCGAAGGACATATTCCCATGGCGTGGACTAAATACGGGTGCAAAGGTAGTGAAATATTTTGGATTGAGCAAGAAAAATGCAGTTTTGAAGCGATTTTTTTGGTGTAGGGTGTAAAGGCAGCGATTATGTCGCAGTTTAGAGAACGGCGCAAGGCGCCTACAGTTTAGAGTTTAGATGCGAGGGAAATCTTAACAAAATGGTTTATGTAACATTTTGAGTACCTAAATGTGTTATTTTGACAGCCCACTATGTTTTATTTTTTCTTCTTTTCGTATGTGGTTTTGAGAGATAGGCATCTATCATTTTTATTAACTGTT
>JAGBZD010000113.1 GCA_017628395.1 Paludibacteraceae bacterium | reverse complement strand
TGACAGTGGAGCCAGCAGACTATCAAGAGGCAGTTCAAAAAGAACTTATCAACATTCGTAAGAAAGCTAACATCCCAGGTTTCCGTCCAGGTATGGCACCAAAGGGTATGTTGCAAAAGATGTACGGCAAGAGCATTCTCGCTGAGGTAATCAACAAGGTTATCGGCGAAGGTCTCAATAAGTACATCGAGGAAAACAACCTCAACCTTCTTGGCGATCCATTGCCAAACGAGGAGTTGACCCCTCAAATGGATCTCGACACACAAGACACTTTCGTATTTGCATTTGACATCGCTGTGGCTCCAGAGTTCGACGCATTGCTCAACGGCAAGAACAAACTCACCCAATACACCATTACCGTTACCGACGAGATGGTTAACAACCAAGTGAATAGCTATGCACAACGCTTTGGCGACTATGTACAAGCTGAGAACGTAGTAGAGGGCGACGTAGTGAAGGGTTTGCTGACCGAGCAAAAAGAGAACGGTATCGTGAAAGAGAACGGTATGTTGACCCCAGCATATATGCAAGACAAAGAGCAAGCAGCTCTCTTCGTAGGCGCAAAGGTAGGTGACGTGATCACCTTCAACCCTACTAAAGCATATGGCAACAGCGTAGAGGTTAGCTCTATGCTCGGCATCAGTAAAGAGGAGGCAGAGGCATTGACCAGCGACTTTACTTTCGAGCTCCAAGGCATCACCCGTCACCAAGCAGCTGCTATTGATGGCGAGTTGTTCGCTAAGGTTTATGGCGAGAACAACGTAGCTGACGAGGCTGACTTCCGCGCACGCATCAAAGCTGAGATCGTAGAGAACATGGCTGAGGACGCTAAGTACAAATTCGGTTTGGACGCTAAAGAGGCTGTGATGAAGAAAATGGCTAAGGTAGCATTCCCAGAGGCGTTCTTGAAACGTTGGGTGAAAGCTACCAACGAGAAGATCACCGAGGAGGAAATTGAGAAAGACTTCCCAGCAATGGTGGACGAGCTCCGTTGGCACTTGGCGAAAGACCAATTGCTCAAGCACTTCAACATCCAAGTAGAGAAAGAGGATGTAGAGGCATACGCTAAGCAAGTGGCTAAAATGCAATTCATGCAATACGGTCTCATGCACGTAGAGGATAGCTACTTGGCTAACTATGCAGAGCAAATGCTCAAAGACGAGAAGCAATTGCGCGGTATCGTAGAGCGCGTTGCAGACAACAAGGTTTACGAGGCACTCAAGGGCGTAGCTAAGATCGAGGAGAAAGAGATTAGCCACGAGGACTTCGGCAAACTCTTTGCGTAAGCAACTATCCGACCCGTCCGACAAGTCAGACAGGTCAGATGATATAAAACACAAAGACATCGGTAGGAAACCTATCGATGTCTTTTGTTTGATTTTGTTCCCGCAGTCTGTTCAATACTCGGCGGTAGTTCGCCGATTCTTCCTGCCTCTAATCTCTAAACTGTAGGTGCTCTGCACCGTCCTCTAAACTGCGCTTTGCACACTTCTATGTTCGTTGTCCCGAATGTTATTCGGGTATTCCTTATTTATTACGCATTATTCACGCATAATAGACGCACTATTCACGCACTATAAACGCACAATTCCTATCACTTCCGTGAAGGATGAAGATACAATCTCCGTCTTTACACCTTACACGCTACGCCCTACACTATCACTATTATTAAGATTGCCGTCTCTTTTCCCTCTCATATACCTTGCCTTATTCCACCGACCGACGACCGATAGAACTCCGAGAGAAGAACGCATCAACTTCCTGTCACAAAAAGTGCTATTTCTTAATATTGCTTTTCTAAAATAGTTGTCTCCCATCCTAAAAAAGTTGACTCATTTCCTGAAAAAGTTGAGTGCTTTCCTAAAAAGATGCATATGGGGCAAAAATGCGGATTGCCGCAAAAATATCCGCCTAAAAAATACTGAATAATATCCATCCTACCAAGAGAATAATTATCATGAAGCTATTATTAGCTTTGTTCCCAAAAAAACAAAAATATTCCTCAAAACATTTGCATATATCAAAAAATCAGACTATCTTTGCACAAACTTTTACGTGCTGAAAAAATTTGTTTTAGCTCTTTGTGATATTGAAAAATTTATACTGCTAGTGGTACTATAACCCATTGGAAATCTTCTAGTGATGAATACTGAGTTTAAACGTAGAAAATAGATGTTAGTTTTAATGCTTGCCACACTTTTAACATCATATTGCTACAATGTTGAAGTGATATTACTATACTCATCAACTACTTATAGTGCAATTGTGGCAGAAAAATAAACCAATTATTAACATTAATAAAACTTAAAATTATGAAAATTAAGGTAGCTCTAAATTCAGAGAAAACTCAGTATGACATTATTTGTAATAATAATGTTGAATTTGTACGAAATGAAAAATTACGCATTGTTCTGACGAACAAATTAAAGACAATGCCATTCCCAAAACTTGAAAATGAAATATGTTCCGCCATTTACGAAGCGTTTAATTTGGACGGAATTCGAATCTCTAATCTTGAGATAGGAGAAAATGTTGTTTATTCAACAGGACAAACAATAAGTGAAATAGAATATTACATAACCTTGTAAATAAAATTATGATATGAGAGCATATATAGATGGTTTACACTACAGCTTAGATGAACTGCAATTTGAAGCGGTAGTTATTAGTCCGCTGTATCGTGATGAAGATGGTTATATATCTTCTGATGGAGATTATGAGGGAGATATTACTATACCATCCCACATATCTCAAAATGGGATAGTATATTCTGTAGTAGCAATTGCGAACGGCGCATTTCGAGATTCTTATATCCAATCACTTACAATGTCTAATAGCATTTCCAGAATTGGTAATAAGGCTTTTTTTAATTGTAATGGATTAACAAAAATAAAACTTTCTACGAATATCACATTTGTGGGCTACGATGTATTTACTGGAACTCCTTGGCTTGATGACCAACCATTCGGTCTATTATACGTAGGGAAAGTTTTGTATACTCACATTGGTAAAATCACTAATGAAACAAATGTAAAGATTAAAGAAGGGACAATTGCAATCGCAGATTATGCATTTGTAGACCAAGAAGAATTGCGCTCAATAATAATCCCGAATTCAATAAAACATATTGGTAGTTGTGCTTTCCAATATTGCTCTGGGCTAGTTTCCATTAATATTCCAAATGGTGTAACAAAAATTGAAGAATATACGTTTGAGAACTGCTCTAAATTATCATCTATTGATATTCCTGATAGTGTGGTGAGTATTGGCTATAATGCTTTTAACAATACACTTTGGTATCACAATCAACCAGACGGAGGTGTATATATCAATAAGGTACTATACAAATGGAAAAACAAAGAGTTAATAGATACTTCACTAATTATACAAGACGATATCGTTTCCATTAGTCCATGCGCTTTCAATGACAAAGATATATGCAAAACCGTAACATCTATTATCATTCCTAAAGATGTAATTGACATTAGTACGAGTGCGTTTTGTGGGTGTTGTAATGTAGCACTGATTATAGTAGATGTCAATAATCCAAAATATGATAGCCGTGATAATTGTAACGCAATTATAGAAACAGCTAGTAACACTTTATTATTTGGATGCTCAAATACTATTATTCCCAATAGTATAGTCAATATCAGCAGTTACGCATTTGAACATTGTGCAGATTCTATGCAGTCGATTTTTATTCCTAAAAGCGTGGAAAATATTGCAGCAAGAGCTTTTGCAGGCTGTTCAGGTGTGACTTCTATCATTGTAGATCAAGAAAACAAGATGTACGATAGCAGAGCAAATAGCAATGCTATAATAAAATCACATACTAACATGTTAATTCTCGGCTGTCAAAACACAGTTATTCCGAGTGGAGTTTGCACAATCGGATATGCTGCATTTGAAAAGTGTAAACAATTAAGAACTGTATTTATACCACAAACAGTAAACAAGATTGAAGATAAAGCTTTTTCGGATTGTGATAATTTAACTAATATTATCTTTTTATCCGTAGATCCTCCTAAAATAGATGGATATCCATTCCTTAATAAAAATGCATTTTATTCCGAAAATGATGAAGCCATTAATTTATATACAACTTCAAGATACGATGATTGGTGTGATGGCACTTATTATACAAGGGACAATCATAAACGTTGGCAAAAAATGTTTAGTAATTTTCAGATGCATGATATCAATTTTATAGTCGATGAAATACATTATAAAATAACTGGAGATTATGTTGTTAAAGTGATTCCTAATATATATGGTTTTTTAGATAGTGCATATAAAACACTTTCAAACATTAAAATACCAGAATGTGTCATATATAATGGTATAAAATTTACTGTTAATGAAATTGATTATGCTACTTTTAATGATTGTATAAATCTTGTGTCTATAAATATGCCAGATACAATTATAAAAATTGGCAATAACGCTTTTTACAATTGTTGCAATCTTAGTTCTGTCACTTTTTCTAAAAACCTTAAAAGTATTGGTGATTTTGCATTTTCTGAGTGTCCAAAATTAACATCTATCATTATACCCAAAAACCTTGATAATATTGGAATATGCGCATTTGACAACGAACAAAGTACTGATAATGTGATCACAATAAGTACTGATAGTGTTGGATAACTATAATAATACAAAAAGTAATGCAAAAGATCTTTTTACTTCTGCTAACAATATTAATGTTCGCATCTTGCCAACAGTCAAAGCCACAGGTATTTGGTCTTTATATTGACGGCACTTTTGAAGAATTTATGGCAGAAATAAACAATTCAGAAGGTTATCGTTATTTTCCATGCACTATGCACATTGATTCTATTGTGCATGTATCTGATAAACATAAAAAGATATATGCTTACAATAGAAGTATTGTTGACTTAAATGAGAATATATTTGTCGTTGATACGATCAATATGGATATTCTATTAAAATTAAATAAAGGATATATTCACAGGTTCACTTACACTATTAAGATGTCTTTATCTGATTTTCAGGCAATCCGTTTTGCAAACGAACGCATATACGGAGATGTTGATTATTATGATATCAGCGAATATCGTCATGTATGTGGTTGGTGTATTGGCAAAGATTATATGTATCTGAATTATATTCTTTCAGCCCAACAAACTGAATATATCTACATCATTAATTAAGGCACAACATCCTAACATAGCCATTCTTCGGCACAATCTTCGGCACGAAGAAAAAAATCACGAAAAAACACACCCAAGCGGGAGGCGTTGGTAATCAACACCTTCCGCTTGCTTTAAGCGTCTTTTTATAGCAAAATTTACAAACCTTCGGCACAAAACCCCTTCCGCGCCGAAGATTTTTGCAGCATAAAACGGAATAGACTCTTCTGAAAAAAATGGAATTTTATTCATTAATGTTTGTGTATATAAAATAAAAACAGTACCTTTGCCGTTGATTTCAAAGGCAATAGCATTCATTAAAACAGATAGTAAATATGGGGAGTTTGTCCTGAAATCTCATTTGTACAACAATCAATCCTCACGTATAAAAGTTAATTAAATATTTATATGATACATCGGATTATAAAAATTCAAAACTGTGGTAGATTCAAAAGATTCACACCTTCAGAGAAAGAGTATGGATGGAATGGTATTTTTGCTCAAAAAAATACTATTTATGCAGAAAATGGATCAGGAAAAACAACATTTACACAAATACTAAAATCTTTAGCCCATAAAGATTGTGATTTAGTAGAAAAGAGAAAATCTTTAGAAACAAATGAACCAATAAACATATTACTTTGTGTAAATAAGAATAAGATGTTAACATATGGCATCCACAATTGGTCATCTACTGTTCCACACGTGGAGGTATATGATAATTACTATTCTGAATCTAATATGTATATAGTTTCACTAGGGAATTATGAAGCACCGAGTATTTTTTATGATATTGTTCCTAATGGGTACAATTTGATAAACAAAATCAAGAAATTGAGACATAAACGTAGCAATTACCCTGCAAACATTCGCCGTACAAAACATAATATATCATTAACTAACGACCCACAAGAATACAATAGATTAATTAATATCCTAAATGAACAAATAGAAAAAAGACAGCAAATTTCTGAGATAATAAAAATATTAGAGAAAGAACTAGACCATCAAATAGAACAGGTAGAAAAAAAATATATTGAAACTACTAATCAATATCTTAAAAGATTTAATCCTAATCTTGAAATAAAAAAAGCTAATAAGCAAGGTCAACAATTAGTATACCATATTAATATCAATGGTATCGAAGTAAGATCTGACATTTCAAATATCCCTTTAAAACACACATTAAGTGAAGGTGATAAGAGTTCTCTATCATTATCATTTTTTTTAGCTCGACTCGATTTATTACCACATCTAGAAAAAAGAATTATCGTTTTTGATGACCCGATTTCCAGTTTTGATACTAGACGAAGAAGGATGACAATATCAATTTTATCAAGAATAGCAAGTAGAGCTAAACAATTCTTTTTATTAAGTCACGACATTCACTTCGTAAAAGATTTTTATGACAACAATCAAGATTGTCTTAATTTAAAGATTGTATACAAGAATGAATCTAGCGTTTTTATAAAACATGACATTGATATAGAAACAATGACAGGTATTTATAAAGACATATATACACTAAAAAAATATCTATCCGATGGAGCTAGTACAGATTTAGAAAAGAGAGAAGTTATAAGATGCATACGTCCTGTTATTGAAGGTATTTTTAGAATAAAATATTTTTTCAAGGATGACGAATGGTTGGGGGATTTTCTTAAAAAGATTCGAAATAGCAATAAGCAGTCACCATTATATCGTCTAAAAGAATACTATAATGACCTGTCTGATATTAATGACTACGGTAAACGGTATCACCATTCAAATCCTAAATATATGGAAGTGCCAATATTTGATGAAGAATTAAAGCTATTTGTGCAAAACACCTTGAATATGCTTTCATACATATAATAGGATCAAATAAATTGAAACATCCACCTCTTTTTCAATTTTGCGTTCCTTGATTTTATACTTATTTCTTTCCTTCTCGCTTGTTATTTCAACGAAGAAGGAATATTATGAATTTTTACGCACCACCGAGCATTATGGAAGTACAAATGACTTGGTCTTGAAACAGATAAAAACCTCTAAGAGCCATAGATATCCTATGGTGGCGCCTAATTTATAGGCAAATCATCCTATACTATAGATATACTAAGAGGGACATAAAAGGCAAGTAATCTCTTCGGCACAATCTTCGGCACGCGAAAACTTTTTTTCGAAAAAATACACCCATGCGGGAAGCATAGTAAACACACACACTTCCCGCGTGTTATATATACCACTTTACCCTACAAATTCACAAATCTTCGGCACAAAACTACCAAAATGCCGAAGATACGGCATTACTATCTTATATAGAGGCACAAAAAATAGCGGCAGAACTAGCGGCAAAGTCAAAATATTTTTTATGCAGTAACCATCGTACTTTAGAAGCCCTAAAACACAAATCAGCGGCTACTTTATCTATTATTGCCGCTACTTTTTGCAGCATTATTATAGAGACACATTCATAGAAAGCCACCGAAGCCCATAGATCTCCCACAGATCTCCTTGTTTTGTTCTATGCTTGCGCTGATTCCTCAAAGTGGAGACTTTTCGGGCGCTACGCTCGGAGTGCGTTCCGTCGCACTCCTTCAGGTCGCCTAACTTGCAGTACGCCTATTCCCAAAAAATGAAGAAGTGACTTTTTATACAAATCACACCAATAAATCATCATTTCGCCAACCATAACTTGCATATCTGCAAATTTTTCTGTACCTTTGCAGCATAAATTCAGTTAATGCTATGGGACAAAGCGAAGCGATAAAACTTTTTGAGGAGAAAAAGGTTAGAACTATCTGGGATGATGTGCAAGAGAAATGGTATTTCTCGGTATTAGATGTTATTCAAGTTCTTGCTGAGAGTGTAAATCCTACTGACTATTTCAAGAAGATGCGAAAAAGGGATGAACAACTCGCATCCTTCGTGGGGACAAATTGTCCCCAGGTACTAATGAGTGGCGATTCGGGAAAAAGACGTAAAACTTTAGTTGGCGACGCTCAAACTATTTTCCGTATCATCCAATCCATCCCTTCGCCCAAAGCAGAATCTTTCAAACAATGGATGGCGATGGTGGCTGCGCAACGGTTGGATCAAATGCAAGACCCTGAACTTTCGATAGAGCAAGCTATATTAGACTATAAGCGTCTGGGGTATTCTGATGCATGGATCAACCAACGTATCAAGTCTATTGAAGTGCGAAAGGAATTAACAGATGAGTGGCAAAGAACAGGAGTAAATGTGGGTATGGAATACGCTTCTTTGACTGACATTATCACCAAAGAATGGAGCGGAATGACTACCAAGCAGTATAAACATCTAAAAGGACTAAAGAAAGAAAACCTACGAGATAACATGACTAACCTTGAAATAGCGTTGAATACTTTGGCAGAAGCTTCGGCAACAGAACTGTCTAAACAACGCAATCCAAAGGGATTTAGACAACAAACGCATGTCGCAAAAGATGGTGGTAGTGTAGCCAAAGCTGCTCGTAAACAATTGGAACGACAATTAGGAAGAACAATCATATCAAGCGAAAAAGCTAGTGATTATATTCTTCCGATAGAATCTAAAGAGGAGTGACACTTCATTGCATAACGAAAAAATTGCCAAAATCTTGCACAACTCAAAACTTTTCACTACCTTTGCAGTCTAATTAACAGCAATAAAGAACTATGCGTATACACTTTATAGCAATAGGTGGCGCTGCCATGCACAATTTGGCGATGGCGGTAGCTACCAAAGCAGGATATATCGTGACAGGGTCGGATGATGAGATATTCGACCCTGCACGCACACATCTGCAAGAGGCAGGACTACTGCCTAAAGAGATGGGATGGCACCCCGAGAATATCACCTCTGATATTGATGCTATCATATTAGGTATGCACGCGCGCGAGGATAACCCTGAATTGGTGCGAGCACGCGAACTCGGAATTAAGATATACTCTTTCCCTGAGTATCTTTACGAGCAGACCAAAGATAAGATTCGCATCGTAGTAGGTGGAAGCCACGGCAAGACAAGCACCACCTCCATGATCCTGTATGTCTTGCAACACTTGGGCATCGAAGCCGACTATATGGTAGGTGCTCAGATTGAGGGTTTCGAGCGCATGGTACGCCTCTCTGATACCGCCAAATATGCCGTGTTTGAGGGTGATGAATACCTAACATCTCCGCTCGATTTACGCTCTAAATTCCTATGGTATCACCCTCATGTGGCGATACTGACGGGTATCGCTTGGGATCATATTAATGTGTTCCCTACTTTTGATGGATATGTGGACACTTTCCGTAAGTTCGTCGATGGAATCGAGGAAAATGGCACATTCATCTACTATAAACATGACTCAAACTTGTGCGAGATCGCATCCAACGCACGACCAGATATACAACTCGTTCCCTACGAAGCGTATAACAATTCTACACCATCCTACACAACGCCACACAACGCTACACCATTCAAGATCTTCGGCCGCCACAATATGGAGAACCTGCAAGCCGCAGCATTGGCATGCGAGCGGATTGGCGTAAAGCCAGAAGACTTCTACCGCGAGATTTCAACTTTTACAGGTGCAAGCAATCGCTTAGAATTGATCGATGAAATCGGCACAAATGTGGCATATAAGGATTTCGCCCACTCACCAAGTAAACTTCGCGCGACAGTGAATGCCGTGCGCGAACGTTACCCTGAGAAGCAATTGGTAGCTGCGATGGAGTTGCACACTTTCTCTAGCTTGATGGCAGACTTCTTGCCTCAATACGAAGGTTGCATGGCTCAGGCGGATGTGGCATTGGTGTATTTCAATCCAAAGGTGATTGAGCACAAACGCTTGACCCCAATCACAGCCGAAGAAGTACAAAAAGCTTTTGGCACAGAAAATGTAGAGGTATTTACGGATAGCCAACTATTGCAAGAGCGATTGCGATCATTGACATACGAGAATACCGCACTTTTGATGATGACTTCAGGTACTTTTGACGGTGTCAATATTCCCGAATTTGCTCGCGAACTGATAAAATGACAGAGTAGTATGCTGTTTCCGTAGTTCGCAGCATTAACTAAAGAATATTACCTATAAATAATATACCCCGCTATTCCTGCCAATACTATTAGAATAATCGGGTGCGAAAGAATATTAAGGGCAGTCTTGCTAAAGATGGCTCTTTTTGTTGTAGAATATCCGTTGGAATCAGTTGTTTTTAGGAATAGAGGGAGAATTGTTAGCGCACAAGTAACGGTGAAGATAGCCCAACTGCTCCAATCGATGAAACTGACTGAAGGCTGGTTGATAGGCTTGATTAGTAGAAGCGCTGCTGCACCAATCATTCCCAATACCGACAAACGCAGCATGTGCATGGTGCGTGTGAAATAGATGTTGTGTTGAAATCGGCTACTTATGACAAAATACACCTTGCAAATGCTGAGCATAATCACCAAACTAGGTATCACAATCGCTATCGTTGCCAACAGGCTTCCCCATACATTGCCCGTAGCGGTGTAACCGACATAAGTGGCACAGTTGATGCCGATAGGTCCTGGGGTGACTTGGCTGATAGCCAAGATATCCACAAACTCCTCTTGTGTCATCCAGCCATACTGCTCTACCTCGTGTTGGATGAGCGAGAAAATTGCCAATCCACCACCGAAACCGAAGAGACCAATCTTGAGGAAACTGAGAAATAATTGCAGGTATATCATATTCTCCTTGCCCTTTGGGCAGAAATCTAAACTATCTAAACTTTTTTATTTCGCTTTTCTACTAAGTAGGTGTATAGCAGGGTGGCTACTACGGTGACGAAGATTATCCATACGGGGGAGAGACCACCGAGCCAAATCAGTAGGGCGCCTGCAATAGGTATGATAGCGGTTGCCCAAGTGATTTTTGCGCTATAAGCCATACGGATGAGCGGAGCCGCTATCAAGGCAACTACCGCAGGGCGGATGCCCTTGAAAACGGCTTCTACTGCGGGTAGGTCTTTGTAGTTTTGAAAGACCATGGCTATCGCCAATATAATAAGGAAGGAGGGCAATACCGCACCTAATACGGTGGCAATCACGCCGCGCCAGCCGCCAATGCGCCAACCGATAAAAATTGCCGAATTCACCGCAATAAGTCCAGGTGCTGCTTGCGCAAGAGCAATCATGTTCATAAACTCCTCGCGGTCAATCCACCCCTTGCGATCCACTATCTCGCGCTCAATCATAGAGAGCATGACATAGCCACCTCCGATGGTGAAGGTGCCGATCTTGAGATATGTCCAGAAGAGTTGGAGGTAGAGCATTGGGTGATTGGACGGCTTCTCCTAATGGACGCCCTGCGGGCTATTGGTTATTGGTTAATGGTTATGGGCTTTCTCTTTGAGCTCTTGTTTGATAAACTTTACGAGCATATTGATAGCGGCGTTATTGTGTCCGCCTTGAGGGATAATGACATCCGCATAGCGTTTGCAGGTCTCAATGAACTGCTCGTGCATGGGTTTGAGTACTCGTTGGTAGCGATCCATAACCGCCTCGATGGTGCGTCCGCGCTCTACGATGTCGCGTTGTGCTACACGGATAAGGCGGTCATCGGCGTCCGCATCCACAAAGATCTTGAGGTCCATTTGTTGGCGAAGAACAGGGTCGTGCAACGCCATGATACCTTCAACGATGATAATCTCGCGAGGGTCCACATGAACGGTCTCTGCTTGGCGCGAGGAGGTGATATAATCGTAGATGGGTTGCTCAATGGATTCGCCATTTTTGAGCAATTCGATGTGTTTGGCAAAGAGTGCCCAATCGAAGGCATCTGGGTGGTCGAAATTGATATTCTGACGCTCCTCAAAAGGCACATGGCTACTATCGTTGTAGTAGGAGTCTTGAGGGATAACGACTACTTCGCCCTTTGGAAGGCGCTCAATGAGTTTGCGTACCACGGTTGTTTTTCCTGAGCCGGTACCGCCCGCAATGCCGATGATGAACATATTTCTTTATTGGTTATTGGTATTGGACGCCCTGCTGGCTATAGGACGGCCTTCCGCCTATTGGACGCTTCGCTATGGGAGTTCCTAGTTTAATATCGGGTGCAAAGTTACGATTTTTTTTGCAAATACGCAAATTTTGGTGTGTCTTTGCAGCAGATTTTGGGTGAAAACAAAAATTATGGGAACTATACTCATGTTGACACATGTGCTTGGTTGCCTATATACTTTTGATAATTTGGAATTATGTAATGTGGAAAAAACGGAGAAAATCTAAGCGAAATGCTTGGGACGAATATATCCGTCAGATTGAAGAAATGTCCGAATTAGACGAGAAAAATGATGATGAAGAGAAGGGCTTGTAGGTGTCTGCATGGTATGAATAGAGGAACGCACTTTGAAAAAGGTGCGTTTTTGTAGGAGAAGGGGTGATGAAAGGTGCTGGAAATCAGGGTTGTCTTTCGGTAAAGATAGGGTGAAGTTCCAATGAAGTTCCAATGAGGTTCCAATGGAGATGTGCGGCTAACAAGGGGCAAATGAGTGGGGGAATAATAGGGTGGAGGGGAGAAAAAATAAGTTTTTCTTGCGTATATGCATTTTTTGTTGTACCTTTGTAGCGATTTTGCGAAGATATGCCAATTTGGCAGACGAGATGTGGTTTGGCAAAGTTTTTGTAAGAACAAAATAAGAAATAAAGGAAACGAAAATAATGAAAAAAGAAGTATCAACCAAGAAATTAGTAGAGACGATTATCGAAGGTATTCAAAATCGTAAGGGACAACGCATTGTGACGGTGGATTTGCGTAAGTTGCCTGTGGCACCAGCCGA
>JAGBZD010000112.1 GCA_017628395.1 Paludibacteraceae bacterium | reverse complement strand
GCTTCCGGCTTCCAGTATCCGGCTTCCACTATCTGGCTTCCGGAGACCGGTTGCCAATTTCCGGCTTCCGGCTTCCGGCTTCTGGTTGCCAATGTTTGGCATCCGGCGTCTGGATTAAATGCTCCAAACCTTGTCGCCGTTCACGGTGATGCTGCTCTCGCCATTGAGGTCAATGACTACATCTACTACATCGCCCATATATACGCGTTGGAAGTGGAGTAGGGTGTCTGTCACCTCTACAGGGATATACTCGCCATAGAGCAATGCCATATTGTTGCGGCGGAGTTGCGCCAACTCTTGTACTTTAGCACGGAAAGCAGCTTGCTCCTTGTTCAGACCGTCGAACTTCATCATATGGCGGTTGTCTGGGTCATTAGCACCCGCCTCGCCGTACTCATCGCCTTGATATACGCAAGGTACACCAGGGATAGTGAAGTTGATGACCTCCAAGAGCATAGCCATACGGTAGGCATGTGCTTCCAACTCTTTGTTGCCGTCGGTAGTCACGCCAATGTGGCGTGTCCAACCTGCAGTTTTGTCGTTCTCGTCCCAACTAACTGCCTTACCAGCCAACGATATAAAACGGCATTTGTCGTGGTTGCCAGAGATGTTACCCATGGTGTGGTGCGCGCCGTAAGCAGCGAGCGACTCCAGAATGGTGTTATTCATCTTGGTGAGCGATTGCTCTGGTTTGCCGAGTACATCAATAGCGGTATGATAGATATTGAAGTCAAACTGTGCGTTCAGCATACCAGTCTTCACATATGAACCAATCAGTGCTGGGTCGCCGTATGTCTCGCCAATCATCCAGATGTGGCGATCTGGGTAGCGTTGTTTCATTTTCTTGCCCAACTCGCGCCAGTAGTTGAGTGGGATATGCTTGCAAGCATCGTGGCGGAAACCGTCGAAAGCGAACTTATCCAGCCATACCAATGCTGAGTCAGTCATAGGTGCGCAAACCTCTGGGCGCTCCAAGTCGAGGGTAGGGATATGCACATCAAACCATGTGGTGAGGCGTGCCTCGTCCCAAAGCTCGAAGTTGCGTCTTCCGTCAGGCAAGATACTATCGGTGTGCCAGTCGGGGTGCTCTTGCAGGGTAGGGGAGTTGATGTGCATGTGATTAGCCACATAGTCGAGAATGACATTCATGCCATGCTTGTGTGCGGTAGCCAACATGTCGTGCAGCTCTTGCTCGGTGGTGAAACGCTTTTCCACTGTGGTGGCAAAGATTGGCCAATAACCATGGTAACCAGAGAACTTGGTGTAGGTCTTGGTGCTGTCGTACTTGTTGCCGTTAGCGAATGGGTACATACCCCATGCGTCCCAAGGGTTTTGGGTGATAGGAGAAATCCAAATGGTGGTGATACCCAACTCCTCGAAGAATCCCTCTTCGATTTTCTTCTGAATACCCTTGATGTCGCCACCTTGATAGTCCACGATGTCCAATACTTCTGGGCTGTTCATTTTCCAGTCGTTATTCTTGTTGCCGTTGTGGAAACGGTCAATCATGAGCGAGTAGAGGATTTGTGCGTGGTCGTCAAAACGAGTGAGCTCTGCCACATCGTTCACCACCTTGCCGTCTTGCATTGGGATAAGCAAGTCGTTGAGGTGTTTGCCGTCGGCGTATGCATATACGCGGACGAAACTACGACCTTTGCTCTCGCGCCATGCTGGTTCGATGGTGATGGTAGCTTCGGTTCCGTATTGCTCGTATTCTACACACTCTTTCGCGCGCGTGTCTTGCCAGAGTACGCGGAATTGCAGGTGCTCATATTGGTTGAGAACGCTGATAGTGATCGTAGAGTCAGAGAATGATTTGGTAGCCAAACCTACCTCGTATTGCGATTGTGGTACGATAGGAATATCGTAGTGCAATCCTTTGGCAGGTACATCCACGCTGAGAATAGAGAGGGTGTGGTCGCCATTGAGGGTGAAGGCATCAGCCGTTACATTGCTCACTTGGTACGAAGGCTCGGTGGAGAATACCACTTCGTCCCCTTCGCTGAGTGCTGGCAAGTAATCGGTGAGGACAACTTCGGTGTTTTCGCCTACAAATACGATAGGCATGATTGGATTTTGTGTGTTCGCATTCGCTTCATTCTGAGCGTTTTGCGCAGTGTTGCCACAGGAGATGAGTCCGATAGTGGCAAGCAGAATAAAAAAGATGTGCTTCATATTTATTTGGTTAATGATAATGTATTTCGTAAAAAGCGTACAAAGGTACTGAAAATCTTTGAATTGAGCAAATGTTTTTTTGCAAAAATGTTGTGTATGCCGACAATTCGTGTGTAATCAAGCCTCAAATCACTCACTTTCTACGCGACCATTTCGCGACCTGAAGGAGTGCGACGGAACGCACTCCGAGCGATGTGTCCGAAGAGTTCCCACTTTGAGGATGAAACACGAGCATAGAACAAAAAAGCCTATCTATATCTTTTTCGTATCCTATGTATATCCTTTTTTTGGGAGAGGGGTAGGCATGCAGAATCTTTCGAAACCACTCGGTTACCACTCTGATGTTCACGGGTGGCGGTGGGATGAAAGTCTGCTTGCCGTTTTCAGTTTTCATAGAGATACTGAACCCTTGCCGAAAGTGTGCTTGAATACGAGCAAGAAGAACAATACATGATAAAAACTCATCCCCTGCCACGAGAATTGGCAAGGGATGAGTTTGAATTAAAGGTCAGAATTTTCCATTTGGAGAATTTGTCGTGGTTTCGCCTGCGAACAAAATCGGGATGTTCTTATTGCAAATCCTTAACGAGACGGACTGATTGACCGATGTAGCGATTGTAGTTGGTCATGTGCGCCGCGTCCGAGTAGAAGTAGAGGTAGTACACGAAGTTGCTATTGAACCCAGTGGCAGACCAATAGTCGCCGTAGTCCTGCACGCTGAGCACATGCGAGCCGACGCGGTAGCCCGAGGCAGGCAGGAAAACTGCACCTGCGGCTTCGAGCTTTGACCACTCCGCAGCAGTAAAGGTTTGATAAGCAGCATAATTATAAACACCCCTTTCACTATGGACACCAGACTTGAAAGTAATACCTGATGGACATGTCCAATTATCAGGCAACAAAATCAAACCATTTACACCATTCACTTGAGCTACACCACATAAATTATTAGTGCGGGTGTATCGCAAATATTTCCACTCATCATAAGTCAATGTGCGCCATGTATTAGGAGCATCATCACCAATCTGATTTGTACCCCAATCAACGAAAGAACCTAAGTAATTAGCGTAATCTGTAGAAGTACTTACACCAAAATTAGTAGCATATGTACTCCAACCGAATAAATCTACCTTATCTGCCAAAGCAGTACCATATCTACTATCACCATAAGTTGGGTCAAAAGACACACTACCACCTGTCACATTATCCGTACCGATGTAGTCGTACTGATTTTCTGCAAAAGACCATGTATTAGTTGATTGGGTATATTGTAAGTTACCTTTAGAGAAAGTCACTTGCTTATCTGCGGAAACGGAGAACACACCTATACCTGCAGAAGGGTTTGGTTGCTCTGATTCCTCAGGTGCAATCATACTAATACTATCCACCTTGATGACATTACCATCACTACAATAAATATAAAACTGTGCAGAAGCACTAATCGTCATCATCAAGGCGATGACTGCCATAAACATCTTTTTCATATCATTAAAAGAAATTTTGGTTAATTTACTTTAATAAACTGCAATTTTTGTTATTTGTCTATAAGACTTCCTAATACATCGTACCAAACTTGCTTGCCATCAGGCATGGTGGCACGGATATACAAACGACCATTGAGTAACACTTTGTCCGTCGTGGCTTTGTCCAAAGAAGACACTTCTTCTAAAGAAGTAGTAGGATCATCCTGCTTCACCATGGCAAAAGTGATACTACGCACACCTGTCACTTCTGCCTCGGGCACACTCACTGCAAGACTCCCCTCGCTGCAGAGCACACTAAAGTCTGTCACTAAAGTGTAGTCTAATTGCACCGTCTGCCTACTGCCGTCTGCCATTTGCACCACCATAGCAGGCACAAGCTCGGCATCCTCTGCAAGAATCGGCACACCTACACTACATAAGAACAGATTTAGTAGAAATAAGGATAACTTTTTCATGTAGTTTTTCTTTTTGTGGGACATCGGCTCCAAACGCCCCGTTAGTATAAATATAGAAAAAGCGTGGAACCTCTTTTTGCTTATTCTTTCAATAGAGGTACTGGAAAAACCTTCACACAAGAATAAACAATGAATGTCCACGCCGATATGTTCATCGTTGTGGGACACAACGAATTAAACACACCAAGGGACACTTATCGCTTTCTTGTTTCGGGTGTGAGAAAGTTTCCAGTTTTCTATTGACCAAAACAAGCGCCAATAAACGCCTTTTAATTATGTCTGCTTCCCTTCGCCGCTGATGTGCAGACATCCCCAGCGCAGGTTCTTATCTCGCTCGATCGCTCGAACGATTTTTTCACGGTGCAAAGGTAGTACATTTTTTTCATTCTTGCAAGTACATACACAAAAAAATCGCCATTCATGTCCGAAAACATAAATGGCAATCTTAACAAATAGCACTTTTTGTAGTTGAGGAGTTCTCTCGGAGTTCTCTCGGTGTTCTCTCGGTAAAATAGGGCAAGGTATAAGAGAAGTAAAAGAGACGGCAATCTTAATAAAAAGCATTTTTTTTAATCTATCGCATATTCTTGGCATGATTTTTGTGCATGTATTGATGAAAGAATAAACTATTTTTTAACCATAAAAAACAAAAACGAATTATGACAAAGAAATTTATTTGCCCAATATGTGGTTATGTACACGAGGGCGCACCTGCACCAGAGCGTTGTCCACAATGTAAACAAATCGTAACATGGAAAGAGGTAGATGAGTCTGCTGGTATTGCATTTGCTTGCGAGCACATCATCGGTGTTGCTAAAGATACTGACGAAGAAATGATTAAAGATCTCAACGCACACTTCATGGGTGAGGCTACCGAGGTTGGTATGTATCTCGCAATGTCGCGCCAAGCAGACCGCGAAGGCTATCCAGAGATCGCAGAGGCATTCAAGCGCTATGCTTGGGAAGAGGCAGAGCACTGCTCTAAGTTTGCAGAGTTGCTTGGCGAGGTAGTTTGGAGCACCAAAGAGAACCTCGAAAAACGCATGATGGCTGAGGCAGGTGCTTGCGACGATAAATTGCGTATCGCTAAACGCGCAAAAGCTATGGACTGGGACGCTATTCACGATACCGTACACGAAATGGCTAAAGATGAAGCTCGTCACGGAAAAGGATTTGAGGGCTTGTACAACCGCTACTTCAAGAAATAAATCGCCACTTTGTGGCTCGAAGATCGGCGCAGGGCGCCTGTAGATGGTAGATCGCTGCGCTGAAGATAGTAGTAGATAAAAAGAAAGAGAGTGACAACAATCACTCTCTTTCTCTTTTATCCAATACCCAATACCCGAAATTACAGATACGGATTATACATCTTCTCGTGGGAAATCGTAGTAGGGTAGCCATGTCCAGGATACACCTGCGTGTCTTCGGGCAAGAGGACTAACTTCTTCAACGAACGAATCAGCGTTGCCATATCTCCGCCTGGTAGGTCGGTTCTGCCAATAGACTCTTGAAAAAGCGTGTCGCCCGTGAAAAGCAGTTTTTCAGCAGGCAGGTAATAGCATACGCAATCCTCCTTGTGTCCGGGGGTAATGATGACCTCTATATGCCAGTCGGTGGAGGGCAGAGGCAAGATGCCCTCTTGGGGTTGAATGATAGGAGTGAGGTTGTAGGTCTGTTGCAAAAAGTCTATGCCACACACATGGTCGGGGTGCGCATGCGTGATGAGCAGGGCAACGGGGCGTAGGCTTTGCTTTGTGAGATACTCGGCAAAACGCTGCTGTTCGCGCTCCTCATACATACCCGCATCAATGATGATGGCTTGACCCGCTTCGTTGGAGAGTACATAGGTGCACTCGCGATAGGGATTGAAATAAAATGTCTTTAATGTCATTTCCTCTAACTTTTTGCCTATAACCAATAGGTGCTAAGCACCGTCCAATAGCGTAGCGTCCTATAACCTACAAAGGCAGATACACTACGGATTTCTCTTTGTACCAATCGCCTGCGAAGATTTGGGCTATATCGGTGATTTCCACATACTTGCGGTATGGTTGTGTCTCGCCGTCTAAGTTTCCCCCTTTGAGTACCATCAGTCCGTTAGGCATAGCGTTTTGGTGGTTATTGCTCACATTCTTGCGGATGAGTTTGACCAGATCGCCTAATGGCATCACAGCACGGCTGATAATGAAGTCGAACTTGCCACGCTCCATCTCGGCACGCTCTTGGATACAGGTGACATTGCTTAGCCCAATGGCTTTGGCAATCTCGCTGGCGACTTTGATTTTCTTACCGATGCTATCAATCAAAGTGAATTGGCATTGTGGAAACAATATTGCCAACGGAATACCTGGGAATCCACCGCCTGTACCGACATCGAGTAGGGTAGTACCCGGTTGGAAATTCAGCACTTTGGCAATAGCCAACGAGTGGAGGATATGATGGGGGTATAGATTGTCAATATCTTTGCGCGAAATGACATTGATTTTCGCATTCCATTCTCGGTACAATGCACCCAGTGCCGCAAATTGTTGCACTTGCAGAGGCGTCAGGGAGAAATGTTCCCTGATGCTCTCTACACCTGCAAGATCCAGTTGATTAATAGCTTCACTCATATTCCAGCCTTTAACCTCTAACCTTTAACCTATATTGGTAAATACATTCTGAACATCCTCGTCCTCTTCGATACGGTCGATGAGTTTTTGTACGCTCTCCATCTCTTCGTCGCTGAGGGTCTTGGTGTCATTAGGAATACGCACAAACTCGCAAGACTGGATATCAAAACCATTGTCTTCGAGGTACTTTTGCATTTGTGAGTATTGGTTGAAGTCGCCGTAGATAACGATAGTGCCTTCTTCCTCATCGTGACCGAGCTCTTCCACACCAAAGTCAATCAATTCCAATTCCAGTTCGTCCAAGTCGATACCTTCTTTTGCCGAAACGGTGAAGCAAGCCTTGCGGTCGAAAAGGAATTGCAAGCAGCCTTGTGTACCGAGGCTACCACCATGTTTGGTAAAGTAGCTGCGGATATTAGCCACTGTACGCATGTTGTTGTCTGTAGCAGTCTCAACGAAGATTGCCACACCATGAGGACCATATCCTTCGTAGCAAATCTCTTTGTAACCCTCAGAAGACTTATCTGTTGCTTTCTTGATAGCGCGCTCGATGTTTTCCTTAGGCATGTTCTCCTTCTTACATTGTTGCATCAATGTACGAAGACGAGGGTTGCTATCAGGATCTGGACCACCATCGCGTGCAGCCATGGTGATTTCTTTGCCTAACTTTGTAAATACTCGGGCCATGTGACCCCAACGCTTCATTTTAGTCGCTTTGCGATATTCAAACGCTCTTCCCATAATGTTGTATTGATAATGAATTATATATTTTTATTTATTAATCGATATACTTGGTTTCTTCAAATGTAATCTTAAACTCTACGCGACGGTTGAGTGTTCTACCTTGCTTAGTGTTGTTATCAGCAATAGGTTTATCAGGACCGTAGCCATGAGCCGTCATGCGGGCTGCCGATACGCCGTGTTTGATGAGATAATCACGCACCGATTGAGCGCGCTTTTCGGACAGGTCCACATTGTATTGATAATTACCTACATTATCTGTATGTCCTTGAATTTCTATGATGTATGTAGGATTGTCAATGAATACTTTTGCCACTTGATCAAGAATTTTGTACGAAGTTGGCTTGATGGTAGCTTTTCCGTTTTCAAATTGAATACCCTGCATGGCTTTGGTAAGAATGGTTTTTACTTCTTTTTTCACCTCTGGGCAACCCGATGTGCCCTTTTCGCCTGCGATTGTAGGGCATAGGTCTTCGTAATCATATACCCCATCTCCATCGGTGTCCAGTGTACAGCCCACTTCATCCACATGGTTACGAGCTACTGCTGGGGTATTAGGACATTGGTCCAGATAATCTACTACGCCGTCCTTGTCCGTGTCAATAGGACAACCGTATTGATCGACTTTGCCATAGGCTTCTGCTGGGGTGTTAGGACATTGGTCCATGTAATCTGGTACATCGTCGTTATCTGTATCCAATGGACAGCCATATTCATCCAAATAAGCATACGCAGCGGCAGGAGTACCAGGGCAAAGGTCGATGTAATCATCTACACCATCACCGTCCGTATCAACGATACAACCCTTTGCATCAACAAAGTTACGGGCTTCGGGAGTTGTGTTAGGACAAGCGTCCATATAATCCTTCACACCGTCTAAGTCATTATCCAAAGGACAGCCGACAGAGTCAATCAGACCATATGCACGAGAAGGGGTATTAGGACATTCATCCATATAATCGGCTATACCATCGCCATCCGAATCCAACGGACAACCAACGAGGTCCACATTGATGTTCTCTGGCGTATGAAGACATGCATCAATCACATCGAATACTCCATCGTGGTCTTTATCCATATGGCTTCTTTTCTGGTTGGTGCCTGCTACGATTGCAAAACCAATCGACAGATTGAAACCATTGGTACCATAGGGCAGTGGAATGTTGTAGTCGGATGTAGGATATTGCACAAAACTCAATGGAACATAGTCTGCGGCTACGGTCAGCATAAAGCCATCGTAAGGCGCAAGAGAAAGGGCTACACCCATGTTGCTCCAATTGCCATTGAGAAACGAATACGATGCTGCCAAGTTAAACCAGTTGCATGGGCGAAACGCAGCACCTAAGGTGACTTCTTCGCTAACATAATTATTGTGGAATCGTGTGCGTGAATAAACACCCAAACCAATACGATTATTCCATACATTGGCATCTATACCAATATTGATACTGGCATTCAGCATGCGATTGAATGCTTTATCCACTATATTCTCTATATGCACCGAATTGCCATATTGCTCCAAATCATTCTTGATGTCTTCGGTCAAACTATCCGTTTGGAACGCATCGTTGTAATAATAATCGTCGTATTCAAATTCACCAAAACCGCTAAAGGTAGTATCTATTTTCAATGCTCCAACGCTGCCGCTATGCCAGTGAATCATACCCAAATCGGTTACTGCTGCTGTTATTTGCAAGTGCTTGATAGGTTTGTAGGTAACACCCAAATCCACAGCGCCACCATAACCAGCAGGAATGAGGTATTTCCAGATGTCAGACATGTCACTTTTCAGTTCTTCGCCAGCGATGAGGGATTTGATGATACCTGCTTGTTGTATAGTACCTACACCAGCAAGGGTCGCTAATTCTTCCGAGGTGTTTAGTAGCAGTTTGCTGAAGTTTCCGTTGATATGTGTTTGACCCAATAACACCTTCAGTTTTCCACCCACTGTCCATTGGTCATTGATGCGGTGTGAATAGCCCAGTGCAATATCAGTGTATGCCGAAAGGGAAGCATTGAGGGATGTCAAATCCAATGTTGTTAAATCTTGCTGGAATAGCGGACCGAGGGTTGTCTTGGGTATTCCTGCTCCTGCGATAATGCGCTCTGAGATGTTGAAATGCGCATAGCCGTTTTTGCGAATACGCCATCCAAAACTGAATAGATTGATGTGCAAATCAGCATCAACGGTAATCATTTTGGGCAACTTATTCCACAACTGTCCTTCTACATCGGGATGCAACGCCGTGATGGTTTTGCCATTGTGATTAAATACGAGATCCTTCATGTTCAGACTGTTGTTTCCCACCCACAAACTTGTGTAACCTATGGCAGGAAAAGTCATATAGAAATTACTAACAGGCTGAAATGCAGGGTTGATAATGTGACGCATAGGAGCGTTCTCCAAGAAATATAGCGTGTTTACCTGCTGAGCTTGACCAAACGAAGTGGTCATAGCCAACATTAGAAGTACGATTAATCCGCATAAAGAGTTCTTCATATTTGTTCAATTAAAAGAGTTCAGATAAATCAATAATAGCTTTTACATCGGCTGCAACGCCCAACTTGATTTTCACAGAAGCTTCTGGAGTTAGATTTACATCGTGCATATTCTCTCCTAAGTGAGCTTCGAATACGATAGATTTGATGGTAGAGATGGTCTCAAAATCCTCTTCGTAGAGCTGCAATGGAACCTCTATGTTGTTGATGCTGGGTTCGGTGACTATGCCATCCACCACGGCGTTGGGGTAATCCAATGTGAGTGTGGCTACGGAGTCGGTCATGGTGTTGAGTTTCACCATGTTGTTGTTAGCATCTAAGAATGTGAATCGACCCTCTACCTTGTATGGCATGCTATTCTCAACCACCAGATACAGGTTTAGGTTTGCATTGATACTATCTCCCTCAATAGGTGTGGAAGCGAGCAGGGAATCCAAATCCAGAGCGGCTATATCAATATCATGGATAGTATCTTTGTATGTCAGATTGATGCCTTCATGGAATGCAAATGGCACTTTGATCATCGTCTTTAGATTTACCAGCGTGTTATCCAAAATGCGGTATTGTTTCATATCCGAAGTGGTGTCGCTACTAATCGAGAAAGCATAGGATATGGCGTGCATTGGGATGGTGAATAAGGTGTCAATATTGCCCCATTCCTCGGTATAATCCAACTGAAGTTCGGCGTGCGTAGTCTTATCCAATGGGTCGTCCACCGCAATTTGGGTGTCGATGTGTATTTGTTTGCTTTTTTGTTGTTTGTCGGCATCAAAAGTAGCATCACGTCGTTGTCCATCTTTGGAGGTCACATACAGGTGCTTCAGGTCCACGAGGAGGGGCACTGCTAAGGTATGATCTACTTCCAAACGAACGGAAGGTTCGCTGATAGGTAATACCCAATTCTCGAATGTCTCCCATCCGCTCCATAATTGGGTGAGCGGTGTCTCTATCATCTCGTCGTGCATCAATTCGTGGGCAGCAAAGTAGCCATACATGGCACTATAGTCTATGAGATTGACATGGAAATCATAACCGATGTGTTGATCGTTATAAATGGTCAAATCATGTTTCAAGTCGAATGTAAAACGAATGCTCAGGTGAATGGTATCCTCAATATTGTCGCCACTGGAAGGCAGTGAGGGGTCTTTCATCAAGATGAGATTGAAATTGTCAAGGTTGATAGGTATGGATTGTCCGTATCCCTTTCCCTCAATAGGCAAGGTTAAGATAGGGTCAATGTTTCGGAAGTTATCGCTGAGGAAAATCTCTGCGCTAACGATATCTTCCCATGGCAAGTCGAATTTGTCTTGCGTAAATGACGATGTGAAGTCGGCATGTCTGACCAAGACGCTATCCACTCGTTGGTACTCCGCTTTTTCGTTCAGCTGTGCGAGGTCAATATCAATGGGGAAATCCAGCGAGAATTTGAAGGATTCTTGACCAAACATTTTCAGGATCAATTCTATAGGTAATGGAAATCCTGTTTCAGGGATAGAGTCTATGTCTTTGAGTCCTGGGAGGTATGTTCCAATCATAGGATTGACAGCGAGCAACTGATCGATGATTTTGCCCAGTTCGTCTGCAACATTCCACTGTGAATGGGTCTGTGTAACCAACGCGGACATATCCACGGGGTGGTACTCCTCAGACGCTACAATCGTATCCATAAACACATATCTTCCTTCCTCGTCGATGGTGATTTGAGGAATGGTGTTGCTGCCAATGAAATCTCCAAACTTGAATGTCATGGAGCCGACAGGCAATGCCAATGATGTTTGCACAGAAGTTGTACCATCTATATTTGTCAAATCGACATCTTTTTCGATGCAACTATTCAAAAACAAACTTCCTAAAGCGATACACGCTACTAAAAAATGAGTACACGATTTTTTCATAATAACATTGATATAAATAGCCATAAAAGCCTGCAAAGGTACAACATTTTTTGCAAATAAACAAATGTTTATTTATTTTTTGCAATATTTGTTAATAAGTACACTTGTTCGGTGGCACGCGTAATGGCAGTGTAGAGCCAACGGAAATAGTTTTTGTCTTGTTCTTCAGGAGCAATATTACCCGTGTCAATGAATACGCGTTTCCATTGTCCACCTTGTGCTTTGTGGCAGGTGACAGCGTAGGCGAAACGAATTTGCAAAGCATTGTAATAGGGTGATTCATAGATGGTTTCTATCAGTTTCTTGCGATTGCGTTGCAGTTCGGGATAGTCTTCACTGATGCGTTCAAAGAGTTGCCTATGCGGCTGATGATTTACCTCTGGCGAGTCGGTTGTTAGGGTGTCCAACCATACTACCACATCTATTTCCCAATCGTAGTCTATGGCACGCAGTGAAGCGTCTGCAAACTGAAAACCATACATCTCTCGTTGGTTACGCAGGCGCACAATTTCCATCATATCGCCATTGGCAAGAAAAGGAATATCATCATAGTCTTTGGTCCAAAAATAATTGTTTTTGCTAATCATCAGTCTGTCGCCTGCCGACACAGCATCTTCTTTCCATAGTACGCGTGCGCGTGTTCCTTGATTATATAAATTGGTGCGTTTGTTGGTGCGAGTGAGTATGATAGTATCCTCCATGCCTACTTCGCGGTAAGATTGCTCCAATAATTCCAAGAATTCGCTTCCGTCAAAGGATTGAAAATCCGCAGAGAATTGGTAGGAGAGTGGTCCGTGAGGAGATGTGGCAATGCGATTACGGATATGGGTCGCGTTGAGCAATATACCGCTATCCAATGCTTGGCGAGCTACCTGAGTAAGTGTATGAGACATCACATCCAAGCCATATCCTAATAGATAATCTACATCCAAGGCAGGGGATACTTCGCTGCCTACGGGAGGCAATTGGGCATCATCGCCCAATAGCAACATGCTGCAACCTTCGCCCGAATACACATATTTGATCAAGTCGTTGAGCAACACTCCTGTGCCAAAGGTGGCATTGTCGCGTTCGCTGGATATCATAGATGCCTCGTCTATGATGAATAGGGTGTGGTGATGTGGATTGAATGATAGGGAGAAGGCTTCTGCGCCCAATTTGTCTTGGCGATAGATGTATTTGTGAATGGTGTAGGCGGGTGCTTTGGCGTAGCGTGACAGCACTTTGGCGGCACGCCCTGTGGGAGCGAGTAGTACTACGGGTTGCTTCAGTTCGCCCAATGCTTTGACCAGAGCTGCCATGATACTGGTTTTACCTGTACCTGCATAGCCGCGCAGAACAAAGGCTTTTTGCTCTTTTTTGGAGATAATGAACTGGGCGAGCAATTGCAATAACTCTCCTTGTCCTTCGTTAGGATCGAAGGGCAAAGCGTGAATAATTCTATTTTTTATGAATTTTTCAAGCAAAATGCACTAAAAATTTGGTAGTTTGAGAAAAAAGCAGTACCTTTGCAGCGTTTTAGGGTAAGTCCTACACGACCAGCTCCCTCTGAACTCCCCCAGGTCCTGACCGAAGCAAGGGTAAGAGGTTGTAGCGGTGCGATGTAGTCAGCTTACCCTTTTTTTTATCCTTTACCTCCTCACCTCATCGCCTCATCGCCTCATCACCTCTCGCCCCATCACATCGTATCTCTTGCCGTTATGCAATATCCACAGCACGCCATTGATTAGCACTTTTCGTGCTTGTGGTATATCGACGCTTTGTATTGCTTCGATGTCTGTTGTTTGTTCGTATGCTTTCCACGCATCGGGTATGCCGTATCCATATTGTGGATGTGGTGCTGTGTATCGGTCGGCAGATGCTATGATGCGTTGACGGATTTCCATGTTGGTTGCATGGGGTAGGGCTGACCACAGGCAAGCGGCCATACCTGCTACAATGGGGCAGGCAAAGCTGGTTCCATTGCTGTGTACAACGCTGTTGTCCACTGGGTTGATGAGTGCTGTTTGATGTCCTCTGGCACACACTTCGGGCTTCACGCGTCCATCTGCAGTAGGTCCCCATGATGAGAATCCTGCAATACTATCTTGCACATCCACTGCGCCTACAGTGAGTATGCTATCGGCATCGGCTGGCGAAGCAATATAGTGCCATGCTTTGTTGCCCTCATTGCCTGCGGCTACCACCAGCAACATACCTTTTCTGCTGGCAATCGTGGCTGCACGACTACTACGCGCACTTTGTCCATCCATGTCGGCATAGGAAAGGGTGAAACGCTCGTCATCAAATGTGGCATACCCTAAGGAGGTAGATGCTATATCTACGCCCAATGAGTCGGCCAACTCAATGGCTGCAACCCAGTTGTCCATTTCTTTTGGGCTTTCAGTAGCGTTTTCTTCGCTGCGAATGAGGTAGTATTGTGCTGCGGTGGCAGCCCCTTGGTATTCGGGAGTAATGGCGGCAATGGTGCCAAAGCATTTCACGCCATGATTGCCTGTGGTGCCAGTCACGCTGTCGGTGTCGTCGGTGGTGTCGTAGATGCCGCGTATCTGTTCGCGTACAGCGTCAAAGGCACTGATTGTATTGACATTCTGAAATCCACCGTCCACGACAGCCATCGTCACTCCTTGCCCATGAAATCCCGCTTCGTGGAGTAGGTGCAGGTGGAGTTGTTCTGTCTGCGGGTCGGACAACCATGTGCCTTCTTGCCTTTCGCCTTTCGCCTCTCGCCTCTCGCCTTTCACCTCTTGCCTTTCGTCTTTCGCCTCTCGCCTCGTTACATATACTGTATCCACGAATGACCATTGAGCGATGCGTTGAATCGTATTGCTATCGGCCTCGATGGTGGCACCATTCATCCAGCGCGAGGTATGGTAGATACGACTACCTGTTTGGCGCAAACTATCTATGTATATAGGCGATACGGCATAGTCCAGCGAGTCAATGGCTATGCCGCGTGTTGTGCGTTTTTCTAATGCAATATCGCTTAACGCAACACGATTACTACCCATCTTGTCCGTAAATTGAACAAAATAGGCGAATAGTATGATGAATAGTTGTGTCATTCAGTTGTAGTTCCTTGCCAAGTATTATACAATCTTGGCAGGAACCAGTTTCTCGCGAATCTTGATATAAATGATGGTCTCTTTCTTGGCGAAAGCGGTCTTTACATAGCCCATACCTATGCCCACTTTGGTGGTTGGCAGCATGATACCACTGGTCACATTGCCGATGGTGTTGCCCTCTGCATCGCAGAGTTCATAGCCACAGCGTGGGATTGCGCGCTCTTGGCACTCAAAGTGAACGAGTTTGCGTTGTACGCCTTCTGCTTTCTGCTTGAGTAAGAACTCTTTGTCGATAAAGTCCTTGGCATCAAACTTCGTAATCCAACCCAGTCCAGCCTCCAATGGCGAAGTAGTATCATCAATATCATGTCCATAGAGGCAGTACCATTTCTCCAGACGCAAACTATCGCGTGCCCCCAGACCGATAGGAGCCAATCCGAATGGTTTGCCTACCTCGAAGAGTGCATCCCATATTTGTTGGCTGTGCTCTTTTGGGAAATACAACTCAAATCCACCCGCACCTGTATAGCCAGTATTGCTGAGGATTACGCCTTGTACGCCTGCGAATGACCACTCGCGGAATGCGTAATAAGGAATCGCACTTAAATCTGCATCTGTCAAGAGTTGCAACATCTCGGTCGCTTTGGGTCCTTGCACTGCCAATTGACCATAGCGGTCGCTGGCGTTCTCCAGTTGCACACCAAAGGTGTTGTGTTCGTTCACCCATGCCCAGTCTTTGTCGATATTGCCTGCGTTCACTACGAGCAAATATTTGGTAGTACTATATTTATAGATGATAAGGTCATCCACGATACCACCTTTGCCATTGGGGAAACAGGTGTATTGTGCTTTACCGGCTTCGAGTTTGCTCACATCGTTGGTGGTGATGTATTGCAAGAAGTCGAGTGCTTTCTCGCCTTTTACCCAAAACTCGCCCATGTGGCTCACATCGAACACACCTACACCTTCGCGCACGATTATGTGTTCTTGGTTGATACCTGTAGGGTATTGGATGGGCATGTTAAAGCCTGCAAAATCTGCCATCTTCGCTCCGAGAGCGATATGGATGTCTGTAAATGGAGTAGTTTTCATATATTCTCGCCTTTAAACTTTAATCTATTTTATTTCCCACTGATAACACTGATTATCATGGATTTTATATCTTTATAATTCGTGTTGATCCGTGATATATGTGGGACTTTATCTTAAATAATCACGCTTTTTGTACGATTTGCAGTATCACTTGCATTGCCTTCTCCATGGATGGGATAGGGAGATACTCAAATCGACTGTGGAAGTTCACGCCACCTGCGAAGATATTAGGGCAGGGTAGTCCCTCAAAGGAAAGGCGTGCGCCGTCTGTTCCGCCTCGGATGGGTTGCACTTTGGGTGTTACGCCCACGGCTTTCATTGCTTCTTCTACGAGTGTCACGATATGCATTACGGGTTCCACCATCTCGCGCATGTTGTAGTATTGGTCGCGGATTTCCACTTCCACAGTACCCTCGCCATACTCTTGGTTGATTTTGCGTGCGAGGTGCTCGATTTCGCGTTTGCGGCTCTCAAAGCGAGCACGGTCATGGTCGCGGATGATGTATTGCAAGGTGGTCTCTTCTACGCTTCCGTTCATAGCGATGAGGTGATAGAAGCCCTCGTAGCCCTGTGTATGCTCTGGGGTCTCCCAACGAGGCAACATCGTGGCAAAATGGTTGGCAATACGCATGGAGTTAATCATCTTGTGGTAACCATAACCAGGATGTACATTCACACCATGCACTTTCACTTTGCAACCCGCTGCATTGAAGTTTTCGTATTCGAGTTCGCCCACTGCGCCGCCGTCCATGGTATAGGCGAAGTCGCAACCGAATTTTTTAACATCAAAGTGGTCCGCACCCTGACCAATCTCCTCGTCTGGCGTAAAGCCCACGCGAATTTTTCCGTGCTTTATCTCAGGGTGTTGAATCAGGTACTCGCATGCGGTTACAATCTCTGCCAATCCCGCTTTGTCGTCTGCGCCGAGCAGGGTAGTACCGTCGGTCACGATGATATCTTGACCTTTGTAATCCAATATCTCTGGATATTTGGCTACTTCGAAGACGATATTTTTCTCTGCGTTGAGCAGGATGTCTTGTCCGTCGTAGTTGCTGACGATGCGTGCTTTTACATTCTTGCCGCTGGCATCTGGCGCAGTGTCCATATGAGCGATAAAACCGATGGTAGGCTTGCCATCTGCGTTAGCAGGCAGGGTCGCCATCACATAGCCGTTCTCGTCTAATGTAACTTCTTGCATACCAATCTCTTTGAGTTCTGTAGCAAGGTACTTAGCAAACTCCATTTGCCCAGGAGTAGAGGGCGTCATGTTGGTTTGCTCATCAGAAGTAGTGCAAAAACTCACATACTTCAAAAATCTTTCTGTAATATTCATAGTACTATATTCATTTTATCTATTTCGTTGTTTTCCCACGCAAGGATATTGTCGCAGACATTCTCGCACATGGCGATGCGTCCTTCCCATGTGCCTGTACCCGTGTGGGGTGAGAGCACCACATTATCCAATGTCAGCAGTTCGGGGTGAATCTGTGGCTCGTGCTCATACACATCCATCGCTGCACCCGCAATCTCACCCGTTTTGAGTGCTTTCACCAATGCCTCTTCATCTATATGCGCGCCGCGCGCGGTATTGATGAGGTACGCACTCGGCTTCATCATCTTCAGTTCTGCTACGCCTATCAGGTGCTTTACATCGGGTGTGTAGGGTAGGTTAAGACTTACAAAATCTGCAGTCTGGAGGAGTTCCTCTTTCGAAACATATTGTATGTCTTCCGGTTTCTGGCTTCCAGAACCCAAATCTATCTCGCCCAATGGACGACGATTGTTGTATATAACGCGCATGCCGCTGGCTACGGCGCGGCGTGCCAATGCCTGTCCGATGCGCCCCATGCCGATGATACCTAAGGTCTTGCCATAGAGCGAATGGCTGAGGTTGTTCATCACACCAAAGGGTTCTGCTTTGCCTGCTCGGAGTTTGCGGTCGAACTCGGCGGTGCGGCGAGCGATGTCGTGCATGAGTGCGAACGCGAGTTCGGCTGTGGGTTCGATGACGGGTTGTGGGGTATTGGTGACGCGTATGCCGCGTTCGCGGCATGCATGGAGGTCAATATTATTGAAACCCACACCGAAGTTCGCCACCAGTTTGAGGTTGGGTGCTTGGGCTATCATCTCTCGTGTTACGGGCTTATCGAAGGTACTTACTAACACCTCTGCTTCGGCCAGAGGGGCATAGAGTTCGTGCCCGATCAGTCGGGTGAATCCTTCATGGGGTAGTTTGGTAGTAAAAGCGATACGCATGTCTAAGCGTTTTGAATTCAAAAACGGTTGCAAAGTTACTGATTTTTTAGGATAAAACCAAATTTTTCGCAGAAAAATGTCAAAAACAATGATTTTTTACTTTTTGTATTTGTGGAAATATTGCTAAATTGATTGTTTTTTGAAAATAATTCTCGCTTTACTTGCATATTTGCATTTTTTGTTGTACCTTTGTCGCCGAAATGTATGGTTGGAGTTATTTTTCCTACTCGCTACGCTCGAGAAATCTATTAAAATCTCAATTATAAGGTTTATCTTGCGAGCAAGAGGCATAAAGTTCTCCGAAATTAATTGCCACCGCTCTGCATTTTGGAAGCCCAAAATGCAACCGCTGAATCTTAAACAATAAAGATATATGACAGATCGTGAAATATCATTCCATATCCGTGGAGCAGCGATGGAGGTTTACAATACTCTTGGTCCTGGATTATTGGAATCGATATATCATAAAGCGTTGAAACATGAACTTGAGGATAGAGGGTTGAGTATTGCATCGGAAATGCCAGTTGAGGTGTACTACAAGGGGGTGCTGATAGAAGAAAATGCGATGCGATTGGATATTATTGTAGAGGATCGCGTTATTGTAGAACTTAAATCGGTCGAAGCGCTTTTGCCGATTCATTTTAAGCAATTGCGAACCTATTTGCGATTGTGTAATAAAGAACTTGGTTGGCTAATTAACTTTGGGGCGTATGATTTTAATGATGGTTTATGTCCAATAAGCCTAAAGGAATATAAAAAGGACTGAAGTCTTCGTTATTAAGATTCAGCGGACGAGCGGAGCGAGTGTTAGCGGTGGCAATTTATTTCGGAGAACCGCGAGTGAGTGAAATGAACGAAAGTAAGATTAATAAGATTTCTGCCCGTAGGGCAAGGAGATAAAAATATACATACAATGGCTACAGCAATAGAATTTAATCATGTAGGCAAGCAGTACCGTTTGGGTTTGGTTTCCACGGGTACTATTCAGCACGATCTTAACCGTTGGTGGCAGACGGCAGTATTGCGCAAGGAGGATCCATACCTGAAGATTGGTTCGGTCAACGACCGCACCCAGAAAGCCGATTCTGACTATGTTTGGGCATTGCGCGACATTGACTTCGAGGTCGAGCAAGGCGATGTCGTTGGCATCATCGGAAAGAATGGTGCGGGCAAATCCACCTTGTTGAAACTCCTCAGTAAGGTTACTGGTCCTACTGTGGGCTCTATCCGCGCTCGCGGCCGTATCGCCAGTCTGCTGGAGGTTGGTACAGGTTTCCATAGTGAGATGACGGGCAGGGAGAATATCTTCATGAACGGTGCTATCTTAGGTATGACCAAAGCGGAGATTGCTGCGAAACTGGATGAGATTGTGGACTTCAGTGGCTGTGAACGCTACTTAGATACCCCCGTGAAGCGCTATAGTAGCGGTATGATGGTTCGTTTGGGCTTTGCTGTAGCGGCTCATTTGGATCCCGAGATTTTGGTTGTGGATGAAGTGTTGGCTGTTGGCGACGCCGAGTTCCAGAAGAAAGCCATTGGCAAGATGCAAGATGTGAGCAAAGGCGAGGGCAGAACGGTGCTATTTGTGAGTCATAATATGGCGAGTGTGAAGAGTCTGTGTAAATCGGGATTGTTGCTAGAGAATGGTATGGTAAAATACCGCGGAAGCATTCAAGATACGATCGATATGTATATCGGTGAAGGTGGTAGTTCAGAGAATCAGTACTTCGATGACTTGACTACAGCTCCAGGTAATGAGGTGATTCGCATAAAAAGTTTTGAGATATTGCCTTTAGATGGGTCGAAGCATATTACGATAGAAACAGGTGTCTTGATGCGTCTAAAGTTTATGTGTTATAAGGAAAATGCAATGCTTGCAACAGCGGTGGAAATAAGGACTCTAGATGATGCAGTGGTGTGTCAACCAGCTGCTTTTTTCGGTAAATCAGGTGAGAAAGATTCCAAAATTGGACTATACACAATTGATTTTATTATACCTGCATATACTATTAATGCTGGTCGATACAAAGCAGATGTGTTCTTTGGAGAAAATCAAAAGTATATTGTTTATAATGGATTTAATCAATGTTTTGAAATAGAAAACTCATTGGCAGATATGGGATACAACCAATTTGTTTTACCAGGAATAATCCGACTAAAAAATGATTTTAAAGTTACTTATGAAAAAGTATGAACGCAAGACAATGGTTATATAAAATAATGCAAAAATTGCGTATATATGTATTTGATAAATTATCAAATAATTTACCGAATTATAAAGGTATTCGCATGCAACCTACACTTTTTTTAGGAAAAGGAAAGATAGAGATTGGTAGTAATACAAGTTTTGGTTATTATCCCTCACCCTCTTTCTTCTCGACCTATTGCCATATAGAAGCTAGACATGATGATGCTATTATTTCAATCGGAAATAATAACTATTTCAACAATAATTTTTCTATAATTGCTGATCGTGGAACTATAATAATTGGTAATAGATGTCTTGTTGGTGTTAATGTATCAATAGTAAATTCTGATTTTCATCCTATTAGAATATTAGATCGTCATACAACTAATTATACATGCAAAGATGTAAGGATTGGAAATGACGTGTTTATTGGCAGTGATGTAACTATTTTAAAGGGAGTTAACATAGGTGATAACGCTGTTATAGCTAATGGCTCTATAGTTTGTGAAGATGTAGAGGAAAATACAATTGTTAGAGGTAATCCTGCTGTTTTTTATAAAAAAATATATGAGTAAATACACAACTATACAAGATTGCAGGTTAATAGATTTGCGCAAGATTCATGATCCTCGTGGAAACTTAACTCCTATTGAAGGTGGTTTAGATGTCCCATTTGAGATTAAACGTGTATTCTATCAATATGATGTTCCTGGTGGAGAAAGTCGTGGAGCACATGCTCATATTAAAGACCAACAATTTTTGATTGCAGTGAGTGGTGCGTTTGAGGTGTTGGTTGATGATGGGCTAAATAGTAAGGTATTTACTCTTAATCGCCCATATTATGGATTATTAGTACCTCCTGGTATATGGTCGGCAGAACAGGAATTCTCTTCTGGCAGTGTCTGTTTAGTGTTAACTGACAATGGATATGACGCTGCTGATTATATCCGCGATTATGACGAGTTTATAGCCTACAAACAAAAATGATGACAAAACTACCAGAAAATTTGGAATTGGATAGATATGGACTTCATGTGCGATTAGTACGTGAGGAAGATGCAGAGTTTATTGTAAAACTACGGAATGATCCCCAGAAAGCCCGTTATATCAGTGTCACATCAAAGAGTGTTGATGATCAAATAAGATGGATTAAATCATATAAAGAAAGAGAGTGTGAGGGGAAAGATTATTATTTTATATATTCGTATCAAGGGCAGTTAGCAGGTGTTAACCGCATATACGAGATCGAGGATAATCATTTTATTCATGGTAGTTGGGTATTTGGGGATAACATACCTCCGTATTGTGCATTAGCAGCAGGAATTATTGCTCTTGAATTGGCATATGATACATTAGGATTAGATGTTGAAATAGACACTGCAGGTATCCATAAAGACAACCACGGGGTATTGCAATATATTCGGGCATTAGGAGCTGAATTTACTGGCACTAAAATATACCCAATGGGAGAGTTCTATACTAGTCAACTTTCTAAAGAACTGTTTTACAAAAACAAAAATAAAATTATTAGATTATTTCCAAAAAAAATACTATAATGGAACAGACAATTTTAACTATTATTAATTCAATTCGTATTGCGCAAGAATTAACACCAGTTACTGAATTGCATACTACAGATAATTTGCGTGAAGATTTAGAACTGACATCTTTTGATTTAGCAGAATTAACAGTACGCATAGAAGATAAGTATGGTATTGATATCTTTGAGGATGGTTTAGTTAATACAATCGGAGAAATATATAACAAATTGCAGCAATAATGGCAATCTTTATACATAGTTCGGATAAAGACTATACATATACAGAATTGATTGAAAGCGTCAATCAATGTCAGTCATATCGCCCTATGTGTCAAACTAAGGACTTATGTAACTATTTTGTAAATTTTATTGTTGCTTTAGTTTCTAATAGTTCATTAATCCTTGTTGATGCGGATAGTGGACAGAATGATTTACCAGAATTAGACTTTAACCAAGTGAACACTCTTGTAACTATAGAAAAGACTAACTTTACGACGGTTGATGAGCTAATAAATGCTGTTCTTAATTCTACATCAAAGGTAACTATATTTACATCTGGCACTACTGGTCAGCCGAAGAAGGTAGTGCATACAATTAATACGCTGACTCGATCAGTGAGGAAAGGTAATCGATATAAAGATCAGATTTGGGCATATGCGTATAATCCTACACATATGGCTGGTTTACAAGTGTTTTTCCAAATTTTTGCAAATCAAGGAACATTGGTAGATGTATTTAATATGTCTCGTGATGTGGTATATCAGATGATAGATAAATTTTCTATTACTCATATTTCTGCAACACCTACTTTTTATCGTCTTTTACTTCCGTTTGAGAGAATCCACGAATCCGTAATTCGTATTACACTAGGAGGTGAAAAATCAGATTCACATTTATATGAATCAATACAACAAATCTTTCCTAATGCAAAGATAAATAATGTCTATGCTTCCACAGAAGCCGGTTCGTTATTTGCAGCAAAAGATGATTGTTTCAAAATACCAAAAGATATACTCAATCAATTCTTAGTAAAAGATGATGAGTTGTTAATTCATAAATCATTCTTAGGAGAATCTAGTAGTTTTATTTTTGATAACGACTTTTATCATTCGGGAGATTTGATAGAGTGGGTTAATAAAGAAGAAGGGGTATTCCGCTTTAAGAGTAGAAGAAATGAATTGATTAATGTGGGAGGATATAAAGTTAACCCTGCAGAAGTAGAAGATATTATTAATTCATTGGATGGTGTGCAGCAGTCTATAGTATATGGGCGTTCTAATTCTATATTAGGAAATATAGTTGTGGCTGAGGTTCAATTGACATTAGAGTCAATGTTAACTGATATTGATATCCGTCAACAATTGATAGGAAAACTACAAGATTTTAAGATTCCAAGAAAAATTAAAATAGTAAAATCATTAGAGTTAACAAAAACAGGAAAACTGAAAAGATAATGAATATTTTATTAACAGGATGTTCTCGCGGTGTTGGATTGGAAATATGCCGTGTATTATTAGAACAAGGACATACGATTTATGGAGTCGCTCGTAGTTGTCCTCAGGAATTCAAAGACCTACAAGCGCAATATCCTGAGCGATTGCATTACAAGAGTGTCGATTTAAGCGATAGCGAGCATGTGAAAGACAATATATTCCGAGATTTTTGTTCGAATAGGGTACAAATAGATGGATTTGTAAATAATGCAGCCGTAGCATATGATGATATAATAACGAATGTCAATATTGATCGTTTAAAGGCAATGTATGATGTGAATGTATTTGCTCCAATTATGATGACCAAAAATGTCTTACGAAATATGCTATTGCATCATACTAAAGGAAGTATCGTTCATATTTCGTCCATTAGTGTTCATACTGGTTATAAAGGTTTGGCAATGTATGCATCTTCCAAAGGTGCTTTAGAAGCTTTTTCAAAAGATACGGCCCGTGAATGGGGATCATTGGGAATACGAAGTAATGTGGTTGTACCTGGATTTATGCCGACTGCAATGAGTTCGACCTTGTCAGAAGAACAGCGTGCTAAAATATATGCCCGAACTTCACTAAAAAAGGCTACTTCCATTCGCTCTGTAGCAGAAACTGTTGCCTTTCTATTGAGTGATAAGGCAGATAGTATAACAGGGCAAAATATTCATGTAGATAATGGAACTATTTGATTATTATGAACATACCATTTTTATCATTAAAAGATGTAACTGCTAAGTATGCAGATGAAATCCACGAGGCGGTTCTTCGCGTGGTGGATAGCGGTTGGTACTTGCAGGGCAAGGAGAATGCGCAGTTTGAACAGCATTATGCCGAATATATCGGCACGAAGCATTGCATTGGTTGTGCCAATGGTTTGGATGCGCTTATCTGGATTTTTCGCGCTTATATTGAAATGGGTGTGATGCAACCCGGTGATGAGGTAATTGTACCAGCCAATACTTATATTGCTACCATCTTAGCTATTACCGAGAATGGATTAGTTCCTATACTCGTAGAGCCTCGTTTAGATACCTTGCAAATCGATGATTCGCTCATTGAGGAGCGTATAACAGAGCGCACAAAGGCAATTTGTATTGTACACTTGTATGGACGAAATGCTTGCACAAATCATATTTTAAATTTGTGCAAACAATATAATTTGAAATTAGTGGAGGATAATGCTCAGGCTCATGGTTGCCGCTTTAACGGCAACCGTACAGGAAGTTTAGGCTCAGCTGCGGGACATAGTTTTTACCCAGGCAAGAACCTTGGTGCATTAGGTGACGGCGGTGCTGTGACGACGGATGATGATGAGTTGGCAGTTGCTATTCTTGCATTAGCGAACTATGGCAGTCACAAAAAGTATGTGTTTAAGTACACAGGCCGCAATAGTCGTTTGGACGAGATACAAGCCGCCGTATTGGATGTAAAGTTGCGTCACTTGGACGAAGACCTCAAAGCCCGTCAAGCAATTGCAGCATATTACTATGATAATATAAATAATCCGCTAATTACGCTTCCAACGCGTCTTTCTGATACGGAAAATGTTTACCATCTCTTCCCTATATTAGTAACGAGCACTTCCCCTTTAGGGGATTGTGGGGCTGGCTCGTTACGAGATAAACTCCAAAAGTATTTGGAGGAGAATGGGGTAGGTACGGTGATACATTATCCTATTGCACCACATAAGCAGGAATGTTATGTCAATGAGGTATGGAATACACCACAACTTTCATTGCCAATTACAGAGCAGATTGCTGATTGCGAGTTATCTTTACCTATGGGTTCAACAATGACTATGGAGCAAGTTGTTGAGGTAGTGAGATTGATAAATGAATGGAAAGGAGAGTGATTGTGGAAATGAATAATCAACCATTGGTATCCGTACCAGTTATTACATACAATTCATCTAAGTTTGTGTTGGAGACTTTGGAAAGTATCAAAGCACAAACTTATCAAAATATTGAATTGATTATTTCTGATGATTGTTCAACGGACAATACAGTAGAATTATGTCGAAAATGGGTAGAGGAGAATAAAGAACGATTTGTTCGAACTCAGATTATCACATCGGAAACAAATACTGGTGTTTCTGCCAATCTCAACCGTGCGGAAGCAGCATGTCAAGGAGAGTGGGTAAAGGGGATTGCTGGTGATGATTTGTTGAAGGCTAATTGTATTACAGATTGTGTTGAGTTTGCATGTCAAAATAATTCCAAATGTCTATTTGGGAAAATAGAAGCATTTGGAGAAAATAGAGAATATGCTAATTACATAACAGAAACATTTGCAAAACGCAATGATGAGATGTTGTCTATGACATTGAATAATTTATATGATTTTATTTTAGATGGAAACACACCTCCAGCACCAGCGTTCTTCTACAATAGGAAGTTCTTTATTGATAATCAAATTACGAATGATGTAAGAATTCCTATGATAGAAGATTTGCCAAAATGGCTAAATATATTAAAGAAGGGTATTCAATTTGATTTTTTGGATAGTGTAATAGTTGAATATAGATTAGGCGGAATATCTACAGGTGAAACTTGGCATAAACCAGAGTTATTTCTAAATCAGAGAAAGATGTATTTTTACTATCAATTAGATGACAAATATAATAAAGATAAGTATTCTACAATAGAATCACTAATCTCTTTTGAATATGATATCTATAAACAATCGTATTCCATTTATCAAGATTTATTAGCATTTCGAAACTCACATGCCTACCGTTTTAGTACATTTTTATTAACTCCCTTTAAGTATATTAAATCTATATTTTCAAAATAGTATGAATGATTTAGTATCAATTATAGTTCCATGTTTTAACCAAGCTGAATATTTAGCAGAAACTCTAGATTCTGTCCTAGCACAAACATATCCTCATTGGGAATGTATTATTGTTAATGATGGTTCACCAGATAATACAGAGGAAATTGCAATCAAATATTGCAATAGTGATAATCGATTTATCTATTACTACAAGAACAATGGAGGGTTAGCTGATACTCGTAACTATGGTATTAGAAGGTCTCATGGAAAATATATTCTCCCTCTTGATTCTGATGATAAAATTGCCTCTACTTATTTAGAAAAAGCAGTAAAATGTCATATAGAAAATCCACAATTAAAATTGGTTTATACTAAGGTGATGCATTTTGGAGTCATAGAAGGAGAATGTAATATGCCCAAATATAATTATGACAGATTATTACATATGAACCATATTGTATGTACTTGTATGTACAAACGTGAAGACTATGATAAGACAATAGGTTATAATCCTAATATGATATACGGATTAGAGGATTGGGATTTTTTAATTTCATTATTAGACCCCAATGATTTGGTTATACAAATAGATGAGCCCTTATTTTTCTATAGACAAAAAGAGTGTTCAATGATAACTCAATTGAAGCCTAAGCAAAACGAGATGCGGCTAAGAATTATTCATAATCATCTAGATGTATATCAAGATTTATTATTAAATTTTCTAGAATATTATGATAATGGAATTGATTATAAAGCTTTGTATTTCAAAATTTGTTCATCTTATGCCTATCGCCTTGGTAAATTATTACTCAAGCCGTTGCTATGGATGAGGAGATTGTTGTCATGATGGATAAGCAAAGAATTATTAACTAGTATCTATATTAGGAGATAGTTATCAGTCTTAAAGCACTATGCAAGTCTTATATAAATATCTAAGGCAAATTTTTAATTAAATTACATGTTATGAATAATACTTTCGCAATGCCAAAAGAACAAGAATTAGTAACAAGTATGAAGTATGCACCTGTTGCATTGTTTGTGTATTCTAGACCAGAACATACTCAAAGAACGATAGAAGCTTTAAAACTAAATAATGAAGCGATTGATACTGATTTATACATATTTTGTGATGCTCCCAATCCGAAAGCGAATAAAGAACAAGTGGCTGACATATATGCAACGCATGCGTATCTTAAGTCACTAAAAGATGGTTTTGCAAATATTAATTTAGAGATATCAGAGATACACAGAGGTGCTGGTAAAGCTATTGGTCGTGGAATAAGTATTGTGTTAGCAAAACATGGCAAGTGTATCATATTGGAAAATGATATGGAAGTCTCTCCTCTTTTCCTGGAATATATGAACACATGTTTGAAAGCGTATAAAAATGATAAAAAAATTTATGGTATAGCATCAACAAGTTATAATATTAGATTACCCAAATGGTATAAGAAAGATTTGTATCTGTTACCTCGTACGGAATCTTGGGGATGGGCTACTTGGGATGACCGGTGGCAGGGTATTGATTGGGATGTAAAAGATTTTGCGTTGTTAAGTAATAGTAAAAGCTTGCAGAATGCTTTTAATAAAGGAGGTAATGATTTGTATTATATGCTCAAAGATCAAGTAGAAGGAAAAACGGATACGTGGGATTTGCAATGGGCATGGCATGTGTTTAAGCAACGTGGATATTTTGTGTATAGTCGTTATTGCTTTCAAGAAAATAAAGGATTTGATGGTTCTGGTAGGCATTGCGGCTGTAATGATAGTGTTGTAAAGTATTTTGCCCCGATGTACATAAAGCATAAGTTAGAGATAGATTGTACACCATTAAAGCCGAATGGAATTATTATAAGTCGATTTAGGAAATACCATAACAAATATATTTCCTTTATTCGGGAAATACCTATAATAAATAAGTTGATAAAAAGAATGAAGAGAATAAAACTATATTTTGTTAATCATTAAATAGAATAAGATAGTCAATATGGAGAATTTTGAAACAATTGAGTTAAGTGGTAAAATACTAGGCGTAATTATCCGTGCAGATTATAAAAAAGAAGGAATAGCCTTTTTTACCCCTGATACATTTTCACAGCAATTGGGATATATGAATCGCCCAACAGATTATATCATTGCACCGCATGTACATAATCTGGTAGAGCGCAAGGTAGAACTTACTCAAGAGGTACTAATAGTACGCTCTGGTAAGGTGCGTGTAGATTTCTACGATGATGATCGAAACTATATTGAGTCGCGCATTATCCAAACTGGCGATGTGTGTCTCCTTGCCAATGGTGGTCATGGATTCAAGGTGCTTGAGCAAGCAGAGATGATTGAGGTAAAACAAGGTCCTTATTGTGGCGAAATGGATAAGGTGCGTTTCGAGGCAATCAGCGACGAACAAGTAATATTAAAATAATATGGATAAGTTTATTCCCGTTTGCGAACCTATGCTCGCAGGCAATGAGTTGAATTATGTCACAGATGCAGTTTCCACAGGGTGGATTAGTTCGGCAGGCAAGTATGTTACTGAATTTGAAAAGCAGTTTGCTGCGTATAGCGATTGTAAGTATGGTGTGGCAGTATGCAATGGCACAGTAGCATTGCATTTGGCGCTTGTGGCACTGGGTATTGGTGAAGGCGATGAGGTGATAGTGCCAACATTCACTATGATAGCCAGTGCTTTTGCTGTGTGCTACACAGGTGCTAAACCTGTATTCGTAGATGCAGACCCTAATACATGGAATATTGATGTAATAAAGATTGAGGAAAAAATTACACCTCGTACCAAGGCTATTATGCCTGTGCATATCTTTGGTCAGATGTGCGATATGGATGCTATTCAGGCATTGGCGGATAAATACAATCTACTCATCGTTGAGGATGCTGCTGAAGCGCATGGTGCTACTTGGCGTGGACGCAAGGCTGGTTCGTGTTCACATGTTGGTTGTTTCAGTTTCTTTGCCAATAAGAATATCACTACAGGTGAAGGCGGTATGGTCGTGACCAATGATGAGACGATTTATGAGAAACTGAAGTACTACAAAAATGTTTGTTTTCCTATGAATGGTGTGCGCAACTATCTGCATAATGACATAGGCTTCAACTATCGTATGAGCAATGTAGTAGCTGCTATTGGTTTGGCACAAACCGAGAAAGCTGATGAGTACAAAGCTATGCGTATGCACAACAACGAGTTGTACCGTTGTTATTTAGCAGATGTTCCTGGTATTTGTTTCCAGAATATTTTGCCTCAAGCCGAGTGCGTGAGTTGGATGAATACTATTGTGTTGGATCCTGCGCTATATGGTCATACAAAAGACGAATTGATTGCATTTCTTCGAGAGAATAATGTGGATTCGCGCCTGTTATTCAATGGTATGCATCGCCAGAAATCGCTGCTGGATTTCGGTTGTGACTGCACTGGAGAATATCCTGTATGCGATATGCTGACGGAGAATGGATTCTATTTACCATCTGCAAGTTCGTTGACCGAGGATGTTATTAAAGCAATTTGTACTTTGATAAAAAATTTTGCTAAGTGATGAAGATAGCGATTTGGTTGGATGCGGATTATCGTCCTGAAGAAGGAGGGGGCTTTTCATATTACGACAAGTTGGTGAAGGCTTTAGATAGTTATACTTTTGATTCGCAGTTGAAGTTGTGCTTTGTAAGCAATGGAGATATTACGTCTTTGCCTCTGAAGCGTGAGAAGTACCAACTAACGCATAAAACACAGGCTTCATTTGGCGATAAGCTGAAGGCTCACATGCCGTTATATAAAGATTATTTCAAGCCAATACTTGCACAGCGTCAAAGGGTGGAACGTCAACGGGCTTATCGTAATCAACTGAAATCTTATGGTATTGACTTAATTTACTATCTCCGTCAAGGTGAACGACATGTGATAGATTTTCCTTTTATTGCAACGAATTGGGATATAGGTCATTGGAGTACCTTTGCTTTTCCTGAACTGGTTAGTAGTGGCGAATATGCTAAGCGTGCTGCTTTCTATCGCGATATCTTACCTCAGGCACTTTTTGTATTTGCTGAATCAGAGGCTGGTAAACAAGAATTGTTGAAGTTTACAAATATCTCTGAAGAAAAGATAAAAGTTGTGCCTATCTTTGCGGGTAATTGCATAGAGGAAAAAGTAAGTGAGGAGAAGCAGGCAGAGATTTTGAAGCAGTACGGATTAGAGAAGTATAAATATTTCTTTTATCCTGCACAGTTTTGGGCGCACAAGAATCACACGAACTTAATTAAGGCCTTTGCGGAACTTCATAATACCCATCCTGAGTATAAGTTAGTGTTTACGGGTTCAGATAAGGGCAATAAAGCACATATTCAATTGTTGCTTGAGGAATTGGAATTAACCAACGAGGTAGTCTTTGCTGGATTCGTAGAGAATGCAGTCATTAATACATTCTTTGCTAATGCTGTGGCTTTATGCATGACTTCTTTTTTTGGCCCAACCAATATGCCACCAATAGAGGCTATGCATATAGGTTGTCCTGTTATTTGTTCAGATTTAGCAGGTCATCGTGAGCAATTGGGTGATGCTGCTTTGTATTTTCATCCACAAGATGCTCATGCTTTGATGCAATGTATGGAAGAGATGATTGCGAATATAGATATCTATGTTACGGCAATCAGTGAGCAATCTAAGCATTCACTTTTTACTATTGAAGAGGCATTGAAACGAATAAATAAATATTTAGTTGAGGCATCGATTATTCGTTCTACATGGGCATAGATAATGAGTGCAAGAAAACAAAAAAAACAATGAAAACCGCTCTTATTACAGGTATAACGGGTCAAGACGGCTCGTATTTGGCAGAATTTCTCTTGGAAAAAGGCTATGATGTGCATGGCATCATTCGCCGTAGTTCAGTGGACTACCGCGAGCGCATTGCGCATCTCGAAGGACAACCCCACTTTCACCTCTACTACGGCGACCTCTCCGACTCCATGGGTCTCATACAGGTCATCGGCAAGGTGCGTCCCGATGAGATATACAACTTGGCTGCTCAAAGCCATGTGCAGGTCAGCTTCGACTCGCCTGAGTTCACCGCCGACATTGATGCCACAGGCGTTCTGCGCGTGCTGGAAGCCGTT
>JAGBZD010000111.1 GCA_017628395.1 Paludibacteraceae bacterium | reverse complement strand
CCTAACGACATTAGGGTTTAAGGTAAACAACGAAATATTTGCCAATAACTCATGGTACTTCCGTAACGCGCTTGTGCGTGCTAACTACACCAATGTACTACAAGGTATTAGCTACAACCCTTTGTTCTTGGAGCGATTCTTTCGCAACATGTTGTTAAACGAGAATCATCCTCTACAAAATAGAGAACTGCATCTCGATTGGCAGGCGACAAACGATCTTGAGCAAGCTCAAAGTGCAAACCAAAGTGCAAAAGAAGATGAAATAGTGCTTTCAAAGTGCAAAAATTGCACTTTAGAAGAATTGGTGGTATTGCGAATTCTACAACAAACCCCATCTGTTACGCAAAAGCAAATAGCAGCAGCTATTGGCAAATCGGAGCGAACGGTAAAAACGCTCACGGTGAATCTAACCAATAAAGGAATCATATCGCGTCGCAATGGCAAACGCAATGGATACTGGGAAATCAACGAACAAATATTAAAACAAACTATACAATAATGGCACAACATTATGAGGCAGCCGGCGTAAACCTCGAAGCCGGATACGAAGTAGTAAGTCGTATTAAATCGCATGTAAAAAGTACCAACCGCTTTGGCTCTATGGGCAATATCGGTTCGTTTGGTGGAATGTTCGACCTCTCGGCACTCAACATCAAAGAGCCTGTACTCGTGAGCGGCACCGATGGTGTAGGTACCAAACTCAAACTCGCTTTCGCGATGGACAAGCACGATACCATCGGTATTGATGCTGTGGCTATGTGTGTAAACGATGTGTTAGCACAAGGCGCCGAACCACTCATCTTCCTCGATTATGTGGCTATTGGTCATAATATCCCTGAGAAGGTAGAGGCTATCGTTGCTGGTGTGGCAGAAGGTTGCCGCCAAGCAGGTTGCGCACTCGTAGGCGGCGAGACCGCGGAGATGCCAGGTATGTACGGCGATGGCGAATACGATATCGCAGGTTACACCACAGGTGTCGTGGAGAAATCTCAGCTCATCGATGGCAGCAAGGTGGCTGTAGGTGATGTACTCGTAGGTATCTCTTCTTCTGGCGTACACTCTAATGGTTTCAGCCTCGTGCGCAAGGTAGTGAGCGATGCAGGACTTGACTTACACACCGTTTACCCAGAGCTCAGCGCAGACAAGAAACTCGGCGAAGTGCTCCTCACTCCAACCCGCATCTATGTGAAGCAAGTGCTGGAGGTGATCCACAACTGCGATGTGCACGGTGTAGCGCATATCACCGGTGGTGGCTTCGATGAGAATATCCCTCGTATCTTGAAAGAGGGGCAAGGCTTCAGCGTGACCGAAGGTTCATGGGAAATCTTGCCTGTATTCCAATGCTTGGAGAAATGGGGTAACATCCCTCATCGCGAGATGTTCAACATCTTCAACATGGGTATTGGTATGGTGATTGCAATGCCAGCGGCAGACGCAGAGAAAGCCATCGCTATCCTCGCTAAGCACGGCGACAAAGCGCAAATCATCGGTAAAGTCATCGAAGGCGAGAACGAGATACTATAAATAAAACTCCTGCTCGCTGCGCTCACGAAATCTAAATAAATCTTTTATCCACGCTACTGATTATTATTGCAGTCCGCTCCTCGTTTCGCTCAAACGAAACTCGTACGCTAAATCTTCAGTAAATGTGACATATTATATAGATTTCAGGCAAAGTAAATAGGACAATTAGGAATCATGACTAACCACGAGTTATCATATCAAATACGCGGTGCAGCCATGGAGGTGTACAATGCATTTGGACCTGGTTTGCTTGAATCGGTCTATCATAAGGCATTGGTCTATGAGTTGCAAGAGCGTGGATTAAAAGTGCAATCCGAAGTGCCTGTAGAGGTTTTCTACAAAGGACATTTGGTAGAGAACTCACTGCGTTTGGATATACTCGTTGAAGATCAGATAATAATAGAACTAAAATCAGTAGAAGAGTTACTACCAGTTCATTATAAGCAACTTAAAACATATTTAAGATTGTACAAAAAAGAACAAGGTTGGTTGATAAATTTTGGAGCGTATGATTTTACTAAAGGACTGCGTTCCGTAAAAGTCGATCAAAAACCCACTACATTTACTGAAGATTAGTGATGAGTTTTGGATGTTCCCAAAACGAAGAGCGAAGGCAATAAAAACAAACAACATCGTAAAATAAGATTTAATTAAGATTTCTGCCCAATAGGGCAAGGAGATAAAACAAATAACATTATGGCAAAAAGAGCATTAGTCAGCGTAAGCGACAAATCAGGATTGGTAGATTTCGTGAAAGGTCTGCAAACAGCGGGCTGGGAAATCATCGCCACAGGCGGTACACAAAAATTATTAGAGAACTCAGGTGTTAACACCATCGGTATCAGCGATGTAACTGGTTTCCCTGAAATATGCGACGGTCGCGTTAAGACCCTTCACCCAAAGGTACACGGTGCTCTTCTCGCACGCCGTGACGAACCATCTCACCTCCAAGCACTGGAGGAGAACGGCATCTCGTTCATCGACCTCGTGTGCGTGAACCTCTATCCATTCCGCGAGACCATCGCCAAAGAGGGCGTGAGTATGGCTGACGCGATTGAGAATATCGACATAGGTGGTCCATCTATGCTCCGTTCAGCTGCGAAGAACTACAACGATGTGACCGTCGTTTGCGATCCAGCCGACTACGACACTATCCTCGCTGAGATCAATGCTACGGGCAACACTACTCTCGAGACTCGTCTCCAACTCTCTGCAAAGGCATACACACACACAGCGCAATACGATGCATGCATCGCTACTTACATGCGTGAGAAAGCAGGATTGAACGAGAAACTCTTCCTCGAGTTCGACCTCAAGCAAGGCCTTCGCTATGGCGAGAACCCTCACCAATCTGCGAAGTTCTATGCTGCAACCAAGGAGATTCCATTCTCACTCGCTAGCGGCAAGCAACTCCAAGGCAAGGAGATGTCTTACAACAATATCCAAGATGCTAACGCTGCGCTCAATATCGCTCGCGACTTCCAAGAGCCATTCTGCGTAGCTCTCAAGCACATGAACCCATGTGGCGCTGCTGTGGCAGCTACCATCGAAGAGGCATGGCAAAAGGCATACGAGGCAGACACCGTAAGTATTTACGGCGGTATCGTGATCTGCAATCGTACCATCACCAAGGAGATTGCACTCGGCATGAAGCCTATCTTCCTCGAGATTGTGATTGCTCCTGACTTCACCGACGAGGCAATGGAGATCTTCGCTACTAAGAAGAACCTCCGCGTTATCCAAGTGGATATGACTCCAAGCACCGAGGCTATCGACCAATATGTGAGCGTCAACGGCGGTTTGCTTGTACAACACCTCGACACCCAAATCGAGACGATCACTGCTGACATGTGCGCTACCAAAGTGCAACCAGATGCGGCAACCCTCGCAGATATGCAATTTGGCTGGAACATCGTTAAGCATGTGAAATCCAATGCTATCGTAGTGGTTAAGAATGGTCAAACACTCGGCGTAGGTGCAGGTCAAATGAACCGCGTAGGTAGTGCTGAGATTGCTATGAAGCAAGCCCACGCTGCTGGCGTGACCGAAGGTCTTATCCTTGCTTCTGACGGTTTCTTGCCATTCGACGACACCGTGGCATTGGCTGCTCAATATGGCGTAACAGCTATCGTGCAACCAGGTGGTAGCATCCGCGATAACGACTGCGTAGTGAAAGCTGACGAACTCGGCATCTGCATGCTCATGACTGGCACACGCCACTTCAAACATTAATTTTGCAGGCAACAAAGGCAATCAATTTGCCATAAAAAAACAAAATACAATGAATAGCATATGAAATCAATTCGTGAGATTTTTCGCATTGGTTATGGTCCCAGTAGTAGTCATACTATGGGACCACGAAAAGCGGCAGAGTTGTTTTTGGAGCGTCATCCACAAGCAGTTCGTTACGAGGCACATCTGTATGGTAGTCTCTCTGCCACAGGCAAAGGACACTTGACCGATGCTGCAATCATTGATGTTATTCCTACTGTGGAAATCGTTTGGCATGAGGAGTTCTTGCCATTCCACCCCAATGGCATGCGATTCTGTGCTTGGGGTGAGAATGGTAACCTTCTCGAAGATTGGACGGTTTATTCCATTGGTGGTGGAGCTCTTGCAGAAGATGGTGAAGCTGTAAGGCTATTGGGCGATGAGAATAAAGGGGATGAGATTTATCCTCTCAAACGCTTGGATGACATAAAAGAGTATTGTGATAAACAGGGTTGGGATTATTGGGAATATGTGGAGCATTGTGAGGGGAAAGAGATTTGGGATTACTTGCGTGAAGTTTGGCAAGTGATGCGCGAATCTGTAGAACGCGGTTTGGATCATGAAGGTGTGCTTCCTGGGCCGCTTCACTTGCGCCGAAAAGCAGCCAGTTATTACATTAAAGTGGCAGGCTACAAAGATAACCTCCGTACACGCGGATTAGTGTTTTCTTATGCCTTGGCTGTAAGTGAGGAGAATGCCTCAGGAGGCAAGATTGTTACAGCTCCTACATGTGGTTCATGCGGTGTGTTACCCGCGGTACTATATCATACATGGCGTTCGCGCAACTTTTCTGAAACGCGTATCTTGCATGCTCTTGCTACTGCAGGTTTGATTGGTAATGTGGTAAAGGAGAATGCTTCTATCTCAGGAGCTGAAGTTGGCTGTCAGGGTGAGGTTGGAGTAGCGTGCGCGATGGCTTCTGGTGCTGTCAACCAACTCTTTGGCGGAACGCTTTCGCAGATAGAGTATGCCGCTGAGATGGGATTGGAGCATCACTTGGGTATGACTTGTGACCCCGTATGCGGCTTGGTGCAGATACCTTGTATTGAACGCAATGCTTTTGCTGCCGCGCGCGCGTTAGATAGTAATATGTATGCCGCATTCTCCGATGGAACGCATAGCGTGTCGTTTGATAAGGTGGTGGATGTGATGAAGCAAACAGGCCATGATTTGCCATCGCTCTACAAAGAAACGGCACAAGGTGGATTGGCAAAAAACTACGAATAGCAAGTTTTTTAAGAAAAAATGCATAAAGATTTGCGTATTTGAGAAAAATGTAGTACCTTTGCACGCCAATTTTGGGAAAATGTGGAGAAATGAGTGATAAAACTGCACATATCGTATTGTTAGATCAGTTGGAAATAGGTGAACACCTGTTTGATTTTCAGTTAGATAGGGAATATCTTACAACTATTGATAATACGGAGTTATTAGGTGGTGCAGTAGATGTGAAAGTACGCCTCATTCTTCGCGAGGATGATTTTGCGGTGGATATGGATATCGTAGGACAAGTGCAGGTAATCTGCGATCGCTGTTTGGATGCGATGAGTGTGGATGTAGATATCTATGAGGAGGAGATGGAATTGGAAGAAGATGTCAAGCAGCTTGACTTGGCATGGTTGGCATACGAATTGATCATAGTGAATCTCCCGTTGGTGCATAGTCACCAAGATGGTGGTTGCAATCCCGATATGGATGCACTTCTCCAAAACCACCTCTGCACCGCGTTGGACGATGACAATGATATAGAAGGCTGATAGTGATGGCGCAATGTCGTTCTGCGTGGCAAAGCAAAAGAGCAATCACCTTCAAATGATTAAATTAAAAATAACTATTAAAAATAATAAACAACTATGGCACATCCAAAAAGAAGACAATCGCACACCAGACAAGCGAAACGTCGTACACATGACAAAGCAAAAATGCCAGCATTGGCACTTTGCCCAAACTGTGGCGCTCATTACATCTATCACACTATCTGCCCAACTTGCGGATACTATCGTGGTAAATTGGCTGTAGAGCAAGCTGCAGAAGCCTAAGTGTGGCGATTCGGCGTGATACCGTCGAGAGATGCACACGCCTTAATTGATTCCAACAAACATAGGCTCTGAGCAATACTCGGGGCCTATGTTTTGAAACAAGACCTATACCTGAAATATGAATCAAGATACTAACTAAACCATTATTAAATATTTATTTACAAAATTATGTTTGATTCAAACAATCGCACCCCGCGTCGTGGTGGCTACTCGCAAGATGCGAATCCGCGTGAGCATAATGGCGCACATTTCTCAGCAGATGGAGCTTCAATCCGTCCTCGCTTTAATGCCCCAACTGATCGCCCTGCACGAGAAGGCGGACGCCAACGCCAACGTTTTACCCGCACAGCAGGTGCTGTACGCGTAGAGAAAGTGGAGCAACGCCGTCCTTCATTTCGTCCAGAAGGGGAACAGACAGGCGAACGCCAGTTTAGACCAAGACCAAAACACAATCCTGGCGTGTATTCACAACGCAAACGCCAAGAGTTTTCTAAAAACTACGAAGATCCAACCAAGCCAATTCGCTTGAATAAATATTTGGCTAATGCAGGCATCTGTTCACGCCGCGAAGCGGATGATTTCATTCTCGCTGGCGTTATTACCGTTAATGGCGAAGTGGTGGATAACCTTGGTGCAAAAGTATTGCCAACTGATAAGGTTATGTTCCATAACCAACCAGTTCGCCGTGAGCGTAAGGTGTATATACTGCTCAATAAGCCAAAGAATACGGTGACTACCACCGATGACCCACAAGAGCGTCACACTGTATTAGATATTGTGCGCAACGCGTGCGCGGAGCGTATCTATCCTGTAGGTCGTCTTGACCGTAACACCACAGGCGTTCTTCTACTCACCAATGATGGTGATCTCGCAGCAAAACTAACACACCCTAAGTTTGGCAAGAAGAAAATCTATGCCGTAACCCTCGACCGCGATTTGGACGAGATAGATGAAGCTACTTTGCGTGCTGGTGTAATAATCGATGATGAGAAGATTTCTCCAGATGCATTGGAGTTCCCACAAGAAGACCGCAAGCATATTGGCATAGAGATTCACTCTGGTCAAAACCGCGTGGTGCGTCGTATGTTCGAGCGAGTAGGGTACAAAGTGACTAAACTTGACCGAGTATCTTTTGCAGGACTGACCAAGAAGAATGTAGCACGAGGCAAATATCGCTTCTTGACTCCTAAAGAGGTGGCGATGCTGCAAATGGGCGCATTTGAATAAAACAATCCTAAGACAAAGTGAGGGGAAACTCTCACTTTGTCTTCTATACACAAAATCCTATGAGTCTTTTACGCCCATAGGTGCTATAAAAAACTATAAAACAATTAATACCATGAAGAAAATCCTTTTTCTTGCAGCTTCTATGCTGCTGACAATGAGCATTTTTGCTGAAACTATTCCTGCTAATGATTCTCGTGTAACATATGTCGGCCGTACATGGGTAGATGGAACTGATGTGTCTTTTGACTGGACCGCTACTTATTTCCGTGTAGTTTTTTCTGGTAAGTCATTGACTATGACGGCTTCTGAAACGAAATGGGATACGGATGCTGAGAAAGCCGCTACTCGACACAATTATTATAATGTGTGGATTGACTCGTCCACAAGTACAGAGCCACACCGCATAATTGAAGTGGCTGGTAATGATACAACTATCGAACTGATAGATCCTGCCTATCTCAAATCATCTAAACAAAAAGTACATACAGTCATTGTGCAAAAGCGTACAGAGGGTGAGCAAGGAAAAACAACTATTCATTCATTCTCTACTGATGCCAAAGGACAATTCTTTTCGGCTGAACCTCTCAAAGAACGCCAATTAGAATTTATTGGTGATAGTTATACTTGTGGTTATGGTATTGATGCTGCTACGCGTACTGAGCGTTTTACTCCAGAGACGGAAAACGCTTCACGCTCATATGCGGCAATTGTATCACGCTATTTTGGTGCAGATTATGTGGCTATTGCGCACTCTGGTATGGGTATCGCACGCAATTATAATTCTAAGTTCAAAGGTTGGTGGATGCCAGATCGCTATCTCCAAACATTTGATGAGGACTCTACACAACTCACTCGTTGGGACGCTTCTAAGTCGGACTTCCATCCTGCAATGACGATTGTCTATTTAGGTGCGAATGACTTCTCTACAGCGCTGGCTCCTAAATTCGAAGACTTCCGCAAGCATTATTATCGTTTATTCGATTATATCAAGACCAACTATGGCGAAGATCATCCGATTTTATGTGTTACTACCAAAACACATGAATATCTCTTTAATTATGTTCGTGACTTAGTGAATAATTGTGGAAGGAAAAATGTGTACTATTTGGGGTATTGTCCTGCGCAACATCTCCATACCGATGAGGATCTTGGTGCTGATGTACACCCGAACTACAATGGTCAACAAAAGAAAGCGTACTCTATAATCCCTTATATTGCTACCATTACAGGGTGGGGATTGCAGGATATGCCAGTGAAATAGTTTTTATTGTTAAAGAATGAAAAAGATTTTTTTCTTGGCTATAAGCCTCATGGCTTGGCTGCCGCTTGGTCTTATGGCGGAAACTGTTTCTGCTACTGATTCGCGTATCACTTTTGTGGGGCGTGCGATAGAGAACAATGGTTCGCTTACTTTTGACTTTCCTGCCACTTACTTTCGTGTTGCATTCACGGGAAAGTCGTTGTCAATGCGTGTTACAGATACCAAACGCGATTTTTATGCAGTGTGGATAGATTGCCCTACGAGTGCTGAACCTACGCGTGTAGTAGAGGTGAAGGGCTGTGATACCATTGTACAATTAGTCCTTCCTAAAGATCTGAAAATCTCTAAAAAGAAAGAGCATCAAGTAGTTGTTCAAAAACGCACAGAGGCGGGATGTGGCAAGACGACCGTATATGAGTTCATCACAGATGGCAAGTTTGTGCAAGCACAACCGCTCAAAGAACATCAAATCGAATTTATAGGTGATAGTTATACATGTGGATATGGTGTAGAAGCACCAAGTCGTAGGGATCCTTTCACAGATGAAACGGAGAATGCATCACGCACTTATGCAAGCATCGTTTCGCGCTATTTTGATGCAGACTATATGGCAATTGCGCATTCAGGACGCGGCATTTGTCGCAATGCGGGGTCAAATATCCCGTGGGAAGTGATGACTGATATTTATCAATACACCATTGATCGCGATTCTACTTCGCGTTGGAATGTTGCGCAATCGGATTTTGATCCTGATATTACTGTTATCTATTTGGGAACCAATGATTTCTCATCGTCTATGATGCCTGACTATACGAAGTTTCGCAATGGATACATGCGTCTGTTGGGGTATGTGAAGGAGAATTATGGTGAGGAGCATCCTGTGCTTTGTGTTGCATCAAAATCAAATGAATATCAGTTTCGTTATGTGCGCGATGTAGTGAATAATTGTGGCTTGAAAAATGTCTATTATTTGGGCTATGGTTCTATGCTACATCATAGTACCGATGAAGATTTGGGAGCAGGTTGGCATCCTAATTATAATGGCCAGCAGAAGATTGCTTATGCTATTATTCCTTATATTGCCACAATCACTGGTTGGGGCTTACAAGATGTTCCTGTAAAATAATCGTATTATTTCAATAATTTATTAATAAAATTAAGTAATTTTGCAAAAAAAAGCAGCAATGAGAAATTTAGAACCAAAAGATATAACTTTATTTGAGCAACATTTTAATCGTTGCGATATTCCCCACATTGTTTTTTCTAAATCATGGATAGAAGAAACAGATGGAATTATTATATCTGTACTAATCGTTGATAATAACACATTAGTGGGTAAAGAAATCACACCTTTAGATGATAACACAAAAGAGATTCTTAGTAATTACATGAATAATTATAAACAATTTAACACGTACCATATTGCACTTATGTATGATAAAACACATACAGGTATGTTGTTAAACATGTATTCGGAATTTCTTAAAACAATTAATGTTGGTGACCATATATGGATAACCTCATCAAACAAGATAGACGAATATAACATCAAAGAACTTGGTGGATATGTTAAAATATCAGAGAATATTTATCTAATACAATATATTACTTAAAAAAAGAAAGCACCTATTCGGTGCTAACTCCTATATAATTCCCTAAAATTATGAAAAAAATCCTTTTCCTTGCAGTTGCTATACTGCTGACTATGAGTAGTTTTGCAGAAACTATTCCTGCTAATGATGCTCGTGTGACTTATGTGGGGCGTACTTTAGTAGAGGGGACTGATGTCTCTTTTGATTGGACGGGTGTTTATTTTCGCATAGCTTTTTCGGGCAAGTCATTAACGATGCGTGTTTCGGATACAAAGTGGGATGATACACCCGAGATGGCTGCTACGCGTCACAACTATTTCAATATTTGGATTGATGCACCAATGAGTGCAGAGCCTCATCGCATTATTGAGGTGGCGAGTACGGATACAGTTATTGAGTTGATAGACCCTAATTATCTCAAAAACTCGAAACAAAAATTCCATACAGTCGTTGTGCAAAAGCGTACTGAGGGTGAGCAAGGAAAGACTACTGTCCATGCTTTTGCCACCGATGCGAAAGGTATGTTCTACCAAGCAGAACCTATTCGAAAACGCCAATTGGAGTTTATTGGCGCAAGTTACGATTGTGGCTATGGTGTCGATGATACCAGCCGTTTTGCTAAATTCACACCCGAGACAGAAAATGCATCGCGTTCATTCCCTGCTATTATATCGCGTTATTTTGGTGCTGATTATGTGGTGGTTGCACATTCTGGAATGGGTGCTGCACGCAACTATAATTCGAAGTTTGCAGGATACCATATGCCAGATCGTTATCTCCAAACATTTGATATGGATTCTACGCAACTTACGCGTTGGAATGCAGAGGAGTCAGATATTCGTCCTGCATTGACTTGTATTTATTTGGGTGGAAACGATTTTTCGGTATCTCTGCAACCGTCGTATGAGAATTTCCGTGATGGCTATTATCGTTTAATTCGCTATATTAAAGATAATTATGGTGAAAATCACCCTGTGCTATGTGTGTCATCCAAGGCGCATAGTACATTGTTGGATTACATGCGTGATATGGTGAAGTTCTGCCCGATGCCTAATGTCTATTTCATGGCATGTTGTCCTGCATTGCATCTCTCTACCGATGAGGATTTAGGTGCAGCAATGCATCCTAACTATATAGGTCACCAGAAGTTCTCATATGCCTATATTCCTTACATAGCTACGATTACGGGGTGGGGATTACAGGATATGCCTGTGAAGTAAATCCAATTATTTGCGCCCAGCATACCACAACTGCCACGAGTTGAATAGGTTTTGCCAGATGATATACGCTGCTGGTCCTATGGCGGATAGGGGGTGTAAGTACATCTGTGCCAACCATACGCCCAAAGCGGTGTTCTTTTGTCCGAAGGCTTGTCCTGCGGTGATGCTGCTTTTCTGGTTGATGCTATAGTCAGCTGCGGCTGGGTTGATGAGTACATCGCAGTAGTCTGCACCATGACTGGAAGCGGGAAACTGATACCCAATCCATCGTCCCAACGCAAACTGCAAGAGGCAAGTGATAAGTGCGCCTGCACACAATACGACGATGGCGTAACCCGTATAGTCTTCCACCAATAGTGTATAGGTGATTCTGGCTATAAGCACAATCAGCAGTACTACCCATAGGTAGAAGGGCATCGATGCCCATGTCTTGGATAGAGCGAATGAGCGTGGCGCACCCTTGTGGCGGTAATAGGCTTCGTAGCCCAGACGCAATATCCATGCTGCGATGAAGGGACCTAATAACATTGGACCTACGCGGCACAATATATGCCACATTGCGGGCAAGAAGGCTATATGAGCCGATGGATTCACAATCGGGAAGAATGCCGGCACCACCAATGCAGTAACGATATTGCTGAGCAGACTGAAGGTGGTTAGGTTTTGAATACTACCTCCCAGCTTGCCTGCGATGATAGGTGCTGCGGTGGCGGTAGGCATAATCACACACACCATGATTCCTTGCGACATCACTTTGATGTCCATAGGCGTCAGTCCCCATTGAGCAGCGCACATTTGCAATCCGCAACGCAATCCGTAATAGATACCAGCGGTGAGTGCTAATTGGCAACATAGCACGATAGCGTGCCATGCGCGAAGGCGTAAGTCCAACGGGTTAATCTTGCAGAAAGTGAAGAACAGCATCAGGAAGATGAGCGTAGGCATACATCCATCCAGATGCCTAAACCACCGATAGCCAACCGCACCGATAAGCATGGCTATAATCAGGGCGTAACGATCAAATAACCTCCTGAAAATCATGCCCATTTTATGCTTTCAATAGCACGCAATTCTTCTTCACTGAAGGTGATGTTGTGGATAGCATTGATATTATCTTCCAATTGTGCCACACTGCTTGCACCTACAATCACGCTGGTTACATTTTTAGCCAACAGCCATGCTATTGCCATTTGTGCCAATGACTGACCGCGTTCTGCTGCTATCGCGCCCAAGCGTTGAGCGTTGGCGATGGCTTCTGGGGTTACTTGTTCAGGGCGAAGGAATACATTTTTGCTGGCTCTGCTGCCCGTAGGAATACCATTCAAGTAACGATTAGTCAGCAGACCTTGTGCCAAAGGCGAGAAACAGATGAAACCAGAACCATTGGCTTGTGCTACGGGCAAGTTCTGTTCCAATGTCTCTTTGTAGGCTATGTTGGCTTTGTACTGACCAATCACGCAGGGTACATGTGCTTCGCGTAAGTAGTTGTAGCATTCTTGTTGCTTGTCAGCGGGATAATTGCTGATACCCGCGTAGAGTGCTTTGCCTGCGCGCACAATATCTACCAATGCTTGCATTGTTTCTTCTATGGGAGTGTTGGGGTCATAACGGTGCGAGTAGAAAATATCGAAGTATTCCAACCCTGTACGACGCAAACTCTGGTCGCATGACGAAATCAAATATTTGCGTGAGCCGCCATCGCCGTAAGGACCGTCCCACATCCAGTAGCCTGCTTTGGAAGAGATAATCATCTCATCACGGTGAGCCGCTAAATCCTCGCGAAGTACTTTGCCAAAAGTCATCTCTGCGGTACCAGGTGCAGGACCATAGTTGTTGGCAATGTCAAAATGCGTCACACCTCTATCCCATGCGTGCAAAAGCATGTCGCGAGCCACATCAAAGGGGTCTTCACTACCAAAATTATGCCATAATCCCAATGAAACGAGTGGAAGCTGTAGTCCACTATGACCAGAAAAACGATACTCCATAATATATCTGTTAATTGTAAAATGAATAATCTGCTTGCAAAATTACTTCTTTTTTTTGACATAGGCAAACTTTCGACATATTTTTTTAGGAATTTATATACCTGTTGACACTTCGTGTTGTTCATGCCACATTTACTTAAGATTAAGCGCACGAGTTTCGCATGAAGCGAAATGAGGAGCGGTGGTAATTCATTACGGAGTACCTCGTAAAAGCGTGGCTATAGTGTGGCAAAAGATTTATTTAGATTTCTGCCCGATAGGGCAAGGAGATAGTAAGTGTCAACATGTATATAGTTCCTTTTTTTTATGTGATAGTGTGGTAATGTGGAAGTAGAGCTTTTATTTGTTGTTGTTTTGTCTTGCTATTTAGCCGAAGATAAGCCGCAGATAGAATGATAAAAAACGCTCTAAAATAAGTTTTCGTTCAAGATACTTGCATGTTTGCAGTTTTTTTTGTACCTTTGCACAGTTTTTGTAAACAATGATATGAAAGTAACTATGCAACAAAACAAATGGACAATCATGTGCAGGTGCCTTTTGCTGGTGCTGCTCGTAATGCCTCTCCTTTCTTTCACGGTGGTGATTGATGCGGGGCATGGTGGTCATGATGCGGGTGCTATCGGCAAGATGGGTGTTCAGGAGAAGAACCTCAATCTATCCGTAGCGAAGCAGTTGGGAGCGAAAATTCGCGAGAACTATCCCAATGTAAAGGTGGTGCTCACGCGTGAAACGGATGTCTTCCTTCCGCTGCAAGAACGAGCGGATATAGCCAATAAAAATCATGCGGATTTGTTCATTAGTATTCATACGAATGCTGCCGAGAATCGTAATGCTCAAGGTGCCGAGACTTTTATCCTTGGTACGGAACGAATGGAGGATAACCTTGATGTGGCAATGCGTGAGAATGCTGTAATGAAACTGGAGGAGGACCAGACGGTATACCAAGGGTTTGATCCGAATTCGATAGAGAGTTATATCCTCTTTGAATTGATGCAGAACCAATACATGGACAATAGTTTAGTGTTTGCAGAGTTGGTGCAAAATCAATTTGTGGGGACATTGAAGCGTGCTAATCGTGGAGTGCGACAGGCTGCTTTTTGGGTGTTGTTAAAGTCTGCTTGTCCCAGTGTATTGGTAGAAATGGGATTTCTTAGCAATGCTGAAGAAGAGAAATGGTTGGCGAGTGCAGAAGGTAAAAATGGAATCGTAAACGGCATCTTTGATGCATTTGAAAAATATTATAAGCAATGAAATACTCAAGAGAATTAAAAGTGGGTGCCTTGGCTATAGTGTGCATGGTCATCCTGTATTTTGGATTTAATTTTTTGAAGGGAGTTAATATATTTTCTCCAACAAAGGTTTATGTCGGGCAGTTAGAGTCTGCTAATGGTCTAACGGAGCAAGCACCTGTATATATTAAAGGATATAAGGTGGGATTAGTGGAGAGTGTGCAGTACGATTTCACTCGCCAACCTGCTTTCGTGGTGCGTGTGTCAATTGATAAGAATATCGCTCTTCCTCGTGGTACGCAAATGGCATTAGTTGCAGATGGCCTGCTTGGCGGTGGTGCTATCGAACTGCAATTGCCTGCGCTTGCCAATCGTGCTATGCCTTATCAAGCTGGCGACACCTTGCCCACACATATCGTCCCAGGACTGATGGATAACTTGCAAACTGGGCTGTTAGCGCACTTGGATAGCCTTTTGACCGAAGCTAACACTTTGCTCGCTTTGCTCAACAACGAGGTAGAAGAAGGTAGTCTGCACGCTACATTGCAGAATGTAGAGCGTATTACCAGTGACCTCACTGTAAGTAGCAAAGATATACGCCAGCTAACCCATAAGCAATTGCCAATAGTCATGGCTAAGGTGGATTCTACAATGACGGGTTTGCAGACTATTGTTGCAGATGTACATGCTGCTGACATTCAACAAACCATTTTGTCCTTAGATACTGCAATCCAATCTGTCAATCATGCATTGCATTCCAAAGAGGGTACATTGGGCTTGCTCCTTAATGATAAAACATTGCATGATAACCTCAATACGACACTCCAGAGTTTGGAGAGTACTGTGCATAATGTGGATACAATAATCATGGCTGTGAAAGCGCGTCCTTTCATACAAAAGAAATTGCCTAAAAACAAGTAATTTTCTGAAAGTCTAATTTGTGAAAATTGTTAAAAAGTCCCTAACCGAGTGAAGCATAACTGGTTAGGGATTTTTTGTGAAACATGATTATGTGGAACAGAATGTGTTATGAGTTATGAGTTTCAGTAACTTAGGTGTTGATAACCTTTGTAAAGGTAAGTAAATCAATATCGTGTGACTAACTCCTTGAATTTTTGTATGATAGAAAAAATAGAATGATAGCAGAATGACCCGCATTTGGTCATATGAAAAAAATGTAGTACCTTTGCACTCGATTTCGAAAAGAAGTCGCTTTTTTTTGCCTCTTTTCGTACGCTATTTATAACTCCATGCAGCAAGATTTCAACATATTATGGGCGCAATGCCAACAGATTCTGCGCGATAATCTCTCGCAGAGTGCATACCAAACATGGTTTGCGCCGTTGTCTGCGTTGCAATATGAAGACGATTTGTTGGTCTTGCAGGTGAAGAGTCAGTTTATCGTAGAGTATATAGAGGAGAATTATTTGGATTTGCTCTCTCGTGTTCTGCGCAAGATTTTCGGACCAGCCATTCGATTGGAATATCGTATCATGGTTGCTGGTGGTATTATTGATGTGCCCAGCGAGCCATTGCGTGAGTCGCACAACCACTCGCGAGTGGATGCCTTTTCGCCTTCGCAGGAAACTGCAGATGCGTGGGATAGCCAGTTGAATAGCCAATATACTTTTGACAATTTTGTTAAAGGCGAGCCAAATAAGCTTGCGCGTGCAGCGGCTATTGAGATTGCTAAGAATCCGGGTAAAACCATATTTAATCCTTTGTTCCTCTTTGGTGGTAGTGGAGTAGGTAAGACCCACTTGGCATATGCTATTGGTAATGAGGTTTGTCGCCTTAACCCTGCTGCTCGTGTGCTTTATGTAGCGGCTAATACATTCAAATTGCAGTTCCAAGATGCTGTGAATCGCAATCAAGTGCCAGATTTCTTGATGTTCTATCAGTCGGTAGATGTCTTGATTGTGGATGATATACAGTATTTCTCTGACTTGAAAGGTACGCAAGATACTTTCTTCCAGATTTTCAACTATTTGCAGCAGAGTCATAAGCAGTTGATTCTTACTTCTGACCGCAGTCCTATGGAGTTGCGTGGTATTCAGGATCGTCTGCTCTCTCGTTTCAAATGGGGATTGGCAGCCGAGATTACCCGTCCTGACTATCCGTTGCGTCGAGATATTTTGCAGTATCATATTAAGCGAGACGGTATTAAATTGAATGAGGATATTATTGAGTATATAGCCTCTAATGTGTCGGAGAATGTGCGCGATTTGGAAGGTGTTTTAGCGAGTCTATTGGCATATTCTACGCTGACAGATAGCCCGATAGATATGGCGTTGGCGGAGAAAGTGGTAGGGCGATTGGTGCAGTTGCACCCAAAAACATACCTTCCTGCCGATATTACCGCAGCTGTGTGCCAATGTTTGCACATGCCTGAAACCGTGATTACTGCTCGCACGCGTCAGCGCGATGCCGTCAAAGCGCGTAATATTGTGATGTTCTTAATCAAGAAGTTCACCAATTGCTCTTTGGCTGAGATTGGCAAGTATGTACACCGCGATCATGCTACGGTAGCGCATTCGCTGAATACAATGGACGCGCAGATGAGCTACGATGCAGTACTTCGCCAAGAAGTAGCTACCATTGAGCGACACTTAGGAAGATAATGACTATCAAATAAATAAGAATGCTCTTGCTTTCAGCAAGGGCATTTTTTTCTGTTTCTCCTCTCAAGTTTCGCTATTTTTTTAGCAAAATATTTGTGTATGTGCGAAAAATGTAGTAATTTTGTAGGCTAATTTGAATATAAACTAAATCAATATAAATATGAAACGAGTTCTACTATTTGTTCTATGCAGTTTCTTTGTGTTGTCAATGGCTGCGAAAACGGTAACCCCTGCGGCTTCGTTGCCTGCGTATTATGAGGCAATTGATGGTAAATCGGGTAAAGCACTTTTTGATGCTGTACAAAAAGTAACCAAAACGGGTTATTCGTCATTAGGTTATGATGGTTTATGGTCTGCGTATCAATATACAGATCTTCATGATAATGGATATGTGTGGGATATGTATAGCGATTGCACATGGAAGAGCATTAATTCGAACCACTGTGGTAGCTATAAAAACGAATGTGATTGCTATAATCGCGAGCACTCTATCCCTAAGTCTTGGTATGGTGGTACTACCAGCGGTCCTGGTTGCGATATTTTCCACCTTGTCCCTACCGATGGCAAAGTGAATGGCGTGCGCAGCAACTATCCTTTTGGTGAAGTGTCGAGTGCAGACTATAACAAGCATGGTAATAAGAGAGGTTCTGCCAAGAGTATTACTATTACGGGTGGAAATACCATAGCAGGTAATACAGGAACTAATATCTCTGCTTCTGGTACCGTGTTTGAGCCTCGCGATGAATATAAAGGTGACTTCGCGCGTGGATACATGGGCGCGCTGCTGAAATGGGCAGGCGACAAGAATTTTACAGATGGAGAAGGTTCTAAGACATTCACCACCAACTATTCTACAGGCTCTTTTGGCTTGACCAAATATGGTGTGGCACTCCTGATGAAATGGCACCGACAAGATCCTGTGTCACAAAAGGAGATTGACCGCAATAATGGTATTCAGCAAACGCAAGGTAACCGTAATCCATTCATCGATTATCCTTATTTGGCAGAGTATATTTGGGGTGAGAAAGCGGGTCAAACACTGGAATTGGATGACCTAATCACAGCATACGACTCTCGCTTTGTGCTTGGTGAGAGCAATGGTTATCTCAAGGGGGGCAGTACGGTTGATCCTGAAACCAAATGTACTGTAACATGGCTTGTGAATGGCGAAGTATATACTGCTGGTAATCCTACTATATCTGTAAACAAGGGTGGAGTAGTGACTATATTGCCCACTGCACCTAAGTCTTGCGATGAGATTAGTAATCAGTTTGTTGGCTGGAGCGAAGATGTCATCAATGGTACACAAGATAATGTTCCAACTGATTTGTTCTCCAATGCTGATGATGCACCAGATATTACACAAAACACAACTTTCCATGCTGTCTTTGCTCAATTAGAAGAAGAGGAAACCACAGTTTCCACTCCTGCCACAATCGCTATGAATTTGAACGACACACAAGGTTGGACACTTTCAGGGTTGGATAAGCAATCCAAATACTGGAAAATGATAAAAGAGTCGTATGCAGAATCGCCTTCATTAGATGCAAGCAAAATAACGAGCATAACCATCAATATGCGTACTTGGGGCGGTACTCAGTATAACACCATTGAGTTCGCTGTTGCTGGTAAGAAAATAGGCGAATTGAAAGCGGACAATAATAATCTGAAGGATTATACATGGAAGCCTACTACCACTCCATCTGGAGTAGGTGCATTGCGCTTCTCCAGTCCAACAAGTACTGCAGATGCAGGTCCAGCCTTTAGCAGTATTACCATTGAAACAACTGGCGGCGGCACAGGTACCACCACGACCTACGCCTACTCTCGCTACATTACCTCTTGCTCGGGAACAGCTACGGAGCATGTTAAGGTGGAAGAGACGAAGCCAGTCGGTAAAAAAGTCCTCTCTGATGGTCAACTTCTCATTGAGTACAACGGAGTGTATTACAATGTCTTAGGAGTACAACTCTAAACAACCGCTACACAACCGCTACACAACTCTAATATGAATATAGCCGAAGAAATCCGTTGCCTCTGTCGCGAGAAGAACGCCATCATCATGGCGCACTATTATCAACGCCCTGAGATTCAAGACATCGCAGACTTCGTAGGCGACTCGCTTGCCTTGGCACAAGTGGCAGCCAAAACAGATGCCGACATCATCGTGATGTGTGGCGTACATTTCATGGCAGAAACAGCAAAGATCCTCTGCCCCGACAAGAAAGTGCTTATTCCTGCGCCAGAGGCAGGTTGCTCGTTGGCAGATAGCTGCAAGGCGGCTGACCTCGCTGCATGGAAAGCTGCTCACCCTGACCATATGGTCGTGTCGTATGTGAATACCAGCGCTGCGGTCAAGGCACTCACCGATGTGGTAGTTACCAGTAGTAATGCCCTGAAGATTGTGAAGCAATTGCCAGAAGATAAGCCAATTCTTTTTGGTCCCGACCAAAATCTTGGTGGTTATATCAATCGCATGACAGGCAGAAAGATGGAGCTTTGGAATGGTGGTTGCCATGTGCATGCTCGCTTCTCAGAGGAGGCATTGCTCGCGCTCAAAGAGCAATATCCTAATGCTAAAGTCCTTGCTCACCCAGAGTGCAAGCAATCTATCTTGCAGCATGCGGATATCATAGGATCGACCCAAGCGTTGCTCAATTATGCGAAAGCACATCCTGAGCATAAATCGTTCCTCGTGGTTACAGAGAGTGGCATTCTTCATGAGATGCAAAAAGCTTGTCCAGAGGTAGAGTTTATAGCAGTTCCTGCTGTAATGGATGATATGACAATTTGTCAATGTAATGAGTGCGAGTATATGCGAATGTGCGCTCTGGAGAATCTTTATAATTGTCTTCGCGATGAAATAGGCGAAATTATTGTAGATGAAGCAATCGCTAAAGATGCTATTCGTCCTATCCAACGCATGTTAGAAATGAGTTGATAATAGGGATTTATATACTTTATCGATACTTTGTGTTTTGTTATATTAACTGTCAACTTGTAAGTTACTTTTTATTTCGAACGGCGAGCAAGGGAGAATTGAAACTCCAATCCGCCCTCTTGACGATTGACTGCTGTGATATTTCCGCCGTGGAATATCACAGCATGTTTTACAATAGATAATCCCAATCCCGTACCTCCTGCTTTGCGACTACGCCCCTTGTCCACGCGGTAGAAACGCTCAAAGATATGAGCCAATGCTTCTGCAGGGACACCTTGACCGTTGTCGCTAATGCTGAAATATAGATTCGCAGGATCTTGATTCGTGAGTTGAATACTAATCTCCGCTTTCTCTACATAGTTGATGGCGTTATCCACGATATTGTGAAAAATAGAGTAGAGTAGCGTGTAGTTGCCTGAGATAATCAGGTGTTTAGGTATATTGTGCGTGATGGTTGCTCCTGCTTGCATCGCGCGTAGCGACAAGTCTTGCATCACATTTTCTACAATGGTATGCAAATCCAGTTGCAATCGGGTGTAAAAGTCGGTCTGGGTGTCCAGTTTATTGATAGTGGATATATCTTCCACCAAGTTCGCAAGACGCCCTGACTGCTGATAGGCTCGCTCGATAAACTGCTTGCGTTGTTCCTCGTCCATATCGGGGTGCATAAGGATGGTCTCCAATGCCCCACGAATACTCGCCACAGGGGTTTTCAATTCGTGACTGATATTCTGTGTGAGCGTCAATCGCTGCTGCTCACGAGCATGGTTAATCTTGCGTTTGTAGATAGCATAGCATACACCTACAATCGCCACAACCCCTATTCCTATTATTATCCAAACATTCATTGCCTCTTGCCATTATAATAGAGATTTATATACCAGTTAACACTTCCTGTTTTTCCTTGAGCGCGGCAGGAAGTTGATTGCCGCGCAAGTTGTTGAAGTTGTCTTTTTTTTATAAATAATTCTTGTGTCCCATTCGCCGTTCCAAGAAAATTTTGGTTAATTGTTTCTAATAAACTGCAATTTTTGTAGTGAAAAATCCAATTTTCGATAATTTTTCTTTTATTAGCATTAATTCTCGAACATGTAGCCGTAACCCGATTTCGTGATAATCCGCTTTCCATATTGCCCCAATTTCTTGCGCAAGTGGGTAATATGCACATCTACGGTGCGTTCTAATACAAATCCATTGCTATCCCATACATTCTTCAATAGATGTTCGCGCGAGAGTATCTGCCCGCGATGGGTAAGTAGATAGCAGAGCAGTTCTATCTCCTTGCGTGTCATAACTACCGCCTCGCCATCCACCTTGAGCGACATATCCGCCTTATTCACCACAATCCCTTCAAAAACGATGCAATTCTCGTCTTCTTGCCTTATAGCCTCATCGCCTTCTCGCCTTGACGCTTCTGTCCTGCGAAGCACCGCTGCCACGCGTGCCAGCACTTCGGCAATACGGAAAGGTTTGCTGATATAGTCATCTGCCCCCAATTTAAATCCCTGTAGCACAGTATCTTCATCGCTCAACGCCGTTAGGAATATAATCGGAGGCAAATTGTCAGATTGTACATTGTCCGATCGTAAATGGTTTGCCATTTCCAACCCCGACATCTCGCCCATCATAATATCCAGCAGAATCAAATCCACCTCATAATTCTTAATTCTCAATTCATAATTAGCCAATGCTTCTTCTGCGCTATGTGCCACAAGCACTTCGTAGCCAGCTTTTTGCAACGAATAGGAGAGGATCATGCAAATATCCTCTTCGTCATCTACTATCAGTATGCGTTGTTTTGCCATGTTGGTGTGATTTTGCCTGCAAAGTTAGTAAAAATAATTCACTTGACCAACCACAAAAGCGTATTTTAATGATTTCTTAATAAATTTGTCAAATCATGTGATGTTATTTTCATTCTTATTCTTACGCTCATCCTCACACGCATTCTCCTCACTGCTATGCGATCGATTACGGGTTCATAACGGGTTTTTGACGGGTTGATAGTGGCACATCGTAGGCACATCAGTAGCACATCTATGTAATAATAGTATTGCAACTCGACTGTCAATTATCTATTTCTTTCCCTGTAGCTCACCAATGTTGGGTGAGCGAAATGTTGTTTATGTTGTTATATATAGAATTAGGATTCTTAGAATCTTTAGGAAACTTAGAATTCTAAAGATTCTAAAATTTCTAAATATTCTAACATACATATTGATTGCTTTTAATACAACAACAATCCGTATAACCGATACTTTTTCAGTCGATTATGCGGATTCTCCTTATCGCCTAATAGCCTTATCGCCTTACTTCTACGGACTTCTTTCTACTTGTCTTCAGCTCTCTTCTTCCGCGTCCGTAGAAGTCCGCAGAAAGCACTCTTACATTTCCCGAAGGGATACCGAATCAATGCCGTAGGAGCATTTGAATTCGAGCATTGATACGAGCAAGAAGAACAACAATCTAAAAACTCACCCCGCAAATCCAATGACCTACAGGGTGAGTGGGAATAGTTAGTGTGTAGATTGTTGATTTAATTCTTCTTCCTTTAATCTACAATATTCTTTAGCTACTTTTATCGCAAAAGTTTTTAATTCTTCAACACGAAATTCGATGATTGTATGTGCATCATTTTCTGTTGGGTTCTCTATGCTTGGATTGACATCCCAAATTTTTATATCTGTAATATCATCACTACCATCTATAACTTGTTGAATGTGTCCGTGCGCTATACCATTACGAAGATAATGCAATACATGATTCAATGTTTTGGGTTTGTTGTTTTTTATTAAGGTCACGATTCCTTCGTCTAAACCATAGTAACTTAGTTCTTGGTTTAGAGCTATTTTAGAATTGTTCTCAGAAAATTGCTTAGGAAGTAGAATTAACCCTAAACACTGATTGATTAAATTTGTAAATTCATAAAATGTCGTGTCATTATTATTTTCTTTGTTGATAACAATCTGTTTCTCAATCACCTCTAAATTATGCAGTGTTCTTACTACGAAATCGTATTCAAAATCTTGATATTCCATATATATTGTTTTATTATTTTGATGTGAAATTTTACTAATAAGCAGATTTCTAAAATAGTTTAAAGAGAAAATGTTAATGACAGACTGGGCGTACTGATAGTCCATAGTAGCGAGCGCGTGGCCCCCAGTTAACCACAGTAGAAGCCGATGTATACAAGAAGAAGGCACTTGTAACAGTATAAAGCGAATTAGACCAACAGTAGAAATAGGTGCCAGCGTAGTCTATTACGCCATGATCATGATAGCCAGCTGCGGGTAGAAATATACTATTGCCATTGTTCTTACTAGTCACATTATAGCCTTTTACACCATTCTGAGTAGTCAATATCCAAGTGCATTCTGTGCGCAGTTCTTCTAGCTCTTGACTTGTTGGTATGCGCCAGCTGCCACCCCAATTAACACGAGCAGCGTCATCATCTAGTTCAAGGGTCCTTTTGTTATCTACTATTCCATTACTGCTATTTGAGTTATATTTTGTTAGGGTAGTTTCTGAGCCATCGCACCATTTATACGTGCTCCAATTATAGGTGCTCTTGGGGTGGTTTTCTCCCCAAGCAAAGTAATCGCCGTACTCTTCTGGTTTGCTTGCGCCTACATTACAAGTCGCCCATTTGACACTCAGCCCTAAATCTACATATTCAGAAGGATTTCCTAAACATTTTTTCCATTGAGCATACAGTGTGATATTCTTATCAATGCTAATTACGCAGCCCAGAGGATATGATACTCCAGAACCGTTTGACTTAGTATTCCATTCGGTTAAATAGTATTTATCTTTAGTATAATGACAAGTAAGTGTTTTAGTCATGTTAAGTCCATAATAAAATGTATCAGGAGCCATTACTCCCTCTCCACCATTAGAGTCGTAAGTGATAGTGAAAATAAATTCAGTATTTGGTTGATCGTTGCTACTGCCCTTTGCTATCTTAATTATTGTACCATCAGCAAGTGTGAAATAGACATAGCTCTCATCTTGGGTTACGGATTGGAACATGGAATCGCCATCTTGACCGTCCTTTCCATCAGCTCCGTTTTGTCCATCTTTGCCGTCTGCACCATTTTGACCATCTTTTCCGTCTTCGCCTGTGGCTTTACCGAGTTGTGTCCAAGTAGCACCATTGTCATAAGAGATATACCAATAGCCGTCTTCTATCTTCAATTGTGGAGTGATACCATCCTTTCCGTCTTGACCATCAGCACCATCTTCGCCGTCTTGTCCGTCCTTACCATCTGCACCGTCTTGACCATTAGAACCGTTGGTACCATTTTGACCATCTTTGCCAGAAACAGGGAGTTTGTTGCCGTTGTCATCCAATAGCCATTCGCCATTCAATGTCCAATAATATACTCCGTCGGTGTCTTGTGCCACACCAATCACAGGAGTATTGGCAGAACCGTTTTGTCCGTCTTGACCGTCTTTTCCATCTGCTCCGTCTTTACCGTCTTGTCCGTGATAAATGGTGATTGGGTCATGCTTGCCGAAAGTGATGGTATAGCCAATCACTTCGCCATTCTTCTTGATTTCAACGATACCTGTGATGAAGTCGTTGGATTGAAGTACAGAGACGATGGTTTGCAAAGAAGTGATGTTAGTGTTCATCTCTTTGCAGAGTTCTTCGAGTTTGGTGACGCGGGAGTCAAGTCCATCAATAGCATCCCAAATGTCATCGTGACACGCTGAGAATACACACAGCGTAATGCTCAAAAGCAGCAAATGAATTTTCTTCATTGTAATTGAATGTTTTGTGGGAAGTTGGCTCCAAACCCCCGTTGGTATAAATATACAAAAAGCGTGGAACCTCTTTTTGCTTATTCTCTATCACGAGGTTCCTGCAAGACCCTACACACAAGAATAAACAATGAATGCCCACGCCGATATGTTAATCGTTGTGGGACACAACGAATTAAACACACCAAGGGGCATTTATCGCTCTCTTGCTTTGGGAGTGTGAAATTTTGCAGGATTTCGTGATACCAAAACAAGCGCCAATAAACGCCTTTTATTATGTCTGCTACCCTCCGCCGCTGATGTGCAGACATCCCCAGCGCAGGTTCACGGTGCAAAGGTACGAAAAAAAATGTATATGTGCAAGAACTGAGTGATTTTTCTTGGAATTGTCCTTTTGCTTATAATAATGGGTGCGCCCATTGGACGCACCCATATGAATTATTTCTCTTCGTTTTCTTCTTGCTTTTGTTGAGCTTCTTTTTTGTCTTTGATGGCGCTAATCACAAAGAAAGGACCCATAAAGACTGCTACCATGCCCAAAGCAAGCAGAATCATTGTTATATCATCCATAGTTGTTTCATGTTTTGATAGTTAATAACTTACTTTTTCGATTTATATACCTGTTGACACCACACATTGTTTTCCTTGCCGCTCGAGGGAGTTGATTCGAGCGGAATGTTGTTGAAAAAAATGTTGTTGATGTTGTTGGATTAAAGTAGCTCCTGTTGTCTTAACTTGTGAGGTCAACTTGTATATACTTCCTTAATTGACATTTTAATAAATCCAAGTACTACCAAAAACTATGAAACGGAAAGGATATCTTTTCTTTCGATAAACTAAGTGGCGTCATTCGTGATAGTGCCACTATTCGATTGATATTATGTGCGATACTGCTAGATTGGTGTCGCAATACGGCATGCAAATCCTCTACATGTATCCGCACTTTCCACGACGAGGAGACGCGTTCCTGACGGCGTGTGCGCAAGCGATTATCTTCGCTGCGTGTACCAATTTGATACGAAGTGAGCGCATCCGTCCAATCGTATTGCTGTTGCAGTCGTTTGGCATAGTCTTCCAATGTATTGTGCAATACAGTCGGCATACTGCTCTCGCTCGCCGCTGGGCAAACAGCAGGATAAGACCAATCGGATGACAACACAGTAGTGTACAGTCCGACTACCAACAGGAGCAATATGTAGCGCAATTCTCTCACTACGAATCCGTTTTATGCTGCAAAGGTAGCAAAAATTATGCATATCTCACTTATTGTTCGTGCGATTTAATAATTTCTTAACATATTTTTCATACTTGCGTAATAAATTCCCGCTACTTTTGCACAGATTTTGAAAGAACCATATCAGATCGCCTTTCAGAAAGTAGATCGGGCTAACCCAGCAGACTACAGCGAATGTAATGAGCGAACTACAGTGAGCATCGCGAACGATCTACAACGGAGTGATCTACAGCGAATATAATGAGCGAACTAAAATATTATAATTATGTCATACCTCATTCTTATCATCTCGTTAGTCGGCATCGTGTTTGGTGCAGAGTTTTTGGTAGCAGGATCGGTCTCTGTGGCTCGCCGCTACAAGGTTTCTGATTTCGTGATTGGTGCTGCCATCGTGGGTATCGGTACCAGTATGCCCGAGTTGGTGGTTAGCTTCTTTGGCGCATTGAAAGGCAATGCCGATGTGGCTATTGGCAATGTGGTGGGCTCCAATATCTTCAATGTCTTGGGTATTCTTGGTCTCACGGCTATCTGTTTCCCGATTGCCATTGACCGCAAGAACATGACATTTGAAATTCCCTTGTGCATTGCTGTATCGGTTATTCTCACCCTCTTGGCATTGAACTTCTTCAACGGCACACCTGCCACGATTGGTCGCGTGGATGGAATCATTCTTTTGTTGCTTTTCGTGGGCTATATGTGGTACTCTTTCGCTCGCGATAAACAAAACACTACTGACGAGGCTCCCGTAGAGACCAAAGAACCTATCCTCGCATTGTGGGTAGCATTGCTGAAGATTGTCGGCGGCTTGGCGTTGCTGATTACGAGTTGTGATTTCTTTGTGGATAATGCCATTGTGATTGCTAAGTCGTGGGGCGTTAGCGATGCGATTATCTCGCTTACGCTGATTGCTTGTGGCACTTCGTTGCCTGAGTTGGCAGCCTCTGTGGCAGCAGCATGCAAGAAGAATACCCAACTGGCATTGGGCAATATCATCGGTTCGAATATCTTCAATATCTTGCTGATCTTAGGCGTTAGCTCGCAAGTCATGCCATTGGTTTCTGCGGATATCACGATTGTGGACTATACCGTCATGATTGCTGCAGCCGCTTTCCCTTTGCTCTTTGGCTTCCGTGGTAAGATTGGTAGAGTAGGTGGCGCCGTGATGCTTCTCTGCTTTGTACTCTATACTTGGTATTTGATTGTTGGGTAGGGAGTTGGAAGGACAAAAGTATCTTTAGCGGTTTGATAGTTTTTGCCCCATGATATTGTAGATTATATCATCGTTGATAATCAGCACTTTTCCATCAAGAAAGACTTTTTTTGCAGCATTGTGTTGCACTTGCACTTCATCGACATAGGTTGCAGGTGATGGTTCTATAAAGTTATAAAATTCAATCCAATAGGGTGCTTCTTTGTATCGTTCACTGGCTCCCATTGGCACATATATAGGTATGCTGCGATCCACACCCTCAAAGGTATGTGCCTCGATGATCGGAGGCAGGGTGTCTTGCAATGATATTTTGGCTAATTGACTGCAATTGCAGAAAGCACTATCGCCAATATTCTCTATACCATCCCCCATGAAAACAAGCGAATCAAGCGAACTGCAATTCAGAAAGGATGCTTTGCCGATAGTCTTGGTCTTGTCGGGAATAACGATACCACCCAATTCGACTGCATTGCACAGTAGATAATTGCCAATTACCTCTATCTGACTGGGAAAAAAGAATGTCTTGATCTTTTTTGGGCGTTCGTCATATTTACCAGACAAGCGTGTGTCATATGCAAGAGTGTTATCTATATAAGTGCGCTCATAGAAGTTGGTTAGCGCATAGCCATAGGTTACGATCACAGTGTCTAACGCATCGTTGTATGCCAACATCTTTGTTGCTCCTTTGAAGTAACGCAAATTTTTGCAATTATACAAAACCTTATCCCCTATTTCGCAATACCCCTCTCCATTATATTCAAAGCGCAATAGCGATAGGTTATTAGCGAATGCTCTGTTACCAAACTTCTTGACGGAGGCTGGTATTACCACTTCTGTTAGTGCTTGTTCCTCGAATGCGTAACTATCAATAGAGGTAATGCTATCCGAAAAGTGGATAGAGTTGATGTTAATGTTCTTCGTTGTCCATGCGGCGTATTTGTTTAGGTTCATTTTGCCTTTTCCTGAGATGTCAAGGTGGTGGGTTTCGGTGTCAAAGAACCAATATAAAGAATCACCACACTGACCTGTGATGCTATCTGCCTTGGCAAAAGAAAACGGCAGGAGAAAGAGTAATAAAGTAGAAATTCTTTTAAACATATTTTTAGTCTTTTACAATAGAAGTACCTAAGTTCTGGTATGCCATTCGGGGTGAGTTATCGCGGGTGTAGATGATGCCACAATGGGTAAATTGGGCTTGCTCGATGAGGTGTATCATGCGTGCATTGTCTTGGTGGGTGTCAATGCGGATATTGGGGCATTGAGCGGTACACCAGTTGAGTACGAAAGGGAAGATGCCTCGTTGCTCTCCATTAGAGGCAATGCGATGGATTGTGCCATAGGGCAGGGTGTCGTCTAACCAATTTCCGTCCTCAATATAATGATAGGTAGGATCATCGCCGATGATAAAAACAAAGGTGGCGCAAGGCTGACCGTTATGCTCAACGACATAACTCACGCCTCGTCGAATATCGCTCATGAGTTGTTCGCGAGCGGGATACTCATCACCCCATTGTGTAGGATTGCCATCAGCAGCCATCTGCGCACGAGCATAAGCAAAAATAGTTTGTAGAGCATCGATGTCAGCATATGTGGAAGGACGGATAGTCATGTGGGTGGTGTAGAGTTGTTTAGAGTGGTGTAAGGTTGTGTAGTATAGTTGTATTATAGATTGCTATGTAAAGTAATAACGGTGATTTCAGGGGGGACGCCGAGGCGGATGGGTAGGGTGCAACCAAGGCCAGTGTTGATATGAAGGGATTGCTCCTCGTTGTGATACCATCCTTCGGATTCGGTGAACATGAGCGAGGAGAGTGGATAGCCAAAAAGGCGCACTTGTCCTGCATGCGTATGTCCGCTGAGTGTCAATGGTATATCTGTCGTTGGCACAACTTCTGCTCGCCAATGCGATGGATCGTGCGAAAGAAGGATTTTGAGAGGCGAAAGGCTATTAGGCAGGGATATTGCCTTCGGCAAATCTGCACGATAGACGGTCTGAAATCCTTGTCCTTGGCAAGAGGCATTATCCACACCTATTATCTGTAAATGGCTTGTATCTCGAGTGATCATATACGACTGATTACGAAGCAGATGCCAACCCAATGTGTCGCGTTGGAAAGCAGTTAGTTGTTGTACTTTTTGCTCTTTCTGCTCGTCAGTCATTCCGTGGTGATAGAGAGCAAAATCGTGGTTGCCGAGTACGCTCATTATACCATCTTTGGCATGCATTTGGCGCAGCGTATGAGTAAACGGAATAGCTTCCTCTACACCAAAGCCAACAAAGTCACCCGTGAAGCAGATGAGATCAGCTTGCTGGGCATTGATAGTGTCTATAATGCGCTGTAGAAAGTCGGGGGAATCAGCGAAAGATGATAGGTGTAAGTCGCTGATATGTATAATCTTGTATCCGTTGAATGCTACTGGCACTTGATGCGAGGTATAAGTCGTTTCATTGACACGCAATTGCTTTCTCCCAAACCAATAACCATAGAGCATGGTACCACAAAAGAGTAGAACGAGTGCCAGCCCCGTGTAGGCAAAAGGTGCATAAGGCATGGCGTGATGACACAGCCGAGCCACAATCCAACATAGTAGCCATACAAGAGTAGGGCAGAGCAGTAGCACGATGATGCAGAATATGAGGAAGGATATAAACATGGTGCAAAGGTACAACAAAATTTGCGAAAATGCAAATTTTGAGTAAAAAGAGTTTTAGAGGCGATTAGGTGATTAGGTGAGGAGGCTATGAGGTGATGAGGCGATTAGGTGAGGAGGCGATGAGGCGATTAGGCGATGAGGTGATGAGAAAAACGCTACCCTTGCGCAAAGGTAGCGCAAGGGTAGCGAAATAGTAATAGGATAATGCTCGAAGATTGGTATTAGAAATTGCTGAGTGATTGTCCCATAGTGTTGTATATTTTTCCATTGTGTATGATGAGGACTTGACCATTATGGAAAACTTTTTGGCTATTAGGAGATGAGGCGATAGGGCTATTAGGCAAGGCGGTATCGTCTTTAGAGAAGCGGACTGCTACATCATCATAGGCGAAATAGGCAGGTGCATTGAGTCCCCATTGACCATATAAGTCGTTAGTACCGACGATATTAAACGCTACAGCATTCACTTCGCCCAAGACTGACAAATCCCATTTCTGCCACTCTGTCAGAAGGCTATCTTTGCCATTGTAGAGGGCAAAAGTGGTACGGCTGATCTCGTGGCCATTGGCATCTTGTCCTACGGCTACGGCGTATAACTTCGTCGTATCATTGGCAGGAGGATTATAGCCATCGCCATACACCAAAGAGTTCAGCACATAGCAAATGTTGGTGATATACATATGGTCTATCACGCGTGCCTTGCCGTCGGCAAAGGCGATGGTCTGCATAGTGGTATAAGAAGCGTTATAATCATCTACATGACCATTGTGTACGCAGAAATTCATGGAGCCGTTGTTGCCGCCTTGAAGGATAGCGAATTGGAGTTCGTACCATGCGGTATTAGCAGGTAGGTCGTTGTTGGTAAAGCCAGGGTTGGTGAAGTTGGAGATGGCATGTCCACCATTCCAATAAGGTGCTGTAAAACTGTGGGTTAGCAGAGTGTTTTGTGCGTCGCACCATGTGTAAATACCGCCTGTTGTGTAGGTGAGGGTGCCATTGTATTGCGCATCATCTACAAGATCAGACCAAGTGGAGATGGTCTTGTTGGCATAGTCGAGGGTGTAGGGCGTGAAGTACGCATCTGCGTCCTCGAAAGTAAGGGTTCGTAACTCGTAGTCCTGTGCAAGGGCTACATTAGCAAGGCATAATGCCGCAAGAAAAATAGATTTCTTCATGTTGGTTTGTTGTTTAAAAGGGTTAATATTATTTGCTCGTTTCTCTCGCTGAGGCTATCAGGCGAGAGGCGAAAGGCAAAGTATTAACCACACTTCCCTGACCATCTACTTCGGATTTTCCCAAATGCGAAGTAACATGGCAGGTTGATGGTCAGGGGTGTGTGGATAGTCGTTTTGACTCCCGAGAAACACACTGACCATCGGACACAACAAATGGGTACTTGATACATTTATCAAATACCTATACGCGTACATGCGTACCATAGATACTATTGAAAACCTTTGCGTCATTGTCGTTGGCTCGATTCCCCGAGAGCGTTCAACTTCACCAACTCCTCGTTGGTGGCACGCAGCAGGTCTTCTGACTTATCGCTCCTTTTGTTCAGCCTTCCCAGTTCTCTAAGAACCAGTGACTTATAAGAATTTGAACATCGGATTGCGAATCACAGCAGCGGGACTGTGCAGGACTCTCACCTGCTTCCCTTACACTGAATGCGGTGCAAAGGTAGTGTATTTTTTTGGACTATGCAAATGTTTTTGTGATTTTTTGTTGATTAAGCGCAATTTTATGTGTTTTTAGCGAGTTAGGTAGCATATTGCCTGCAAGTTAGGCGACCACTATAGGAGATCTGTGGGACTTCTATGGGCTTTCGG
>JAGBZD010000110.1 GCA_017628395.1 Paludibacteraceae bacterium | reverse complement strand
GTATTCTACAACTACATCCTTAGCCTTGTTGAGGGTCTCGTTAATGAGATGGAGGACGCTTCTATCAGCCTTCTCGACCTCGTGGTTGAATACGACGCAGCACAAAAGAAATAATCTATTTTGCATTGTGCAGAACTTGAATTGTTAAACTTGCAAAATATTAGATTATTATGAAGAATTATAAATTAATCCCAAAAGTAACCCTCTGGGTTCTCATGGTGGTAGGCATCGTAGCTTCGGTGCTGTTCTTCGTGGGCGGTTCTGAAGGTTCGTTGGAGGTAGCGGGTGACTTCTTGGATATTCCTAAGTTCACCGATATCCTCCTCTACTGGAACTATGTTCTCGTGGGTGTTGTTATCCTCGTGACTTTCGGTTTTGTTATCGCTAAACTCATAGAGACCTTCAAGGTAGATGCAAAGCGCGGTTTGGTGTCTGTAGGTGTAGTACTTGCAGCAGTGGCTTTGTGTGTACTCTGCTGGGTGTTGGGTAGCCCTGATAAGATTGAGATCCTTGGTTACGAAGGAACCGACAATGAAGGAACAATGGCTCGTATGAGCGATGCAATTATGTACCTCACCTATATTCTTACAGCTTCTACTGTAGTGGCATTGGTTTGGGGTGTTATTTATACACGCGTTAAAAAGTAATTACGGCATTTGCATAAAAAGTGTAAATTGTCTAATTGTAAATTAAGATTATGGCAAAGAAAATCCCTGAGATAAACGCCAGTTCCATGGCCGACATCTCGTTCTTGCTGCTCATCTTCTTCTTGGTGACCACCTCAATGGATGTGAATCAAGGTTTGGCGCGTCGTTTGCCTGCACCTATTCCACCCGATCAAAAGATTGAGGACACCGATATTAACAAGCGTAACTTGTTTGTTGTGAAGATCAACTGGGAGAACAAACTCCTTGTGCAAGGTCAAGAACTGGATGTGCGTCAGCTGCGCGCGAAAGCCAAGGAGTTCATTGTGAATGCCAATGACGACCCAAATATGCCTAAACTCTTTGAGGAGGATTTTGGTCAGCCATTTGGTACACTCAAATATACCAAGGAACATGTGATTTCTGTTCAGAACGATGCGGAGACACAGTACCAAGCGTATTTGGAGGTTCAGAACGAATTGGTAGCAGCTTACAACGAGTTGCGTGAGGAATGCGCTCAAAAGTACTTCCATACTCCTTATTCGGAGTTGGACGAGGAGTGGCAAAAGAAGATCCAAAAGATTTATCCTCAAAAGATATCTGAGGCAGAACCTAAAAATTATGGAGGAAAATAAGTATGGCAAAGATTCGTAGAAACGATAAACGCGAGATGCCTGCATTGAACACCAGTTCATTGCCAGATATCATCTTCATGCTCTTGTTCTTCTTCATGTCTGTTACCTCAATGAAGGAGGTTACTTATAAGGTTCAAATTCAGAATCCTCAAGCAACAGAGTTGACGAAGTTGGAGAAGAAGTCATTGGTTCGTTACATCTATGTAGGTACTCCTACAGCAGAGTTCCGCAAACAATACGGTGCAGAGACTCGTATTCAGTTGGACGATGCTTTTGCAGATGCAAAGGAGATTGGTGATTTCATCATCAACGAGCGTTCTTCCATGAAGGAGCAAGACCAAGGTTTGATGACCGTGTCAATTAAAGCGGATAAGGAGACAAAGATGGGTATCATTGCAGATATTAAGCAAGAGCTTCGCCGTGCATACGCGCTGAAGATTAGCTATGCTGCAACACAACGCACATCCTACTAATCCGTAGATGGACATATTCTATCAACTGCCTGACTTGTTGGTCAGGCAGTTGTTTTTATCATAGCCAATGTTCCTCTCGTCTTTCGAGACCACTTCGAGACCACTGTAGCCTATCGCTAACCTATGCGTAACTTATCTCCAAACCAAAAACGATTCTGTACAAAATCCCTACAACTCACACATAATCAGTGGTTATCGCTACAAAAAATATGTACATTTTACCTGCGCACTTGACAGAATCAAATATTTTCACTACCTTTGCAAACGAAATCCAAATCAATACCGCTGGTTATGCAATCTGTTCGTTATCTCACATACCTGCTTTTCTGCCTACTTTTGGCTTCCTGTGACTACTGCAATCGCTACCAACAGGCACACATCACTATCGCCATCGCAGATAGTTTAGACCAAAACGAACACACGCTTTATCCCGACACCGTTGCCCTCCAGCAAGCCATCGCTGCGCTTGACAATCCTTTGGCTCGTATCTTCGCGCATAATCACCTCGGCAAAGCGCACTACTACATGGGGCGTCATCTTAGTCTTGCTGAGCAAATCCCACAAGCCGCTGAGCATTATATAGCTGCTGACCGCGCACGGATAGATGACCCTATCTATCGCGGGCGCATCAACTCTTGCTTGGCGCATATCTGCAAACAAAACGAGAGTGATAGTCTTGCGCTGATATTCTTCATTCGTGCCAACGAGGCGTTTGAGGATAGTGGCAAAGATTGGTACTATGCACATACCCTATTAGATGTCAGTGAGTTTCATACTAATCTCCACCACTTCGCGGAGGCAGATAGCGTGCTCCGTATTGCTCAATCCTACAACTTAGACGACTACTTCCTCGCGCGCTACTACGAGACCAAAGGACTGTATTTCTACGAACTCCAGCAATATGACTCGGCACTCGTTTATTTCAAATGCGGACTGGCTCTCTGGCACTATGAAGAAGACCGCCTCTATACCTATAAGAAACTCATGCAAGTCTATCTCGACATGGGTGACCAAGCATCGGCATTGCCTTATGCACAGATTATTGTGGAGCATTCCGCTACGCCCAACGAACTGGTCAATGCCTACTACTGCCTCATGCAGGATGCCAAAGCCAACAACGATATTGAACTGCTGAGCCGTTATGCCCACGCACGCCAAGATGCCAACCGCCTGCTCAATGCACAAGTCGGCAAATACCGTGGTGCGCTCACGCTGCTGAAAGAGCATGTGGTGAATCCTTATCCTTACCGTTGGGTGTGGATAACGCTCCTATGCCTTCTTGTGGCTTGCTTGCTATTGGTCATCGCTATCGTGCTGCACCGCCGATATGCTGCTCGCCGCTTGCAAGTGGCTCATCATCAGATAGAAGACCTATCTATCAGTGCCCAGCTCTCCAATATCCGTGCTACCTACCCACGCCCTCGCAAACAGTGGAACGACTACAATGAACTCAAAAAAGACTTAGAACCCCAGCTCCACGACTGGCTATCTCAGTTGGAGACTTACCAACTCTCCAACCGCGAGAATGTCTTCTGCACCTATATGCTCTTGTACCCCCACGCTTCGCTGGAAGATTTGGCAGATTGGATGCACTACTCCGCTACAGGCGTCAGCACTTTCAAACGCCGCATCGCACAGAAGATAGGCATTCCTACACGAGACCTGCAGAAACATCTACAAGATTTACGCCAAGTTCCCAAGTAAAATCGCGCCAAGTTCCCAAATAGCAACTCTTAAGCGAAAACAAAAAAACTGTACATTTCAATTATAACTATCAGAATATAAGTGCTATATATTTTTACGGTCTGTACATTTGCTTTAACTTATTGCAGGGTTGCAAAAAAAGCAGTACCTTTGCAGCAGAATCCGCTATCTCTCCGCTGTCAATTACGGTAGATATACGGTACATATACGATAGATATAGGTTAGATACACGATAGATAAACGATATATTAGTATAGAAATACCATAAGAAACTAAAATGCATAACGATATGAAAACGATCAACTCTTTCCGCAGCAAACTCCTTGCTCTCACCCTCGCCCTCATGGCAAGTGTGTCAACCTTCGCGTATGATTTCCAAGATGGATATCTATTTTATAACATTCTTGCTGACGGAACTGTGGCTGTCACAAATGAAAGATTGGGTCTCCCATATAATAATCTTCCGGCTTCACTTGTGATACCAAGTGAAGTCACAGGCAATTATGGTGCAAAATACCAAGTGTCAGAGATAGCTAATTACGCATTTCAAGGATGTGATAAGCTTGAGTCTCTTGTCATACCTAATACTGTGAAGAAGATTGGTATCTATGCTTTTACGGGTTGTAGTAAACTGCTTAATATATCCTTCCCTGAAAGTTTGGAAGATGTTATGGCAGGAGCACTATACGAGTGTGCTTGGTATGACAACCAACCTGATGGATTGGTGTATGTGGGCAATTTATTATACCGCTATAAAGGAATTGCACCTACTGGTGTAATTACTATCAATGAGGGTACGAAAGCAGTTTTAGGTTTAGCATTCTCTAATCAACCGAACATAACATCAGTGATTTTGCCAGAAAGTGTCACAGCCGTACACATGCAAGCATTTGGCGATTGCCCCAATCTAGAATCAGTTACATTACCAACTTGGTTGTCAGTGATAGAAGATTATACATTTCAGAATTGTAGCAAACTTCAGAACATAAACCTTCCTCTTGGTCTAGACCAAATAGGGAAAGAGGCTTTTGCAGGATGCAGTAGTTTAACCATTTTAGACTGGCCTTTGCAACTCAAGAATATAGGCGCCCGTGCTTTCTATAATTGTAATCAGTTAGATGGAATAGAGAATATTTCTCCTAATATTGAAAAAATCGGAGCAGATGCCTTTGGCAATACTGCATGGGAGAGCAAGCAACCAAGCGGATACTTATATATTCATAATATATTCTATGCATATACAGGTGAAGTCACCGATAGTATGCATATAGAGATAAGGAAAGGAACAACCTACATCTCTGGTGGAGCAGTCTCTCGCTGTGTAACTAAAATCAATGAATACTCCACTAAAAATGTAGTATCAAAAATTACTATACCCAATTCTGTTACAGAGATTGAAGATGAAACATTTAGATCTTGTCGTAATCTAGACACAATTATTTGTACATCAGTCAAACCTCCTTTGATTAGTGAAAACACGTTTAATCTAACATTACAAAAGAATAAACATGTTCTTCTCGTGCCAACAAAGGCATTAGACATTTATTCATGGATGGGACTACTACCTTATGAAGCGGCACCCTATTGGAATAATTTTACGAATGTTAAGCCGATAACTGATCCATATGTGTATGACCCAATGTATTTTGAAAAAGATAGCATTCAATATCACATTACCAACGATACGCTTGCGCCATACGAAGTTGAGGTCACACACTGGTACGGTTTAGAGCAATGGGATATGGAAGGACACAATTATCCAGAACTAACTACGGCAGATATTCCTGCTTCTGTAACCTACAAAGGTACAACTTATCTTGTTACGCGTGTTGGTAAAATGGCTTTTTACCATGCTCCGCATTTACAACACGTCACCATTGGCGAAAATGTTAAAATAATTGACGAACAAGCCTTTGCAGTTTGCAGAAATTTGAGTCAAGTGGTAATTGGCGAAAATGTAGATAGCATATTGCTTAATGCCTTCGCCTCAGGAACTTCCAAAATAAAGGTCCTAGACATCCCCAAAAATGTTAAATTTATTGAAAATAAATCGCTGAGTGCATATTCGCTAGAAGCAATTAATGTACATCCAGATAATGCGAATTACACATCTGTGGATGGCGTATTGTTTAATAAGCAAAAGAACTATTTACAAGAATTCCCTAGAAGCAAAGCAACCACGTACATGATTCCTGATTGTGTAGATACCATCGGAAACTTGGCTTTTGCAAGTAATCATAATATCGTCTCTATATCATTCTCTCCAAACTCTCAGCTCAAGCATATTGAAAAAGAAGCTTTTATGGGATGTGTCTTCATGCAGCGCCTCGATCTTCCTGCTTCGCTGCAAAGCATAGAAGAAAGGGCCTTTAATGGCTGCAGCTCGCTAGAAGCCATCACCAGTCTGAACCCTACTCCACCTGTTATGAGCGCGTGGTATAGCTATAATGAGCAGGTATTCGGATCGGTATCGCATGACATTCCACTTTTTGTACCTGCGGAATCTGTCGAACTCTATGATGCAGCACCGCAATGGGACAGATTTGCTACGATTCTACCCATTGGAACTATCACAATGAATGACTTCCCCACACTTGCAGGCTTGCAACGAACAAGTTGTACAAAGACTATAGGAGAAGATGAATATGGTACTGTTTGGGGATCGCGTTCATATCTAATGCAAGAAATAGAAACAGCTACTATTGATGGAAAGCAATATCTGTTGTTTGGAATAAACGATATATACAGCTATGATGAATATTGCAGCCTTTGGCTACGCGAAGAAAACAACAAGATATTAGTTTATAGTACAGCACAGAAGAAAGACCTTGTATTATATGACTTCACACTAAATGTGGGCGATTCACTACCACGCTTATATGTTGATTACGACTTATCAAGTGTTGTGGATTATGACAATGATGAGTGGGGATTGGCGCCGCTTTTCGTAACCGAAGTATCAACAATAACACTTCTTGACGGCAAGGAGTACAAAAAATGGACTTTTGATAATGGTATAGAGTACGTAGAGGGAATTGGTAGTTTTGGTAGCAATTATGGACACAATGATTTTTACCAATTAATCGTCAATGCTCCGCGACTTTCAGATGTTTATAGCCAACACCTCGTTTGCGTAAGCAAAAACGGTCAACTCCTTTACAAAATGGACGATGCCGAAATGGAGCAATTGGAAACAGAGTGCTTGTGCTAGTATAATGCAGAGCAAAAACCTGAAGACCTCTTCCCAACCCTTTGGGGATTACAGCGAACAAGTTGTGATGAGTGGTATGATGGATGCGGAGAAAACAAAAGTTATTTATTTGCACCAAAAGAGGTTAAAGAAATAAACGGGAAACTATACCTTAAATGTGGCGGTGTATTTTTGCGTGAAGAAGATTCTAAGGTGTTAATATATAGTTTTCCATACGAGAAGGACTTTGTTTTATATGATTATACCTTAGAGGTTGGCGGCACTTTGCAAAATCTCGGAATAGACATCTATTCTTTCCCTGAACTTGAATACGCAGCGGTGGTGGATTATAT
>JAGBZD010000109.1 GCA_017628395.1 Paludibacteraceae bacterium | reverse complement strand
TTGTTTAAGTTGTTTTTTAATAAATAATTCTTGTTGTTTTGTATTGCAGTGTCATCTCGTATATAGTTCCCTTTCAGGATTTGCAAAACCTATAAAACCTGAAAAACCTAAGAAACCTAACTCATAGTTGGTTCCTCTCTCTGCATGCCGAGTAATCCTCGCCTCTAATTCCTAAACACTAAACTATCAATTACGGGTTCTTGACGGGTTCATAACGGGTAGATAAAAGCCTATCGGTATCACATCAATATCCTATATAGGGCTTATTTTCCATTATCTCGCCTTTAACCTTAAACATTAATTCCTTTAACCTATAAAATTATGTCCATTATCAAATTATCAGCACCGCTGCTGAAGGCAGTCGGTAAAATCTTCGGTGGATCCGATTGGTGGCTCATGGAGCGATATGGTACCAAATATACCGCTCACAGCAATCACCCGCGTGATTACAAGAAAAATCCGCAGTCCAAAGCGGAGAAAGAATGCACCTTGCGTTTGGCTGCCGCCTCGAAGGCATACAACCAATTGGTAAAAGGTTCGCCCGAGTGGCTTGCGCTGGAGAAAGCATGGCGCGAGCAGAAGGATAAGCCAGGAGGTAAGCCCTCTATTCGCGGGTACTTTATCTCACAGCACATGAAGCAGCTTAACACCACCCTATAAGACCATTGCTACGCTAAGCAGGATTTGTAATCAAACCGATAAAAAGAGGATGTGTCTAACCTGACACATCCTCTTTTTATTGCTAAAATCTATGCAAACGACTTTAATATGTCCTTTATGTCCATTATCAAATCTTCTTGATTTCGAAGTGGTCCACATCTTTCCAAAGTGGTAGCACCTCGCGGAAGTGGTGGAGTTTGGCAATATCAAAATCGGCAATCTTAGTGCCCTCTTCATCGTCAGCAAAAGACACTATCGGTTGCAAACGCGTATCATACGCCACCGAATGACCATTATAATGCAAGCCCATGCCGTCATCGCCCACGCAGTTCACCGCAGCAATATAGCACTGGTTCTCCGTAGCACGCGCTGCAATGAGCGCATCCCAATACTGAATACGAATATCGGGCCAGTTAGCCACCACCAAAATAATATCATAGTCACTTCCCGACTGGTTGCGTGCCCAAACAGGGAAACGCAAGTCGTAGCAGACAAGCAAGAGAATCTTCACGCCCTGATACTCGAAGATGCAGCGTTCTTCAGCAGGTCGGAAGAACAAATCCTCGCCACCATGGGCATACAAGTGGCGTTTGTCTTGAATCTGCACATCGCCATGTGGCACTACCATAAAACCGCGGTTGACCAACTTGAAAGGAGCAGATTTAACAACAACATCAACAACTTGCTTCAACAACACTTCCGCTGGGGAACAACACACCCCAGCGGCGGGGGGCGTTGGCAAGCAGATGAATGAACCCACGATGGCTATCTCATATTGGTTCGCTATGCGTTGGAGGGTGGTCATGATCTTCCCGTCCATCGTCTCTGCCAGCTCGGGGTGATCGGTACAAAACCCCGTAGCAAACATCTCAGGCAGCACTGCGACATCGGCTTGACCAGCCAATGCGGCGATACGCTGTTCTGCAAGACGGAGGTTGGTCTCCTTATCCGCCCAGGCGATAGGGTATTGTAGTAATGCTATTCGCATAATTGGTTAATCCTTTAGGCGGAACGCCGTCCCTTATCCCTTAGCAGCATTGCTGCGTCCATTGTTAGCAGGTTTGCCGATGGCTTCGCGCATGGTGGTGTCCGCTTGGATATTCTGCATGCGGTAGTAGTCCATGATACCGAGGTTACCATTGCGGAAAGCCTCTGCCATGGCTTGTGGCACCAATGCCTCTGCCTCGATAACTTTAGCGCGAGCCTCTTGCGCTTTGGCCTTCATCTCTTGCTCATTAGCAATAGCCATCGCACGGCGTTCCTCTGCCTTGGCTTGAGCGATGTTTTTATCCGCTTGCGCTTGATCCATTTGCAATTGCGCACCGATGTTCTTACCAACATCAATGTCGGCAATATCAATACTGAGAATCTCAAACGCAGTACCTGCGTCGAGACCTTTGGAAAGTACGAGTTTGGAAATGCTATCTGGGTTCTCCAGTACGAGTTTGTGGCTCTCTGCCGAACCAATAGAAGATACGATACCTTCGCCTACACGAGCAAGCACAGTGTCTTCGCCAGCACCACCGACCAATTGCTTGATATTGGCGCGCACGGTCACACGGGCTTTCGCAATCAGCTGAATACCATCCTTTGCCACAGCGGTTACAGGAGGAGTGTCAATCACACGAGGGTTAACCGACATCTGCACTGCCTCAAACACATCACGACCTGCGAGGTCGATAGCAGTAGCCATCTGGAAAGTCAATGCCATATTCGCTTTGCTGGCACTCACGAGAGCATGTACTACGCGCTCGATATGTCCACCCGCGAGGAAGTGCGCCTCCAGTCCGTCGCGCTTCACATCGGTGAGGCCTGCTTTGTGCGCCTCGATGAGGCAGTTGACAATGCGTGTAGGTGGTACCTTACGGATACGCATCAAAAAGAGCTGAATCAATGACACATGTACACCGCTCACTACTGCGTTGATCCACAGCATGAAAGGTACATAATAGAAGAAAATAATCACGAGGATGGCGATAATCGCCACAATTACGATTTCAAAAGGTCCTAATCCCATAATATTAGTTGTTTAATGTTTAGTGTTTAACGATTTAACGAGTTAATGTTTAAAGTGTAAAGGCGAGGGCTATTTTTGCAACTCTTCCATGCGTTTGCCCGCAGATGGCATATCCACGCCGCCTTCAATCTTGGTGTCAAGTGCCATCTTGTCCATGGCTTTGCTCTTGATAAACACCCAAATAGCAATGCCACAAAGCAGAACGCATGCCGCCAAAGTGACATGACCCGCCCATGCCCAAAAAACAGCGAGCTTTACATAAGCAATCACTACGGCTGCAATCAAACTGGCAAGTCCAAACACACCTGCAATACCAAAACCAGGCAAGAGAAACATCTCCGCCAATAGCAATCCGACTCCAAAGAGAACGAGAATAATGGTTAGAATTAAGTAAGTCATATTTCTTTTAGGTTAAAGGTTATAGCCCCAATTATTAAACACGCTGCAAAGGTATAAAAAAAAATACATATATGCAAACAAAAAAACAAAAAAACGAAAAACTTTACTTTATATAAGTAATGAGGAAAAGGTGAAAAATAAATTTGGCACATTCAAAAAAATGTTGTACCTTTGTCGGCGCGTTCGGCATAGACCGCAGAAAAAAACATAAAAAAAGAATTATCAAACTACACCTTATATATAGTAATGAGCAAAAATTTAGTAATCGTAGAGTCTCCTACCAAGGCTAAGACCATCGGTAAGTTTTTGGGTTCAGATTATCAAATCATGTCTTCGCAAGGTCATATTCGCGACATAGAAGGCATCGGAAAAAATAGCATTGGTATTGATTTTGAGAAAGGGTATCTGCCCAATTATGTGGTTGATAGCCAAAAGGAACAATTGGTGGAATCGCTCAAAAAAGCCGCCAAGAAAGCAGAAACGATATGGCTTGCAAGTGATGAGGACCGCGAGGGAGAAGCTATAGCATGGCATCTGCAAGAAGTACTTGACTTGCCAACAGACCGTACGCATCGTATTGTTTTTCACGAGATTACTAAAAGTGCTATTAACGAAGCATTGCTGCATCCTCGTAGCATTGATTACAATTTGGTGAATGCTCAGCAAGCTCGTCGCGTGCTGGATCGAATTGTAGGTTTTGAACTCTCGCCCGTGCTATGGAAGAAAGTGACAACGGGACTGAGTGCGGGACGCGTGCAATCGGTGGCAGTGCGATTGATTGTAGAACGCGAGCAGGAAATAGAGAACTTCAAGAGTACCGCACAATATAGATTGAATGCGGTATTTGCAGGACAAACCGAAACAGAACAACCTGTGCAATTCTTAACGGAACTCAATCACCGTTTTTCTACGAAAGAGGAGGCATTGGCATTTTTAGAGAATTGTCAACATCAAGTCTTCACATTAACATCGGTTTCTCACAAGCAAGGTCATCGTAGTCCAGCGCCACCTTTCACAACCTCTTCACTCCAACAAGAGGCTGCGCGCAAACTGCACTTTACGGTATCAAAGACAATGCGTTTGGCGCAAGCATTATACGAAGCAGGACACATTACATATATGCGTACTGACTCTGTAAACCTGAGTAGTTTGGCCCTGAATACAGCCAAAGAGGAGATATTGAAAGAGTATGGTGCTACATACCATCGGACACGCAAATACCAGACTACCTCTAAAGGCGCGCAAGAGGCTCACGAAGCCATTCGTCCGACTTACATGAGCGTGGCGAGTGCGGGCAATAACCACGATGAGCGTAGGCTCTATGACTTGATTCGCAAGCGCGCGTTGGCTACGCAAATGGCAGATGCCGAAACAGATACGACACGCGTAGAGGTGTCGATGAGCAATGCTCCTTACTTATGGGTAGCAACACATGAGGTGGTGACTTTTGACGGATTCATGCGCGTATATACCCAAAGTACGGATGAAGAGTCGGGAGCAGAGTCGCTGGGTATGCAATCCTTGGCGCAACTGCAAGCTCCGATGGAATGTACACTGCATACAGCGCAGGCACAAGAGTCGTTTACCAAAGCTCCTCTTCGCTACAACGATGCTACACTGGTGAAACGCATGGAAGAGTTGGGCATTGGTCGCCCCTCTACCTATGCGACGGTGATAGAAACAATACAAAGCAGACAATATGTGGCGAAAGGCAATGTGGAGGGATACAAACGCTCATATAACATATTGACTTTGCAAGGAAATAAGATTAGCGATAAAACGAAATCAGAGATAGTAGGCGCAGATACGGGTAAATTCTTGCCTACCGACTTGGGGCGTATAACCAACAATTTCTTGGTGGAGCATTTCCCGACTATTCTCAGTTATGACTTCACAGCACAATCGGAAGAGAGCTTTGATACGATTGCTGCGGGAGAAACCAATTGGGTACAGACTGTAGATTCATTCTACCAAGCTTTTCACCCTCTCATTCAACAAGTGCCTTCTGGAAAAATGGCCGCACGAGTGATAGGTAATCACCCAGACACAGGCGAGGTGGTTGTAGCCCGTATTACAAAGAATGGTCCATGTGTACAGATTGGTGATAGCGATGATCAGAAACCGCGTTTTGCTTCTTTGCAGAAAGGGCAGAGTATTTTTACAATCACATTGGCAGAGGCTTTAGCATTGTTTGAAACGGCTTTCCCTTATACGCTTACCCAATGGAATGGCAAAGATGTGGTGGTAGGCGAAGGTAAATATGGTCCATATGTGCGCTATGAGAAATCATTTGTGAGTATTCCAAAGAATATGGATCCTCGTGCCATTACACCAGAAGACGCGATTGAGCTATTAGAAAAACAACAGCAACAACAGTTGCCGATACATGTCTTTGGCGATATACAAGTGCTTAATGGTAAGTATGGAGCATATATCAAGACTGCTGAAGGTAATTATAAGATTCCTCGTTCGACCGATGTGCAAACGCTTACCCAAGAGCAGTGTATGGAAATTATTGCATCCGCTAATACAACCGCAAAACCTAAAAAGACATTCACAAAACGATATACAAAAAAATAATCCATTATGCGACACATTTCTCCATCTCTTCTTGCAGCCGACTTTGGCAACCTACAACGCGAATGCGAAATGATTAATCGTAGCAGTGCAGAGTATCTGCATATTGATGTGATGGACGGTGTATTTGTACCCAATATATCGTTTGGTTTTCCTGTGATGAAAGCAGTGGCTAAACATTGCACAAAACCCTTGGATGTACACCTGATGATTACAGACCCCGAGAAGTATGTGGCGCGTTTCTGCAAGGCAGGTGCTTGGAGCGTAGGCTTTCATATAGAGGCGACAAATCAGCCCATGGAGGCTATTCGTATTATTCGTGAAGAAGGTGTTCGTACCTGCTTGACAATAAATCCTAAAACAGATATTCACGCGCTTGACCCCTATTTGGGTGAAGTGGATATGGTACTACTCATGTCGGTGGAAGCAGGCTATGGTGGTCAGTCATTCATTCCCGAATCTGTAGATCGCTTGCGCTACCTCCGTCAGTCAATAGATGAACGCGGACTCAGCACATTGATTGAAGTGGATGGGGGCATCAATACGAAAAATGCTTCCTTGCTGTGGGAAGCGGGTGCTGACATTCTGGTTGCAGGCAGTGCCGTCTTCCAAGCCAAAGACCCGATAGCCACTATCGAGCAACTCAAGCAATGAAATGGATAGCAGCACATACATGGTTGCTGCTACTGGTGCCGTTGGTTTCGGGCATATTGTTGTGCTACTACACGAACTTTCCCAAAGATCTTTTTTGTAAGACCGCAGTCGATTACTTGGATTGCGATACGGTGCTTGCGCTTCATCTCGTGAGCGAGGGACAAGAGCGAGCAAAAACCATTCGCTATACAGCTGAAGCACCTGACCGCAGTAGGTTGCTACTTTATTTGCAAAAAGATAGTTTGCCTTACCCCTGTATAGGTGATGTACTGTTGGTGCAAACGCGCGTAGAACGAGGCGACTCGCTTGGCGCCTTTGACTACGGTCGTTATCTTCGTCTGCATGGTATTGTGGGTAGTGCTTGGGCACATCGTGGCAATTGGATGGTGGTAGGTCATTCTCCAGTGAAAGGGATACGCGCTACGGCAGAGCGTTGGCAACGCTGGCTATACCAACGCTACAAGCAGATAGGTATTCATGAACCCGAATTGGGCATTCTCTCAGCCCTTACTTTGGGCTATCGTGAAGAGCTGGACAAACAGGTGCAACAATCCTTTTCCGCTGCTGGTGCAATGCATATATTGGCAGTGAGTGGATTGCATACGGGCATCGTATGGGGAATTATTGTGTGGCTCCTCACATTGGGCGGCTATGCCCGTCCGTTGTATCATCAGCGTTGGAGACGCACGCTATTGGTTAGTCTTACGCTCATTGCACTATGGGGATATGCGTTTCTCACAGGACTGAGTCCTTCGGTTATGCGCAGTGCATTAATGGTCAGTTTGCTGGAAATAGCGTGGCTTTTAGACCGTGATGCACGAGGAATCAACTACTTGGCAGCGGCGGCTGTAATCATATTACTCATCAATCCGTTGGCGTTATGGAGTGTGAGTTTTCAACTGAGTTTTGCTGCTATGGCAGCTATTATGTTGGTTGCAGAACGCATGCAACAACGAATCGTGCTACGCGGGAATGTGTGGCATTACATCGTGGGGCTGTTGATAATGTCTGTTGCCGCACAAATAGGGACAATTTCCCTTACTTTACATTATTTTGGACAAACGAGCAACTATTTTGCCCTTACCAATATCGTGGTTATTCCCGCAGCTTTTGTGTTGCTGCTTTTAGGTATGAGTTCGTTGGCTTTCTCATGGTGTATGTTGGGTCATTGGTTGGCTGCGGCTGCGCAGATGGGCACCCGTTGGTTGCGCCTGTTTGTTGAATGGGTAGAACAGTTGCCTTTTGCCACGACGCATATCACTCTTTCTGTTCCGTCGGTGCTGTTGTGTTATATCGCAATCGCCTGTGGACTAATGCTATTGCGCGGGGACAAAGTACATTGGTGGTGGCTTGTGGGGGTAGTTGCTTGTGCCGTTATGATTGTTGTGACAGAAACAATGCAAATCAATATTCATTGCTATGAAAACCTCTTCTCCTCATAGTCTATCTGACCTTTGCCTACTTATCGGTGAGGCATTGGAAGAACATTTAGCGCCTACTTATTGGGTGCGTGCTGAGATTGCTTCGCTCAGTTTGCGTGGGCATTGCTATATGGAATTGGTTGAAAAATCAGCCAATCATAGCATAGCAGCTAAAGTGCGTGCTACTTGTTGGCAACATGCCTATCATATACTTGCGCCTTATTTTGCAGCCGAAACGGGACAAGCGCTATCCGTAGGTTTGCAAGTGCTACTGGAAGTGGAGGTTAGTTTCCATGCGGTATATGGCATGAGCTTGAATGTGGTAGGCATAGACCCTTCCTATACGCTTGGTGATTTAGCACGCCAACGCCAAGAGACTATTCTACGCTTAAAGGAGGAGGGCGTGTGGGATATGCAACAATCGCTTCGTACACCCATTTTGCCACGGCGTATTGCTGTCATATCTTCTGCTGATGCTGCGGGCTATGGCGATTTTCAACACCAACTCATGCATAATAGGGGAGCATATCGTTTCCATACCCAACTGTTTCCTGCTCTGATGCAAGGTGAACAGTCTCCTCGCTCCATTATGCAAGCGTTGCACACGATAGCCGAGGAGAGTGAGGCTTACGATATTGTGGCGATTGTGCGTGGTGGCGGTGCTACTACCGACTTGCGCAATTTCGACGACTACGATCTTGCTTGCCATTGTGCGCAGTTTCCGTTGCCTATTATTGCGGGTATCGGACATACACGCGATATTAGTATTGTAGATATGGTGGTACATACCAGCGTGAAGACTCCTACAGCAGTGGCGGAATGGCTGATACAACGCATGGATGCACAAGCAGAGCGATTAACCCAGTTATCCATGCGCTTGCAAGAAGCCGTCAAACATTCCGTACAATGCCACCAAAATAAGCTTTATAATCTACATCAATCCATTCGATTTGCTACGCAACAACGCCTCTATAAACAGCGCTCGAAGCTTGAGTTATGGGAGAAAACAATAGCCCTTCATTCGCCCGAACGCATTTATCGTATGGGTTATACCTTAACCACAATGGACGGCAAGGTAGTTCGGAGTATCCACGATGTGAAAGCGGGGCAACAATTACAAACCCACACAGCCGATGGCGTGATACTTAGTGAGGTTGTGGAGTAATAAGTTTTGCAGCATGCAAGTAGCGCTATGAAGAAAAAGAAAGAGACAATCGTATTTCTGTTGAGTGCGGAGCAATGGTTGGGCGTATTGCTGCTTATTCTTATTGCAGGCAGTGTCTTCCTGCTGCTTCATCGTTTCCAACCGAAGGTGGTAGAACCTGTTGTCGTAACGACAGATTCCATGCGTACAACCTTTGCCGTGTATCAGGCGCAGCAAGACAGTCTTCGCAAAGCAAAATGGAAAAAGCAATATGCGTGCGATACAATTGCTATTTGCATGCAGCAGTTTGATCCGAATAAGGCAGATAGCAGTACGCTTGTGCATTTGGGACTCAAACCATGGCAAGCCAGCAATATGCTCAAATACCGCGCTAAAGGCGGACGCTACCGCAAAACCGAAGACCTCAAACGCCTCTATGGTATGACCGACAGCATGTACCTCGCGTTGCTTCCTTATGTGGTGATAGATACGCTGGCTATCGACCGATGGCGCGATAGTGTTCGGATGGCAGCCGATAGCGTTCCTCGTTATGTGAGTCACAAACGCGATACTATTCTTAATCTGCGTACAGCAGATACTACCGAATTGAAGATGATAAAGGGAATAGGCAGCTATCGTGCCAAACAGATTATTCGCTATCGCGAGCAGCTGGGAGGTTTTGTTTCAGTGGAGCAGTTGCGTGAGGTGAAAGCATTGCAACCGCTACTAAAAGATTCGCTTTCGACAGACTATTTACTCTCGCACTTTTTTATTGATAGTGTGCGTGTTGTGCCATTGAAGGTGAATAGTATGCATGTAGAGCGACTGCAACGCCATCCATACTTGTCGTTTGAGCAGGCACGAGCCATTTATGAGTTGCGTCGCAAGAAGATTCGCTTAAAGCATCTGGACCAACTGCGCACGCTGGATTGCTTGACAGAACAAGACATTCAACGCCTGCGCCCATACCTCAGTTTTGAGCAGAAACAAAAGCCATGAAAACAACACAACTCAACTATCAAGGGCAGAATGATAGCGAATGTTTTTATCGTTATTTTGTCAATATATTTGGTCATGTCAAAAAAATGTAGTACCTTTGTCTGCCATTTTGGCAGATTGACTAAAAATAACTATGGAACAACAAGAACTACAAGCCATAAAACAACGATTCAGTATCATTGGTAATAGTCCACTGATAAATCGCGATATTGAGGTGGCAGTGCAAGTGGCGCGCACCGATTTGAGCGTGCTTATTACTGGCGAAAGCGGTGTGGGAAAAGAACATTTTCCGCAAATCATTCACCACTATTCTACCCGCAAACATGGTCCATACTTCGCAGTGAACTGCGGTGCTATACCAGAAGGAACCATTGATAGCGAACTCTTTGGACATGAGAAAGGTGCCTTTACGGATGCCAAAGCCGAACGCAAAGGCTATTTTGAAATAGCCAACGGAGGCACACTTTTCTTGGATGAAGTGGGCGAACTCCCATTGCAAACACAGGTGCGACTGCTGCGCGTGTTGGAAACAGGCGAGTTTATTCGTATGGGTGCCAGTCAGGTGCAGAAAACCAATGTGCGCGTGGTAGCAGCTACCAATTTAGATATGAAACGCGCTATTTCAGAAGGGCGTTTCCGCGAGGATTTATACTATCGACTCAATACTGTAGAAATCAAAGTACCTGCCTTACGCGATCGCAAGGGGGATATACCCTTGTTGTTCCGCAAGTTCGTTGTTGATTTCAGCGAACGCTACCGCATGCCTGCTATTCGATTAACAGAAGAAGCTACTGAATTGCTGAAAAACTACTATTGGAATGGCAATGTACGCCAACTCAAAAATGTGGCAGAGCAGATTAGTATCATTGAGAATACACGCGAGATTACAGCTGATACATTACGCAAGTACCTACCTGCAAACGAAATGCACAGCGGATTAGCACTCTTGGGGGCGAATACGCAAAACACCCGCGATACTTTCATGAACGAACGCGAATTACTCTACAAAGTGTTGTTTGACATGAAACGCGATATGACCGAAATGCGTCAGCAACTCAACGGACTACTCGCTACAACGGCTGCGCCTGCTCACCGAAATACCGAGATGGTTGTCAGCAACCACACCGCTTATGAGCCCGTAGAGGAAGTGGAAGATGCGATTGCTCATGCTCCTATTCGTGCTGAGGTAGTAGAAGATGCGGTATTGGCTGACGAACTCGCTTTGACTACAATGGAAGAGATAGAACGCGAGAGTATTCGCCGAGCCTTGGAACGCAATAATGGTAGCCGCAAAATGGCAGCCAACGAATTGCATATTTCTGAACGCACCCTTTATCGCAAAATCAAAGAGTACCAACTCTAAACAATACTACACAACTCTCACTATGATACAACAACGCTACATCCTATTTCTTCTCTCACTATTCCTATTGAATAGTTGCTCCATCTCGTATAAGTTCAACGGAGCGAGTATTGATTACTCCAAAGTAAAGACTATTTCTGTAGCCGATTTTACGAATAATGCAGCATTGGTTTATGCTCCATTGGCAGTTAATCTAACCGATGGTATCAAAGACCTCTACCAACGCCAAACGCGCCTTGAACAAGTAAGACGCGGAGGCAACCTTGAACTTGAAGGAGAGATTACGGGCTACAACCTCACACCGATGGCGGTATCAGCCGATAGTTATGCCGCTGAAACCAAACTCACAATCACGGTGAAAGTGCGATTTACCAATAATGTTGCACCAGAGGATAGTTTTGAGAAAACATACTCAGCTTACCAGACTTTCGATGCTTCACAAATGCTCACGGATGTGCAAGAGGAACTGTGCAACACCATGATTGCAGAGATTGCCGACCAAATTTATAACGATACGGTAGCAAAATGGTAAAAAAATTTGCGTAATTCAAAAAAAAGCAGTACCTTTGCCCGCTGAATGTTTTTGCAGCATTATACCTTTGAAACTTTTAAAACTTTAAAACAATAATATTATGTACATTTTATTAACTATTTTGATTGTTATCGCAGCTGTATTGCTCGTTCTTTTGGTGTTGGTTCAAAACAGCAAGGGTGGTGGTTTAGCAGCTGGTTTCTCAAGCGGTAACCAAGTGATGGGCGCTCCTAAGACTGCTGACTTCTTGGAGAAAGCAAGTTGGACTTTGGCTGGTATCATTATTGCACTCAGCATCGTTGCAGTGGGCTTTAATAAAAATGCCAATGTCGATACCGAAGCTGGCAGTGCAATCACAGAGCAAGTGCAAGAGGCTTATGAAGCTGAGCAAGCTGCGCAAGCAGTGCCAGAATTTGAAGCTACTGAGGTAGTGGAAGAAGTAGCAGAATAATTTACCTACTGCACACACGCAAAAGATAAAAGAGAGGCCAATCGCCTCTCTTTTATATATATCTTCGTATTTCCACCAATTCGGCACGCACGCGTTGCAGAATTTCTGCTGCTCGTTGGCGGAAGTCGGTTTCGCGTTTGCCATTCTTTAACTCTTGGCGGATGGCTTGAATACGCGTGATATGCATTTCGTCGCGAAGATACCTAATTTGCTTAATCAAATCAATGTCCGAAGAGGTATAATAGCGGTTGCCATGTCCGTCTTTGCGAGGCGACAACTGTTCGAAATGCCTTTCCCAATAACGCAATGTGCTGGCAGGAAGCCCTGTCATCTCTTGGGCTTCAGTCATAGAATAATATATCTTCTCACTTTCCATAAACTCTATTTTTTTTCTCTTGCATTGCTCCCAACCTTGTGTATCCGTAGTAGATAGTACGCGGGGTCGTGTGCTGATGGAATTTACACATTGGGAATCTTGAGCGTTTTGCCTGCACGAATAAAGTCGGATGTTAGTCCGTTGAACGATTTCAATCGTTTGACACTCACATGGAATTTAGCCGCAATACCGCCCAAGGTGTCGCCCTCTTTAATCTTGTAGTATGTAATGCCATTTACGGAATATCCACCATTCAATCCCGTTTTTTGCATCAGGTCAATCTCCGCGCGGCGGTTGTGAATGAGTTCTTTGGCTTGATAGGCAAGAATACTATCTTGCTGATCAATGTATGTTCCTGAAATTTGAATAGGCAGACAAAGTGCATACTCTTTTCCGCCAGGAATAATGTCGCGAGCGTATTGAGGATTGAGTTTGCGCAATTCTTCGATTGTGATGTCTAAATTCGCTGCTATCTGCTTGAGGTGTTGGCGTTCAGAGGTAACAATCGTGTCGGTAATGGGGTAGCGAATCTCGGTAGCAGGGCAAATGCCATGCACATCGGCATAGTTCATAGCATAAGAAGCCGCAATAAAAATAGGCAGATAACCGCGTGTCTCCTTTGGAAGAAAAGGATAAATGCTCCAAAAATCGCGTTTCCCGCCTGCACGATGAATCGCTTTATTGACATTGCCTGGACCACAATTGTAGGCAGCAATCACCAGATTCCAGTCCTCAAAGATATTATACAATGCTTTTAGGAAACGGCATGCGGCTTCAGTCGAACGAATAGGGTCCATGCGTTCGTCGATGAGCGAATTGATTTCCAAACCATATTTCTTGCCTGTCGCAGGCATAAACTGCCATAAACCTACAGCTCCCATATGCGAGCGCGCTTGTGGGTTGAGTGCCGACTCAATCACAGGTAGGTAGCACAACTCAAAGGGGAGTTCATATTTGCCTAATATATCCTCGAAGATAGGAAAATAGTATTCCGCCTTGCGTTGAAGACTTGCCAATTGGCGTGGACTATGCTTCACATAGCGCAAGATATAGCGTCGCACAATATCATTGTAGGGTACTTCAATGATGAAAGGCAATGTTTGTAGGCGTGCTTTATAAATGGAGTCGGGTAGCTCGGTGATAAGGGTATCGGAAGTACATTCGGTGGTGTCAAGCCATGCCAATGCTTCGTCAAAGAAAACGGGCATGTCTGCTATTGTATCTCCCATTTGCTCTGTAAGCAAGGAAATAGTATCCGTTGTGGTATCTACCGATATGGTGTCTTGGGCTTGTAGCGACAAGATACTTAAAAAGGATATGAATAGAATAATCGTCGTTTTCATTAGAATGTTATTGCAAGTTTTACTTCGGCGGTTCGTTGGTTTTGCAAATCGTAGTAGAGTTGAGGGGATACATTCAACGAAAGGTCGTTGGAAATGTCAAAATCGAATAATTGTGCATCAACATATGCGTCCACCAACGACAGTGTATATACCAAGACCGTCACAAGGATAGACAAGTCACGCTGTCGTAGCGAAGCATTTTGCCAGTCTTTGAGGCGATTTTGGTAGGCTTGTGTTCCGCCCATAGTTTGTATGCTATACCCCTCAGGTAGGATAGCGTTGTAGGATTTGTTGGGGTCGTTGCTCACAGTGCCATTTTGAATGTCGTAGTAGATGTCACGGTAAGCGGATTTGTATCCCTCGTACTGTCCGTTGGTCCATGTGATAGCATAGATACAGCCCATGAAACCACCATAGACAATAGGCAGTTTCCAGTAACTTCGGTTGTATATTTGTCCTAATCCTGGTACCACAGCACCCAACCATACGGCACGCATCGGATTGGGTTTCCAAAACAGACGATCATACTCTTTTTGGGTAAGAGGCAAGGAGTCGGACAACGCTTCCATTGTATGCCATCCCTTTGGTGGAATAGAATCGTTATCAGACAATCGCTGTCTGTCAGAAGCAGATGTCCATAAAGGAAATAGGACGATGAAGCATAATATGTAAATGCGAATGCGCATCAATGTATTCGGCTAATAATCGTATTGAGTTCCTCCTCGCTGTGGAATGTGATGACTATTTTTTGCCCTATGATTTTTGCTGTATCACCCAGTTTTTCAGTCAAGGTGCGTTGTTGTGTATTGTATATAACTTTGTTTTTGCGCTCTTTCTTTTCTGGTTTGATGGCACTCACCAACTCTTCTACCTTGCGCACGGACAACCCATTTTGCAGGATACGCTTGTAAATGCTGAGTTGTTGCTCAGGTGAAGTAGAGCCGAGTATGGCGCGTGCATGTCCCATATCAATTTTTTTCTCTTTGATACCGAGTTGAATCTCTGCTGGGAGTTTCAGCAGTCGCAGATAGTTAGCCACTGTAGCGCGTTTCTTGCCTACACGCTCCGACATACGCTCTTGGGTCAGGTTGTACTCATCCATCAGTCGTTGGTAGGCAAGTGCAATCTCTATGGCATCAAGGTCTTCGCGTTGAATATTCTCAATGAGCGCCCATTCCATCACCTGCTCATCTTTGGCAGTACGAATATACGCGGGTATGGAGTTAAGTCCTGCTATTTTGGCAGCACGAAAACGGCGTTCACCCGCAATGATCATATAGCGCTTGTCGGCGTCCTTTCGCAAGGTAATGGGAGAGATGACACCATGTTCGCTGATGGATTGTGCCAATTCTTGAAGTGCTTCTTCGTCAAATGTGCGGCGTGGTTGGTCTGGGTTAGGGTAAATCCTATCCAGTGCAATCTCGTTGATAGAGGATGATCCCGCTGTAGAGATATGTGTCGTGTCAATGAGCGCGTCTAATCCGCGTCCTAATCCTAATGATTTTTTCATGCGTTGCTCCTTCTAATAAGTTCTTTTGCTAAATTGATATAGTTTTTCGCACCTTTACTGCTTCGATCGTACTCCAATACCGACATGCCATGACTTGGTGCTTCGCTAAGGCGTACATTGCGCGCAATGACCGTGTCAAACACCAAGTCGCCAAAGTGGCGGCGTACCTCATCATGCACTTGCATAGATAGGCGAAGACGACCATCGTACATGGTAAGCAGGAATCCTTCAATACGCAAAGTTGGGTTGAGGTTAGATTTGATAATCTTAATGGTGTTCAGCAGTTTGGCAATACCTTCGAGCGCAAAGAACTCGCATTGCACAGGAATAATCACGCTGTCGCTTGCTGTGAGTGCATTGATGGTTATCAAGCCCAATGATGGTGAGCAGTCAATGAGAATATAGTCGTAGAGTGGGCGCAACGGAGTGAGTACTCGTTTGAGCAAGTTCTCTCTGTCCTCCATGTTCAGCATTTCTATTTCTGCACCTACGAGGTCAATGTGCGATGGAATAAGGTCAAGGTTAGGGCGTGAAGTGTGTACAATGGCATCTTTGGAGTCAATGCCTACAACCAAACACTCATAAATGGTGTTGTTGAGTTGTTGAATATCTACGCCCAATCCAGATGAAGTGTTAGCTTGTGGATCGGCGTCAATAAGTAGTACTTTTTTGCCCTCTGCTGCCAACGAGGCTGCAAGATTAATGGAGGTTGTTGTTTTTCCTACACCTCCTTTTTGATTGGCTAATGAAATGATTTTTCCCATATGTTCGATTTACAATTTACAAGGTGTTATAATGTTGTACCTATAGCTTAATTTCCCACAAATAAGCAAAGTTTAGACTCAGACTCATTAAATTGGATTGACTAAAATAGTCCACTTTTCGGTTGTTGTATATTGTGCCCATGCTGAAGTTGAATCGTGCTTCCAGTTGGAATAATCCAATCTTTCGTGTTCGGTAGTAACACCCCAATCCGCCTGCCAGTCCCCAGTCAAAATGTTTGTCAATGGGTTGGTATTGTGGTTGGGTAATGAATGATGGCAGTTCCGTGGCTGCGTCGCGGAAGCAGTATCCTATTTGTGGTCCCAAGTTGAGGAACGCACGAAATCGCTCTTTGCCGAAGTAAAGGTGCATCAGCAGTGGCACTTCTATGTAATCCAGTGTGCGATAGTATTCTATGGGTTGTGCGGTGCTGGTAATCGTCTCGTGCCACCCGCGTTGCATATAGTTGATTTCGGCTTGTATGGCGCATACTTTGTGTCCTGCGTAGCGGAACACTATTCCTCCATTTGGAGAGAGTGGCGATTGCATGATGTCGATATTTGCCACACTTGGTTTCAACATAACCGTAGAAGCCATCACGCCGCCATGTACTCCGACATATAGTTCAGGTCGCCTAAGGCGAGGCTGCGCCATACTCATGGCGCTCAGGAGTAGCAATAGGAATAGAATAATATGTCGCTGACGAATCATTGATGAATGATATGTATATTGTGGTTTTCGTAGCCACTTTGTGGGGTGGTTTGTATGTAGTGTATATTGGCTTGTATGCCATTCCAACTCTCGTTGGTCAGTGGTGTTGTGTCGTTTGTCTGTTGGAGCATCGCCAGCAAATGTGCTGTCAGGTCATACCCCAAGAGGTCATATCTGGGTTGCGTAGAACTGAGTTCGTGGTTGAAGTATTGCTCAAACAGTTGCTCGTAGGAGTCGGGTACCATGGGCGCAGGAGAAAACACCGAGGTGTAGAGCTGCGGAAGAATAATCTTCTCGTTTTGCCACGAGTAGTGTGAGAATAGGGTTATGCGGTAGTTGCCACATGCTTTCAGCAGGTGTGGCATAACGGTTTGCAAGTTGGCGTAGCGTTCGGTATTGAAGATAACGATGTTCTCTATATCGTTGCGAAAGGCACTATCTATGGAGTCATTGAGTATCGCTTTGAGGGCGATGGTGGTAGTTGGCACCTCGTGTTGCTGCAGTGCTTTGTGCAGTGCCATAATGCCAGAAGGTATCACTTCGCCTTCTTTCTGCTCTATGAGTATGCAGTTCACGCTATCTTTGCGCTGTGCCAAGTAGCGTGCAAGGGTGTCTGCCGCTATCTGCTCCGAGGGATTGAATTTCAGCGTGCGTGTGTATGGATTCTTTTTGTCCAAGTGCGATAAGAAAGGTATCAAGCACCAAATACTATCTTCTTGAATGGAGTCCAGTACAGTAGTTGTTTGCTGTGCATAAGCAGGACCTATGATAGCATGCATGGTGTGTATTTCAGGGTGCTGTGAGAGTACTTCTTTGGTGCGGGTGGCAGTCTTGCCTATGTCGTAGGTGAAGATTTCCATGTGTTGTCCACGCGCTTGTGCTTCGTAGATAGCAATCAATGCACCTGCATAGAAATCGTAGAAACGCTCCATGTTCTTCTCTCGCTTGATTGCATTGGCATGCAGTGGCAAGAGCAGCGCCAAACGAATGGCTGTGCTGTCCAATGCTGCGAGTGTATCAACAGATAGGGTGTCCAACGCAAGCGTGTCCACTGGCGTGTTGTCTATGATGGGTTTCTTGCGCTTTGTTTCTTTGTTTTCTTCGAAGAGTACCAACCGCTGACGCTTCTTCTCTTTGACCTCCTCTGGTTTTGTTACTTGTTCGTCTTCTGTTGCTTTCAGTTTTGCAGGCACCAATATCACTTCGTCCATGCGCAGCCCTCTGTGTTGCAGTTGGGGGTTGGCCTTCAGTATCTCTTCTTGTGTCACACCGAAGTTCACGCTAATGCGGTATAGCCCGATACTTCGCTCAACGGTGTAGCGATAATACACTTGTCCGTTGATGGTGTCCAATGGATAATTCAGTCCTTCGCCTTGTGCAGGCATAGCCCATGCCAATAGTGCAAGGCAAATGGCGATATATGTACCTATCTGTTTCATATTGCTTTTGTATAACGCTTTCTGCGTACTATGATTACTGTTGCCCCCACTATTGCCAACAATAATAGCGGCACTATGATGCTGATTACTTGTGCGCTTATGCGCCCTTCTCTTGCGCGCTGGTCATTGATGAGGCGGAGCGTGAATTGCTTTTGTCGGAGCGACATCCAGCCTGAGTCATCCGTCAGGTATAGGACTGCGTTTACCATAAAATCGCGGTTGCCAAACTGTGTTTGGGTATATCGGTCATACCCCAATGGCAATGGTTGCCCTTGTTGCCATTCATTGCGAATGGTGCTTCCTGCTGCCACTACGATTTGTTTGGTGGGACTACTCTGTTTGCGCAGCGGTGCGTGCAGTTCTATCCCCTCGGGTGGAAGCAAGTGGGCAAATAGCGATGGGAAAACGCCCTCTATGCTTGCCGCTACAGGAATGAAAGCGTATTGGAACTCGCTTTCTGTGCCCTCAAACAAACTCAAATCCACTTCGGCGGGTGTGCCTGTTAGTTTGCTGTTGGATGAGGTGGCAAGCAGGGTGGTCTTGTATAGCCCATCTTCTCCTCCCACGAAATCCAGCATAGAAGCCATGGTAGCACTCACTTGCATGATGTTGCGCGTGATAGGTGATGCTTGCGAAGTGAGCAATAGCGGTGCGTATGTCCAAGGCATGGGTTGCCAATTGGGTTGCTGCGGGTCGTTCGATACATCCACGGGTACGGGCAAGCATTGTAGGTCTTGCACCAATACGGGGTTCACACGAACGCCGTAGCGAAACAGCATGTCCGATAGGTTCAACTCCAAGGGGATGATGGGTGTCATACCGCTCTGCGAAAGCGTGGTGTTGGAGAAGCGTATGCCATTCAGTACCCATAAGATACGCCCACCTTGCATGAGGTATTGGTCCAAGATATACTTGTCCTCTTCCGAGAATGGCTCTTGTGGGTCGGCTATGATTACTGCGCGGTATTCATCCAGCACACCAGTCTCTTTGCCCAAGGTTCCACGATCTATTTGGTAGTAGTGTGATAGGGCTTGACTCAGGTCAAACACCTCCCTTTCGGTCAGTTCGCCGTGTCCTTCTAAAAAGGCTATCTTCTCCACCTTCTCGCGTGTGAGCGTATGCAGGGCTTCCACAAAGGCGAACTCCAAGTTCTCAATGCTATGGTTGAGGTTTTCCTCGCCACTTCGTCCACGGTTGTTGCGTAGCAATTCCACGACAGCAGTTTTGCCCTTGTATGTCAGGAGCGCGTAGGGGTAAATGGTGGTTTGTGCTGTTTGTCCTTTGTGTGTGCGTTCGTGAATGACGGTGGGTGAAAGCCCTTGCGGAATAGCCTCCGCCGACACCCGATAGTCAATCGCTGCGCCTTTAGCCTCTCGCCTCTCGCCTCTCGCCGCCTCTAACTCCTCCACTATTTCCACGGTAGCGCGTTGCAATCGTTGAAATCCTGCGTTGAGTTCGCCGTCAAGCAGAATGGTCACTTGTAGCGGAGCGTTGAGCTCTTGCAGCAGGGCTTTGGTCGTGGGGGCAATGCTATAACGGCGGTCGTTGGTCATATCCCAACGCACCACCACTTGGTGCACCAGCAGGTTGGTCACTACCAGTGCTACCACGATCGCTATGCCTTTCCAGATTTTCATTTCTCGTTTTATGGTTTCCGGCTGCCTAATGTTGGGCCCCCAGCTCCCGGCTCCCGGCTGCCAATAAATGTCAGCTCCCGGCTTACAACACCTCTTTATTCACCACCACAGGATATTTCTCTCTCAGTGCTTCTACCCACAGCTTCTCCAAATAGTCTTGGTAGTCGGTGGTCACTTGTCCGCGTACATCGGTGTATTCTTGTGGTGCTTTGATTACTTTGCCCACAGGGATAACGAATGGGAACTCTTCCGTTGGGGTGTATTCAGCGGCTTTGTCTTTGAATGCGTATTTGTCCACAGCAGCATTTTTGCCTTTTGTCCAAAGGCCATGTTCTACGCGAACATAGGTCACACTGTCCACATTTATGCGTTGGTTGATATAGCTTACTACGGAGTCTGGGTTCGCGCTCTTGGCTATTTGTTTTGCTGCTTTGGCTGACACTTCGTCCTTGGCGTAAATCATATAGCCTTTGAAGCGTGGCTCATCCCATGTGTAGTTTTTCTTGTTTGCTTTGAAGTATGCAGCCAATCCTTTGGTGTCTTTGTTGGCTTTGTCCCACACCTCGCGCAGCGATACATCAAAGAGCAGGATACCGTCGTGGTACTCGCGTACAAGGTTACGCAAGTCTTCGTATTTCTCCTCCAAGTGTGCGTCTGCGTATGCTCTCACCTCGGCGTCTGTCATTTCTGCTGGTAGGTTGTATTCAGCGCGTGTCTTTTGAATAAAACTCTTCTCTGCTTCTGCGAAGCGCACATCGCGTTTCACTTGATTGAGTATTTGTTGGCGAATGCTGTCTAATGGTTGAATACCGCGTTTCTCATAGAGTTTCACAAAATGCCAGCCGAAGCGGGTAGGGAATGGCTCGCTCATTGCGCCCTCTTCCATGCCGAAGGTAATGTTCTCGAATGGTTGTACCATCATTCCTCTGCCAAACCAACCAAGGTCGCCGCCTCTCACTGCCGAACCCTTGTCGTCTGAGTTCTCTATAGCCACTTGTGCAAAGTCTTCGCCTGCCAATACGGCTTGGTATAGACTGTCAATTTTCACTTTGGCGTCCATAGCGGTGGCTTCATTTCCGCGTGGCATCATTTTCATAATGTGTGCAGCATGTACTTCCTCGTAAGCACGCTCTTCTTCCACCAATGCAATATGAAAACCGTAAGGGCTGCGGAATACTTGTGTTACTTCACCCACGGGTGTGGTATATACAGCATCTTCAAATGGATAGACAAAGCGGAATACCTCAATCCAACCGAGTTCACCGCCGTTTTCTTTGCCTGCTGGGTCCTCAGTCATCTCGCGTGCTACATCGGCGAACACCTCTGGCTCGCGTACGGTAATCCACTTGCGACCTTTCTTCACTTTCTTCTCCACGCCAGTAGTAACGCGTTCGCGTGCCAATTCTATCTTGGCTGTGGCAGCTGCTACGGTAGCAGAGTCGGCGTCGGCTGGACATTGTATAGCAATGTGTGCTGCGCGGCGCACATTCGCTTTGCGGTTGTAGCTCATGGCTACCAAACTGTCAATGGCTTCTTGGTCTTGCAAGTATTTTGGAGTAGCTTGCGCACGATAACCTGCCAATTCCTTTTTGAATGCCTCGGTTGTATCCACACCTTGAGCAATGGCTTCGGTCACTTTCAACTTAAAGTTGATAAAGAGGTCCAGGTATTCTTCCATAGACTTCTTTTCCAAACTGTTCTCTTGGTTGTTTTTCTCGTAGATATACAAGAACTCCGACAGCATCACGGGCTCACCGTTGATGGTTAATAACACTTTGTCTTCTTGTGCAAAGCCCATCAATGAGCCTGCCAATAACACGATGGATAAAAATACTTTTTTCATTGTTTTCTTATGCTTATTTTTGTTAAATACTTCTTTTCCTTAACTTTGGTTTGGATAGTTTAGATTTCTCGCGCTTCGCGCGTAGGAGTTTATTTTTATGCAAAAAAGCGTGCAAAGATACAAAAAAAATTTGATATATGCAAAAAAAGTTGTACTTTTGCAGCAAATTTCACACAAAATAACAATGGCAACGCTCACTCCTATTTTTTCGCAGGCGGAGATTCGTACTGCGCAAGAGTTTATCAATCAGTCGAATAACATAGTTATTCTCACGCATATGTCGCCCGACGGCGATGCGATGGGTTCATCGTTGGCAATGCGCCATTTCTTAGAGGCGCAGGGCAAGCATGTGTCAGTGATTGTGCCGAATGCTTTTCCTGATTTTTTGGCTTGGTTGCCCAAGGCTAATGAGGATATTATTTACGAGACGCATCGTGCAGAGGCAGACGCGTTGCTGGAGCAGGCAGATTTGGTCATTTGCACCGATTTCAACGAGCCAAAGCGCATTGGTTCGTTGGGCGATAAGCTCCTCTCGCTCACCTGTAAGAAGATGATGATTGACCACCATCTTCACCCAGCCGATTTCCCCGATTTGACCCTGTCATATCCCTCCTCCCCCTCCACCTGCGAGTTGGTGTATCGCCTCATCTGTGAACTACAGCGCAGCGAACTACAGCGCAGCGATCTACAGCGTAGCGAACTACAGCGCAGCGATCTAACAAATATAGCCACCTGCATCTATACGGGCATGATGACCGATACGGGCAATTTCTCTTTCAATTCCAATTATCCTGAGATGTACCAAATCGTCGGTGAATTGGTGTCTTTTGGTGTGAATAAGGACGAGATTTACAACCGTGTCTTCAATGCTTATTCGGCGGATCGTATGCGCCTTATGGGTTATTGTTTGTATCAGAAGATGCGTATTTTCCCAGAGTGTCATACGGCGCTCATTTATCTGAGTCGCAAGGAGTTGTATCGTTTCAATTTCCAGTCGGGTGATGCGGAGGGTATTGTGAACTTGCCTTTGCAGATTAAGGATATTCACTATTCTTGTTTCATGCGCGAGGATAAGGTCAATCCTACCGAAGTGGCGTTAGCGGGAGGTAGCAAGACCAAGATTAAGATCTCGCTCCGCAGTCAGGGCGACCGTCCTGTGAATGTCTTTGCGAAGGATATTTTCGGCGGTGGAGGTCACGCCAATGCTTCGGGTGGCGAGTATTATGGTCCTCTTATCGAAGCGGTGCAATTGTTTATTGATAATTATCCGCAATATTTCGCCAAAGAATAGCGATTTTTCCCCAATTCATCGGTGTTTTTTATAGAATAGGGTATGCGGCATCTTCATCTCCGTCCACTGCGGGAGGATTGAAGTCGCGTTGTTTGGGCATACCTGATAGGCTGTTTGTCCACCATACCCACATGCCGAAGAGCATCAAATAAAATAGGTACTTGAATATATAACTGTGCATCAATTCGAACAGTTCGGGATGATGTTCTATAATCATGGCTATCAGCGCAATGCGTAGGATATTAAATAGGTATATGGCCACAAAGCCCAATGGGATAAACCACAATTTGCGTAGCCATTTTCCGCGTGCTACGAGCATGATTATCAGCCAGATGAACGCTTGTTTTAGGGCGGTGCAACTCCATACAATGCGCACGCTGGAGCCGCTGTCGAAGCGCAGGATATTGTTGGGCAGTTGATGAAGGGTATCGCGCACGAGGTGTACTGCCCAATAAACAGCATTAGCGATATGCGCAGCCAAAAAGTCAAACGGTGCGGTGATGTCTATTCCGAACCATGTTACTTGTTCGCCACCTTCATCCCCCATTACGGTAAACTTCCAGAAGAAGTTCGCCACTAACAACGCCATTACGAACAATAGTATGTCCACATACGGAGTAATATGTTTTTTCCAATCTTTCATTCGCCAATTTATATATTTCGTTATTTTTGTTTAATATTCCTTGCCGTGGCACAATGTTGGTGCCACGGAACAGTTGTCTATGTTGTCGTCAATCCAATTCCCTTGCCGCTCGCAGGATTATTGTTTGCGAGCGGAATATTGTCGCCATTGTCGTTCTTCTCTTTCTCCTTCTCTATTTCTTGCCGTGGCACAATGTTGGTGCCACGGAATTGTTGTCTCTGTTGTCGTCAATCCAATTTCCTTGCCGCTCGCAGGATTATTGTTTGTGAGCGGAATATTGTCTCCATTGTCGTTCTTCCGTCCCTTAAATCCTCGTCTTTGCATACGGTGCCGCATCCACGGGGCAGAACTCCCCCCTCAGGTACTTGTAGTACCCCGCTTGCGCCACCATCGCCGCGTTATCTGTTGTGTACGCAAACGGTGGGATATGCACTTTCCAGTGATGCCTTTTGCCGAGGTTGATGAGTGCATCGCGCAGTCCGCTGTTGGCGCTCACGCCGCCTGCCACGGCTATCTCTTTTATGCCCATGTCTTTGGCGGCTTTCTTCAGCTTATTGATAAGAATATCAATGATAGTCTTCTGCAACGAAGCGCACAAATCCGCTTTATTTTCCTCGATGAAATCGGGGTTTTCTTTCAGTTGGTCACGCAGAAAATAGAGGAACGAGGTCTTCAGTCCCGAGAACGAGTAGTTGTATTCGGGTATATGTGGTTTGCTGAATTGGAACGCCTCTGCATTGCCTTCTTTGGCGAGTCGGTCTATCCATGGTCCGCCGGGGTAGGGCAGTCCCATGATTTTCGCGCACTTGTCGAACGCTTCGCCTGCGGCGTCGTCAATCGTCTGTCCGATGATCTCCATGGTGTAGTGGTCTTTCACCAGCACGATCTGACTATTTCCCCCGCTCACCAACAAACATAGAAAAGGGAAGCCTGGTTTCCGGTTCCCGGTGTCCGTGCCTTTCGCCTCTTGTCTTTCGCCTTTCGCCTCGATGAAATGGGCTAAAATATGCGCTTGCAGGTGGTTTACTTCCACCAGTGGTATGTCTTGTGCGAGTGCCAATCCTTTGGCGAAACTGGTGCCTACCAGTAGGCTACCTAACAACCCTGGTCCTCGTGTGAAGGCAATCGCGCTCAGTTGGTCTGCCGTCACGCCTGCGCGTTTGAGGGCGGCATCTACTACGGGTACGATGTTCAGTTGGTGCGCACGGCTGGCGAGTTCGGGTACTACGCCGCCGAACTCCTCGTGTACGCCTTGCGAAGCGGTCACATTGCTCAGCAATAACCCATCGCAAAGCACAGCTGCCGAAGTATCATCGCAACTCGATTCTATCGCTAAAATAATGGTCTCTTTCATATCAATCCCATTTATAATTGTCTGTATTGTTGTTTATAAATTCCTTTTAATTTTGCTTAATTTTCTATAATATGCTATAATTTTTGTAGTGCAAAACTCTTGAGATTTTGTTTAATTTTTGTTCGTTATCCCCCCCCCCTGCCGCGGCACAATGTTGGTGTCACGGAACAGTTGTCTATGTTGTCGTCAATCCAATCCCCGTTTGATTATTGTCTTCATTTCATCCCTTCTTCGGATACAGCGATTGGAACACGAAGGTGCGCAACGAAGCGCATGGTTGTTTCTTTCGTTTGCGTGATTCGGTTATGTGTTTGCGGAAAATCTGCTCGTATTCAGCGCGTTGTGTAGGGTCAGCCAACTGCGAGTCCACCTCTTTCCATGTGTCACGAAAGCGCGCTTGTGCTTGTTGTTGTGCCTCGGTGGGGTTGTCCACGCGATTGGGGTACTCCATGCCTATTCCGTATAATTGTCCTGTGTGTTTGTTTGCACGGATATAAATGCGTTCATTACGGATGAACTTGCCCGTTATTGAGGCAAATGGGGAAGATGGTGTAATTTTTGACATAAGATGATTATTGCTAATATTTCCCATGAGCGCGCAATGTGTTGTTTTGCGCGCAAAAGTTGTTGGATTAAGTTGTTTAAGTTGTTGATTAAAATAATTCTTGTTGTTTTATTCCTGCTCTTTCGCTTGTGTGTGTAGGGTATGGAATATATACCCATATAGTGTCCTTATGACGGACTTACGGCGCGATGAATAGGGCAAATAGTCGTTTGATGAAGCGGAGCGTTTGTACGATGGATTATGTTTCTTCGTGTATGCAGCAAACTCTTTTTCCCATTTTGTGCGTTTTGCTGGGTCTGCCATTTCGGCGTGTACTTGTTTAGAAATCTCACCGAATAGTGATGAGTTGCGTTTTTGTGTTTCCGATGGGGGTTGCTCATTGGGGTGCATGACTACATAGGCATGGGTACGACCATTGCGCATACGATAAACCACTTGTTGGTGTTTGGATATCGAACCAGCCACCGCTGCTATAGGAGCATCAAGAAGAATTTTTGCCATAATTGTTTATATTGTTGTTTATGGTTTGTAAATAATTTTGGTTAATTTTCTATAATCTTCTATAATTTTGGTATCGCAAATCACTTTCGCCTGCAAAGGTACTAAAATTCACTGATATCACCAAATTTTTTGCCGAAAAAATGCAATTTTTGTTACTTTTTTGCATCGTGTCTGTTCCGATACATAACCGATACATAACCGATACATTACCGACACATAACCGATACATATGAATACCCCGTGAATACTCCCTGAATACTCCGCGAATATCCCATGAATACCCCTATCTTTAGATCCCTATGGGAGCAGCGTATTCATAAAATACCTATGTCCATTTCTCCGAATGTATTCGGGTACCCCCGAATTGACTTTAATTGACAATTATATTGACGACCATTGTTTTTAACAAATCCCCTGAGCGCCCAATGTGTTGTTTTGGGCGCAATGTTGTTGAATCAAGTTGTTTGTGTTGTTGATTAAAATAATTC
>JAGBZD010000108.1 GCA_017628395.1 Paludibacteraceae bacterium | reverse complement strand
TGATGAGAATAGTACCATGTCTGATGTATATAATATGGTGCGCTTATCTTCCACGAGAGAAATTGTCTTGAACAAACAAAATACAGAATACACTACCGCAACCATCTATGGCGGTATTGCGTATGACTTAGAGGAAGATGTTCTTCTTGCAGAAAGTGAGAATTATGCGACTGAGAACCTCCTCGCTTCACGCAGCATTGAGAATGATACCCTCAATCGTGGCAATGTCAAATATCTACCAGGCACAAAGAAAGAAGCAGAAAGTATCAACTTACTACTGAAGCAAAACAATATCTCTGCCAAACTATACACGACTGCAAAAGCCAATGAGGAATCATTCAAAGCATTGAGTGGTAAGCATCGCAACATCCTCCATATCGGTACCCATGGTTTCACATGGACAGATAGCGTAGCTAAAAAGCAAGACTATTTTACCCAATGTATGCAATTACAAGCATTGGATGGTAGTAATCGTTTTACCACACCTACTATTGACCCATTAAATCGTTGCGGACTACTCTTTGCTGGCGCTAATATTGCTCTGCAAGGAAATAGCAAGAATCTCCCCGAAGGTGTGCAAGATGGTATATTAACCGCCAAAGAGATCTCCTTAATGGACTTGCGCGATGCCAACTTAGTTGTACTTTCTGCATGCGAGACCGCCAAAGGCGACATCACCTCCGAAGGTGTATTCGGTTTGCAGCGTGCCTTTAAGATGGCTGGCGTACAAACCATCATCATGAGTTTGTGGAAAGTCAACGACCAAGCTACCCAACTCCTCATGACCGAGTTCTACAACAACTGGATCGGCAAGCACCAATCCAAACGCGAATCCTTCCGCAATGCCCAAAACACCGTCCGAAACAAATATGAAGAACCCGAATACTGGGCAGGATTTATTATGTTAGATTAAAAATACAATATTATGAAACACATGTTATTTTTTTTAGTGCTACTATTATCCGTATCTGTATCGGCTCAACAAACCGATTCGCTCTTTCATAAGTACCAAATGATTGATGCAATCAATAGGGGTGAATATAGTAATGCAGCAAATCTGATCCTGCAAGATACAGCGACGATTATTCCTGCAATTCAATATATAGATTCGGTAGGCTTTGAAAAAGAAATAACAGATTCAATCTCTGAGCATGTTATAGATAGTTTGTCGGCAATAGGAATGAAGTACTATAAAAGAAACGAGTATGAAGAATCCATAAAATATTATAAATTGGCATTATGCTTAAAAGAACTATTGAATGATGTTGATGAAAATTATATAATTTTAGTGGAAAATATTGCTGAACTATATCAAATGACAAATAATTATTTACAATCAGAAAAATATTATTTAAAAGCATTAGAAAATTGCGATGTAATCAACAATTGTTGGAATTCAACCTTTTCTTTGGCAATCGTATATCACACGATGGGGAATTTGGAAAGTGCTATTTCATATTATTTAGAATGTTTACAAATATTGGAAATAGAAGGAAAACAGCTAGATATAAACTACGGTGTTACTTTACTAACATTAGGAGGGATATATAAAGAAATACAAGACTATGCTTCGGCAGAACAATATTTATTAGAAGCACTATGTTGTATCAGGGAAAATATAACGGATTTTTATCCAGAATACACATTGATACTAAATGAGTTAGGATCAATATATTACAATTCGGGTAGATATGAAGATGCAGAAAAAAAACTTATGGAAGCATTGAATATAGGAAAATCTATTCTTGGCAAAAATCATAATCAATATATAAAATCGTTAAACCTTTTAGGGATGTTGCAGATAAGATTGGGAAACTATAAAGATGCAAAGCAATACCTTCTAGAGGCATTAGAAATTGGTGAGACTACACATGATTTATCACTTTCCTATTATATGAAAACTACATTGCATAATTTAGGATGGTTTTATTACAAAGTTGGGGATCTTGAGTTAACAGAAAAATATCTTTTAGAGGAATTATCCTTGTCTAATAAACTATATGGAACTTCCTCTACAGAATACGCATTGTCATTAAATGGAATAGGGAGTTTATATCTTTCTAAGGGTGACTATCATCAGTCTGAAATTTATTTTGTAGAGGCTTTGCGAATATATAATTTAAATAATATTATTGATAAGCATTATATGACTATAATGATTAACATAGCTTTAACATATGAACTTAAGGGAGACGAGAACTTAGCAGAAAAATATTATTTAGATGCTTTTAATTTGGCAAAAAATAATTTTCAATTTGATGAAATATATGATAATCTATTAGTTCGTTTGTGTGATTTGTATGTTCTCAAAAATGATTATAATAAGGCAGAACAATATGTATATTTGTTGCAACGGTTATATGTGGAGAGATATATTTCATCGTTGAATTATATGACGGAACATCAGCGTTCGTTATTTTGGCAATCAATGCAGACTCCGTTTAATAAAGGAATACCAATATATGCATATAGATCTTATTTTGTTAACCCTAATATTCCTTTCTTTTCCTATAACAACGAGTTGTTTCAAAAAGGTCTGCTATTATCATCATCCGTAATTGTTCGTAATTCTATTTTAGAAAGTGAAGATAGTATTTTAGTTTCTCAATGGCAAGAATTAATTTCTACTAAACAAACAATTTTGCAATTGAAGGAGAACAAAATAGCGAACCTATCTTTTTATAATCAACGCGCAGACTCTTTAGAGAAATTGCTTGTACAAAACAGCGCAGCCTTTCGCGAGCACCAAGCTATGTGGCAAATCACATGGGATAGTGTGCGCAATCACTTATCTCCTAACGAGGTGGCAATTGAATACTTCTCTGCACCTTTATCAAAAGATAGCACGATGTATTGCGCGTTACTCCTCCGCCACGATAGCGAACACCCAGAAATGATTCCACTCTTTGAGCAAAAAGAAATCACTTCTTTTATGTCTTCTAGTGGTCGTACTATCACAAACCAGACCTATGATTTTTATAGTAATGGCAAAACAATCTCTCAACTCGTTTGGAGCAAGATTCTTCCTAATGTTAAAGAAGGTGAAACCATCTATTTTGCTCCGTCAGGCTTACTCCACCAATTAGCTATAGAGTATCTTCCTTATGATGAGAATAGTACCATGTCTGATGTATATAATATGGTGCGCTTATCTTCCACGAGAGAAATTGTCTTGAACAAACAAAATACAGAATACACTACCGCAACC
>JAGBZD010000107.1 GCA_017628395.1 Paludibacteraceae bacterium | reverse complement strand
TTTGAGTTCGCCCACACGCGAACAAGGTTCGAGATGAAGCAGCTGCATGATCTCTTCGCCACGCACAGGCGGTTGGAAATTGCGGATACGGTCTTTCTCCTCCAGTTCGATCATCTTCTGCCGTACCAGTTCGTAATTCTTATGGAAGCGACGCACTTTCTCTTCGTTCTTTGAAGTGATGTCGGCATCGCAAAGCAACATCAAGTCATCGATATCGTTGCCCGCCTCAAATAGCAGACGGCGAACTGCGGAATCGGTGACTGTGTCTTCGATAAGGTTGATAGGGCGCATATGCAGATCCACCATCTTGATGACATACTGCATCTTCTCGTTCTGTGGCATCTTCATGGTCTTGAAGATACGCGGAATCATCTTGGCGCCGAGGTAGTTATGATTGCGGAATGTCCATCCTGCATGGTCGTCCCATGCTTTGGATTTAGGTTTGCCTATATCGTGCAAGAGGGCAGCCCAACGGAGCCAGAGATTGTCGGACTTTTGGGCGAGGTTATCCAGCACTTGTAGGGTATGGAAGAACACATCTTTGTGTCCTTTGCCATCTTTGGTCTCTACACCTTTGAGGGCGTTGAGTTCGGGGAAAATTAGCGGAAGAAGTCCTGTTTTATCGAGTAATATCCATCCTACGGACGGCTTGCGTGAGAGCATAATCTTGTTGAGTTCCTCTACGATACGCTCCTTGGTGATGATCTTGATTCGTTCGCGGTTTCTCTCGATGGATTCGAAGGTTTCTCTATCTAGATAGAAGCCGAGTTGGGTCGCAAAACGGATGGCACGCATCATGCGCAGCGGGTCGTCCGAATAAGTGATATCGGGATCGAGTGGTGTGCGAATAATGCATTCGTTCATATCGTGAATTCCACCAAAAGGATCAAGCAGTTCGCCATAGCGGTCTTTATTGAGGCAGACTGCCATGGCGTTAATCGTAAAGTCACGACGGTTCTGGTCGTCCTCCAAGGTGCCGTCTTCGACGATAGGGTTGCGTGAGTCGTGTTGGTAACTCTCGCGGCGGGCACCCACGAACTCTAATTCTATTTTTCCACGCTTAACTTGGGCTGTGCCATAAGTCTTGAACACACTGAGGTGCGCCCCCTTGCCGAGGCGCTTGGCAACGGCTTGCGCGAGGTCAATGCCACTGCCAACCACGACCACATCAATGTCGGTGCTATCGCGATGCAGAAAAATATCGCGCACATAACCGCCAATGACATAGCACTCCAGGCCGAGACGATCGGCTTCTTCACCTACGAGGTGGAGGATAGGGAGGTCTATTTTAGGGTGGGAGGCAAGCATTCTTTTCGGATAACGGATATGGGACGCCCCGTCGGGGCTATTGGTTATTGGATTTTAGAAGAAAAAGTTTCAAGGGTTCCAGTGCTTGATGATTGAAACCTTTGAAACTTTTTGCATGGTGTAGTATTGTTTAGAATGGTGTAGTGTGGTGTAGTATTGTTGTCCACATTAGACCAAAACTAATACGATTAGCGAACGCGCTCGCAGTAGCTACCATCGCGGGTATCTACGCGGATAATCTCACCTTCGTTGCAGAAGAGAGGTACGCGAATCTCAGCACCTGTCTCAAGAGTAGCAGGTTTGAGGGTGTTAGTAGCAGTATCGCCCTTAAGACCTGGCTCTGTGTAAGAGATAGCCAACTCTACCTTAGTAGGCAACTCAGCGAAGAGGATTGTGTCGGTAGAAGCGTCAGATACAACTTCGCAGATAAAGCCCTCTTTGAGGAAATCTACGCCTGTGATAAGGTCGTGAGTGATAGGTACTTGCTCGAAAGTCTCTTGGTTCATGAAGATATAGTCCTCACCCTCCTTGTAGAGGTATTGGTAGGGACGGCGCTCAACGCGAACATCCTCAAGTTTCTCACCGATATTGAAACGGCGCTCCAATACGCGACCATCAACAACATCTTTGAATTTCACACGCATAATGGTGTTACCTTTTCCTGGCTTAACATGCAGGAAGTCAATTACAAAATACAAACGGCCGTCCATGCGGATACATACGCCGTTCTTTACATCTTGAGAGTTAATCATAATCTTATAAACTAGTTTAAAAAATGTTTCAAAGTTTCTTATCTCGGCTATTGCCTCGAACGATAATTTCAATGTTCCAAAGGTGGCATAATGCGCCAAAATCGAAATCGGGTGCAAAGGTACAGAAAAATTTGCGGATGTGCAAATTTTGAGTTGAAAAAGTTTTAAGAGTTTTAAGGATTATGGGGTGTATGGGTATTTATCTCCTTCTTTTCTCCTTCTTTTCTCCTATGCTTGGGGTATTCATGGGATATTCGCGGAGTATTCGTGGGGTATTCACGGGATATTCATATGTATCGGTTATGTGTCGGTTATGTATCGGTTATGTATCGGTTATGTATCGGAACAGACAGTTAGTAATCTAAAAAATAGAATAAAATAAAAGACAACTATGGCAAAAAATAAAGCAGATGTGTTGCATAAATGCAAAAAAAGCAGTAATTTTGCGGCATGAAAAAAAATTATGATATTGAAATTATGGCACCCGTTGGGTGCTGGGAGAGTCTTGCTGCCGCTATTGAAGCGGGTGCCACCAGTGTGTATTTTGGTATTGAGCACTTGAATATGCGTGCGCGCTCTTCTGCTAATTTCACCACACAAGACTTGCATACCATTGTGGAGCGTTGCCAAGCCGCTGGGGTGAAGACCTATCTGACGCTTAACACCGTCATGTACCCCGAAGACTTACCTTTGATGCGAGAGATTGTAGATCACGCCAAACAGGCAGGACTATCTGCTATTATCGCATCGGATATTGCAGTGCTTCAGTATGCCAACGAGATGGGCGTTGAGGTGCACTTATCTACACAGCTCAATATTTCCAATACGGAAGCCCTGAAGTTCTATGCACAGTTTGCCGATGTCGTGGTACTGGCACGCGAACTGAATATGGACCAAGTGGCAAGCATTTATCGCGATATTGTGGAGCAAGATATCCGCGGTCCAAAAGGCGAGTTGATTCGCATTGAGATGTTCTGTCATGGTGCATTGTGTATGGCAGTGAGTGGAAAGTGTTATCTTAGTTTGAATAATTATGCAGCCAGTGCTAATCGTGGCGCTTGTGTGCAGATATGCCGTCGTGGGTATGTGGTGAAAGACAAAGATAGCGACCTTGAATTGGAGGTTGACAACCAGTATATCATGTCGCCCAAAGACTTGAAAACCATACATTTCCTCAATAAAATGCTGGATGCAGGTGTACGCGTGCTGAAGATAGAAGGTCGTGCGCGCGGGGCAGAGTATGTGAAGACGGTGGTGGAGTGTTACCGTGAAGCGGTGGAATTATGGATAGCTGGCAATGGGCAATGGGCAATAGATGATGAGGCGATAGAGGAGAAGATAGAAGATTGGAACAATCGTCTTGCTCGTGTCTTCAATCGCGGTTTTTGGGATGGCTATTACCAAGGTCAACGCCTTGGCGAATGGACACATACCTACGGTTCGCGTGCTACACGCAAAAAAGTATTTGCGGGTAAGTGCACAAACTTCTTCAAGAATATCTCTGTGGCAGAGTTCTACTTGGAAGCCACCAAAGAGATTCGTGAAGGTGATGAATTGCTCATCACAGGCGAGACTACAGGTGCCTACGAACTGGTGGCACGCGATATACATGATGCCAAAGGCAAAGTTCGCACAGAGGTTCATAAAGGCGAATACTTTGCCATAAAGACAGACAAAATGGTTCGTCGAGGCGACCGAATATTCTTACTTAAAGTAGAGGAATAATAACCAAAAGAGATATGAAAAAGATAGTTTTATTATTGCTAATTGCTGTGGGATTGATTGCTTGCCATCGTCCGTTGCGCATTGTTTCAACAACAAGCGAAGTGATGATGGTAGATAGTACTTTAGACGCTATTCAAGACACCACCTATTTGCAATACCTAACCCCCATTAAAGCAGAACTGGAGCAAGCACTGAATACCCCTATCGGCTACGCACCTGAGATAATGATAGTTCATCAACCTGAATGTAACATGCTCAATTGGGCATGCGATGCACTTTGGGCAATGGCGCAGCAACGCTATCCTGAAAAAGTGGATATGGCCGTAGTAAACATAGGCGGTATGCGTTGCGAATGGGCAGCAGGCGACATCACACAACGACATATCTTCGAACTCATGCCTTTCGACAACGAATTGGTAGTACTCACCATGACGGGGGACGAGATTCTCAATCTTTGCAATGTCTTTGTACAACGCGGTGGCGAAGGTGTTGCAGGATTGCGTATGAAAGCGCGCAATGGCAAATTGATATCTGCTACCATTGCTGGCAAACCTATTCTTCCAACTGCCTACTATACAGTGGCTACCAGCGACTACTTGAGCCAAGGCAATGATGGTATGACACCACTTGCACAGTATCAAGACATGTGGCGATCGGAAGAGAAAATTCGCGACTTGTACATCGAATATGTGCAACAAGTAAAGACCGTTCAAGCTGTAATAGACGGGCGAATGGATATACAGTAACGATACCATTATGTCGTCAGCTATTGTACTCTCCCTTACCAAATATTCCGATACAGGGAGTATTGCACATCTTTATACAGCCGAACATGGGCGGATGCAGTATGCGATATACGGCAACAAGTACAAGGGTATTCTGCGCCCACTATCTATTGTGGAATTTACTGCCACTCGCCGCAACAATGCTCCCAATCAACTGGCAACTCTCTCCAACTGTCAATTGTCGTTTGTTAATTCTCGACTGTCAACCGATGTACAACGCCAGTGTGTGGCGATGTTTATAGCCGAAATTCTGATTGTTACTTTACGCCATCCTATGAGCGATCAGCCGCTGTTTGACTGGCTTTGCGAGCTCGTGAAACATTTAGATACAGACACGGATGTTCGTAATCTACACTTGCATTTTCTCATTGAATACGCGAATCATCTGGGTATTGGCATTGACGACACGGAGCACCCAGAGTGGTATGAACTACCTGCCTCTCGCAAAGAACGACAACAACGCTTGCGCGAAATTTGTGCCTATTATGAAGAACATATTGAAGATTTCCGACAACCAAAATCGCTGGATGTACTAATGGAAGTCTTTGATTAAACTGCGAATAGGAACAAAAAAGAAGCGAAAAGTTGTATATATAAAAAAAAAGTTGTAATTTTGCACGCAAAATATATAACCACGAATAAAATCATTTGTAAACTATGATATATCGAATTAAATTTTCGTGCGACGATGTAGATGATTTTCGCCGCGTATATGAAGCAGATAGCGATGCTACTTTCTTCGATTTGCACACTGCTATTTTGAAAAGTGTAGGTTTCCCTGACGACCAAATGACTTCTTTCTACATGTGCAACGACCGCTGGGAGAAAGGACAAGAAGTAACACTTGTTGAAATGGGTAGTAACTTCGAATACGATAATATGGTGATGGAATCCACTCGTCTCAGCGAACTGCTTGAAGAGAGCGGACAACGCATGATTTATGTGTTTGATCCAATGAATGAGCGTTATTTCTTCGGTCGTGTATCCGACATTTTGCCCGGAGTATGCAATGGTGTTGTGTGTGTCGAGTCGCAAGGCGATTCCCCAACACAATTGTTGCAAGAAGAAGCGTTTGACCCTACTAAAAACAAAGCGAACGAATGGGACATCGATGATGACTTCTACGGCGATAGCCAATACAATGATGGCGACTTGGATTTAGAAGGTTTTCAAGATTTGAGTTTTGATGACGGTTCGATGTTCTAAATGCCTCGTTTGATTGTCATAATCGGTGCTACGGGAGTAGGAAAGACTGCTCGTGCTATTGAGCTGGCAAAACAACATTGTTGCCCTGTTATAAGTGCCGATTCGCGACAGATTTATCGTGATTTACCCATTGGTACTGCTGCTCCTACAGCCGAAGAACAGGCTGGTATCCCGCACTATTTTGTGGGGTGTAAGGAGTTGCATGAGGTGTATAGTGCTGGTCAATATGCTCGCGATTGCCATGTGTTGTTGCAAGAGTTATTTGCCACATACGAAACGGTGGTGATGGTGGGTGGCAGTATGATGTATGTGGATGCGGTATGCAATGGCATAGATGAGATTCCAGAAGTACCAAATCACATACGCGAACAAGTGCGCAAGACATACCAAGAAGAAGGCATCGGGTGGTTGCAACAGGAAGTACAACGCCTTGACCCTGCTTATTGGGCTATCGTTGACAGAAACAACCCACAGCGTCTGATGCATTGTGTGGAGGTTAGCAGAACGACAGGGCAACCCTATTCTTCGTTTCGCAAACGAGAGCAACAAAACGAAGATTGCCCAATACATCAACTACCATTTGATATTCAATACCACATGGTAGAACGCCCGCGAGAAGAACTCTACGAACGCATAAACTTGCGGGTAGAAAGAATGATTGAACAAGGGTTGCTGGAAGAAGCCAAGCGGGCATTTGAAAAATTAAATATCCCTATTGACCCTGCAATAGATTTGGATTATTCCACTCTACCTAATAGTATTAACACTGTAGGATACAAAGAATTGTTGCATTACTTTCGTGGCGAATGGTCGCTGCAACGCGCAATAGAGATGATACAACAAAACTCGCGACACTATGCCAAACGACAATTGACTTGGTGGCGAAGAAAAGACTTCAATAACTAACTTAGTATGATGAAAAGAATAGTAATGATATGTTTAGCATGTGCTATGGCAATGGTAGGATGCAAAAAAGTGAGTGTGGACTTCACCTATTCTCCCAAAGAACCAAAAGCAGGAGAGAAAATCACTTTCACCAACCATAGTAGCGCAGGCGAGAAATGGGCTTGGAATTTTGGCGATTATAGTACGAGCATCTCCAAAAATCCGAGTAAGGTGTATAAGAAACCCGGTACCTATCTTGTAACGCTGATGGTGGATAGTGCAAAATACAACACTTGCAGTCAATCCATCACAGTCTATGATACGGTTCCTACTTTTGTGGCATCTACCGATTCTATATGCCACTACCAAAATGTTACGCTCACGGCAAATATCTATAACCCGTTTAAGTATACACTTTCTTATCAATGGGTTTTACCAACGAATTGTGTGCTGCATAGCGGTAGTCTTACAAGTAGTAGTATTGTTGTGTATTTCAAATCGCCTTTGGTTGAAGATTCGGTGCAACTCACCATCAAACAAGGTGATACAACACACCCAACTATCACGAAAAAATATATCATTCACGAAACGAAAGCTCCTGCTATTCTTATGAAGTGTAGTGCTGCTAATTTCCGTCAACGGATGATAGACGATCGTATGGACACGGTGAGAGTTTGTTTGGACGAGGACAATCGCCTTTTAGCTCAAACTACGGACACCAGCGTATCATACAACGATTCTGTATTTTCTGCGAACAATATGAGTAATATCTTCCCTACACTTGATGTCTTGCGTCTGCAAATAGATGCAATGGCACAAAAGTGGTATATCACCACTAAAGACGGTTTGTTCGTAGCCAATTTCAGCGGTCAAGACTTAGTGCGCATTGATTCTGATGCTACAGGTGCATTACATGTAGATGCGTTGCGCAGTATGCTCTACTGGGCAACTCCCGATGGACTGAAAGCCATGCCGCTTGTGAAAAGCAAAAACAATCAATTTTCTTCATTACCCATATTGTATAACAATTTAAGCGATATTGACCGCATTGTAGTCAATAATACCCCTCTATAATCATGCAGCCCCAATACATTTTTGAAACCAGTTGGGAAGTGTGCAATCGTGTAGGCGGCATCTATGCCGTTCTTTCCACACGCGCAGCTTCTATGCAAGCAGAACATAAAGACAAAGTCGTATTTTTCGGTCCCGATTTTGGCGACCACTCCAACCTTACCTTCAAAGAGAGTAAGACTCTTTTGAAAGGCTGGCGCCCCAAAGGTGTACGCGTAGGTCGCTGGCAAGTGCCAGGCAAACCTATTGCTGTACTTCTCAAGTGGGACGAACTATGGGCAGAAAAAGACTATATTTTCGGACATATGTGGGAGAAGTTTGGCATCCAAAGTCATGCTGCCTATGGCGACTACGATGAGAGTTGTCTCTTTGCTTATGCTGTCGGACAAGTGGCTGAGAGTTTGTACAAGCACCTCGATATGCCTACCACCGTCATGCACTGCAACGAGTGGCAAACGGCTTTCACAATCCTTTATTTGCGCGAGCATTGCCCTGCTATTGGTACGCTTTTCACTACTCATGCTACCAGCATTGGGCGTTCGATTGCAGGCAACTATAAACCGCTCTACGATTGTTTCGATGCTTTCCACGGAGACCAGATGGCGCAGGAACTGAATATGGTCAGCAAGCACTCTGCGGAGAAGAAAGCTGCACACCTTTGTGACTGCTTCACTACGGTGAGTGACCTCACAGCTCGTGAGTGCAAGCAACTCCTCGACAAACCCGTGGATATTGTTACCCCTAATGGTTTTGAACAGGGCTTTGTGCCACAAGGCAAAGATTTTGACTCTGCACGCAAGCGCGCGCGCAATACTCTATTATCCCTCGCACGCGCAAAGGGCATTGATGCACAATCAACCGATATGCTTATTGGTACTGCTGGCCGCTATGAGTGGAAGAACAAAGGTATCGATGTCTTTTTAGAATCAATGAGAAAGTTAGGCGAAGCCCATGCCTCTACACCTTACACCTTACACCCTACACCATCTACAGGCACAGCCGATCTACAGCCCGCAGGGCAATCTACAGCGCAGCGATCTGTCATCGCTTTCGTGATGATTCCATACCTTGACCGCCAAGACTTCACTGTCGGCAATGTGCATGTCATATTCGTGCCTACCTATCTCAATGGCAACGATGGCGTACTCAACTTGCCATACTATGACCTACTCATAGGTCTTGACCTGACAGTCTTCCCAAGTTATTATGAACCATGGGGTTATACCCCGCTGGAGAGTATGGCTTTCCATGTGCCTACTATCACTACCAGCCTCAGTGGCTATGGTGTTTGGTGCGAGGAACAGGGTTGCACTACGATCGACAAGGGCGTAGCGGTTATCTATCGTAACGATAGCAATACCGACGATGTAATCAATCATATTGTTAATACCATTGAGTATTACCTTTCGCTCACCCCACGCAAAGTGGCTGCGGCTCGCAAGGCTGCGGTAGAGTTGGCACTCAAAGCCGAGTGGAAATACTTCTTCGCTTATTACCGCGAGGCATATAGTATCGCCTTGAAGAAAGCATCTGCTCGCTTATAAACAGAGGAATAAAAAGAAGAATACCATAAAGGAATCGCTTGTATATGAGCAAGCGATTTTTTATTTGCTTCATAATTTCAATGCTTAATCATAACCACATATTGATAGATGCATATATCATTTTTCAAAAATATCGGTGCTAAACTTGCGGATATGCGAAAAAAGTAGTACCTTTGTCGCCGAAAGGCGACGTCGTCGGAATAAGCTTGTCGCTATGACTGCCGCTATGCGGCATTAGGCGACCGCTATTCCTCCTCTTACCTCGAAGCCACGCGCTTCTCGGTAGGATAAAACGCAGAAACAATAATACATATTAACCAAATAATAAAACATTTTTTACAACTATGGTAAGTTACAAAGAACTTGGCTTGGTGAACACCAAAGAGATGTTTGCTAAAGCAATCAAAGGCGGATACGCTATCCCAGCCTTCAACTTCAACAACATGGAGCAACTCCAAGCTATCATCAAAGCAGCT
>JAGBZD010000106.1 GCA_017628395.1 Paludibacteraceae bacterium | reverse complement strand
TGTCGCCATCGAGACACTCCTTCATCTTGTTCTGTCGCTCCAGCATCTTCTCAATCTTATCGAAGCGTTCCATCAGTTGGATGAACATCTTGTGGGCGGTTTCACTATTTATTTGTAACATTGTATAATCTGTTTAAGTGTAAATAATCGGGTTACTACACCGTGTTGCGCAACAGGTTATACTTATTAAATGGCATCCTGCGTGCCAATGACATGGAATGACACAAAAAGACACCGATACATCATTGTGTATCAGTGAAATAAAAATTTTCAGCGTAAAATTTGTAGATTTTTAGAGTATTGCAAAATGCAACACTTTTTCGCAACCTGCTATTGCAAAATGCAAGAGTTGTAGTTAATACATAGAAGATAAGCTAAATCCAACCCTGAAAGAGAAAATGCAATTTTGGATAAAGAGAAGCATATGAAGAGCAAACGCAAGAAGATACAAGAGAAACTGATAAAGTTTGCTACACGAATCCCTGTCTTTATGTACTTGACCGAATATCGTGAACGATGCCTAAAAATGTCATCACGCAGTTGGAGCCTGGACTATTCAAAAAAGTTACAGGTTTGAGCGTTGAGGACTTTAATATGCTTTGCTCGCTTGGAGTGTTCAATGCACCGCTAATGAACGATGCTATTTTTAAGTTCAAATGCTACGAAGATGCCAGCCTTACATATACAGGTATCGACAAACATACAGCCGATGAAGTCGGAGGTTGGGACACCACCATACGCAGAACGCAATATGAAAAGCTGTTCTACAATCAGCAATCTTCAATGAGTGAGGTTGATTATAGTGCATATTCAAGAGTTGACAAACCTGTTGAAACCACTCATAGAGAGGCAAAACCATTAGATGGCAAACCAACCGCAAAAATATCGCAAACAAAGCCAATTGTTCAAGAACGGCCTGTGAAACCGATTGCGGTTGTTGCTCCATTGCAAAAGCCACAAACAATACACGACCTTGAAGCCAAATTAGAAACGATTGGTATTGATAGCACTGTCATTCACAAAAAAATCGGCAAAGGAACCGTTGTAAAAATCAACAAGAACGAGAGGTTTTTCCACATCAAATTCACCCTCGGCGAAAAGAAGTTTATCTTTCCTGATGCGTTCTTGATGGGTTTCTTGGAGGTGAATTAAATCTCAAAATTCTCTTGTCCATTGTAATAGCTATAACTTGAAAATACAAGTTATAGCTATTACTAGTTCATTTAAATATAACCGCAACAATTACATTATACTAGATAATCTATACTCACTCCTGCTATATTATCAATTTTGCGGAACAACAATAAAAAATGCTCAAAAATTTTAGGATCGGAAATAGATTTAATTTTATTTGCAAAAGCGGTCTTCTTCCCCGTTGAATCTTTTATACGATAAATGCCGTCCAAATCAGTAGTTTCAAGCATATCGTTTTCTTTTAAAAATTCCTCTCCAAAATAATGCTCTATTTCAAAGAAATTAAAGACTTGGTCAACTCTAAGATATTTTTCCATCTCTCCAGGAACTGGCATACATATACCATAAATGGATGCTTCTCTATGTTTTTTAAGAGAATTACGCTCTAATTCTATAAAGTATTTATCCTCAAGTCGACCTCGATATGCTCCTAATCCAGCAGAATCATGATCAAACACTCCTATAAAAATTAATGAACTATCAACTTTGCAATGAGCATAACTTTGTGTCAATGTTTTTGCAACTTCTTCGCATGAGTTCTTAGTTGACAATGCTCCACCAGACGTTATGTTCCAATACGGGATACAGCCCCCTGTTAAAACCATAAATGCATATTCTAATATTGTAGCATCTGTTGGGCCCTCTGTTAGAATCGTAACTTTTGATTCTTGATTTATATTATCAATTGCAGAGAATCTTAATTTTTTCATTGGTAATTTAATTAAATCTCGTTGCACTTGACTCAACGAAGATTTCGTTTTCTTTAATTCCAACAAAAAATCATGATATCGATCTTTCCCAAGGATGTCCATCGAAATGGTGGCTAAAATATTTAATACAGGGTCCTTTAAAATACCCGGAGTCTCCAATATTAAAGTTTCTAATTGCTCACGTTTACGGATTCTTTTAGAATCAAGCGTAAAAGCCAATTCCAATAGGCTATATCCTACTCCAGAATCATTTGTTTTGGTATATTCTAAGTATTTATCCTCAAATGCGAGTTTTAATGGCTCTGCTAATGTAATCGAATTGAATGATTCATAGAAATATACAAAGTTTATAAGAGTCAGTATTGGTAAATTATAATCTTTGAATAGTTTAAAATCATCCGCAGCCATCATTTTGAATATTCTAAGATTCTGCAAAGATATTCGCAAAGCTTCTAATACTAAGTTTTTACGTATTAAGTTATCAGTCTGATAAAGAGCCTGTAGTATAAAACCTGCACCTAGTATAGCAGACATATAGTCACTTATATTAGAACACTCAGAAAGTTTTTTGTTTATACTATTTAAAAAATCTGGCATATCTTTAGACATACCTGCATAAAAAACAGCTGTATTTTGCCAGTGAGGATCAAAGAAATTATCTATGAGTTTTATCTCATCGGAACGCTGATGTTTAAAGATTTCAAGAGCAGAATAATATTCCATATAAGAATCGTGAGTAAACTGAACTCTATTCCCATCTTTAAGATACAGTATTCCTGTATTTATTAGTAAATATTCTAATGCATCCTCTAGCGTTCCCTTCTTTATTGGCAAAGATTTTCCAGCATAATATTTTTGGAAGTACTCAATAAATTGTTCCTTTGTATATGGTATATGCTGAGGATTTTGCAATAATTCATATGCGTACTTAGATAGAATACGTTCTTTGAATGAAATATCAATAAACTCTATTTTACTAGAAACTATCGCTTTCCCAATTATAAGGGTATTAAAACTATCGTAAATATCCGATATGGTCGCAGGTATTTCTAATTCTTTTTCTTCGAACAGGATTGATATCAATGATAGAGTTAAAGGTGTCATTGGTAATCTTTCTATCATCTGATTTTCACGTATCGCATCTAGGAGTGTAGATGTTTTTCCTTCATCTCCTGAAAAAAATGAATTTAAGAATAATTTAATTTGTCCTAAATTGAACCTCTTTATTGAGAATGTTGAAATATTGGTAGAAGATTTTCTAACTATTAAATCACTGTTTCTTGAAGCAATATAATACTTAATGTTATATTTTTGAGTATATAAAGAAAGTTCTTTCAATATATCTTCAATTTTATCTTCAAACTCATCAATACTATCCAATAATATGTGTATATGATATTTACTTGCGACTTCACGAATCGGAGCCTCTGTAAAAGTTGCAAGTTTGTATCTTATTGCATTTCCAATGTTACAATCATTCTCAAATATATCTAACGATGATATATAAATAGGAAGATTTAATTTTTCTACATGTGGATTATTCCTTTCAATAAGAGATTTAACGATATTTTTCAGAAGGGTAGATTTGCCGTAACCTGCTGGACCATCAATAACAAGCGACTCACCATGATTTATCAACTCATTCATTGAATAAGTCTTTTGAACAGCTGTTTTGGTTTTTGAATCTTCGTAATATCGTACAAGTCTAGGTTCAATAAATATATTTAATAATTTACCGTAATTCTCCTTGGGAAATTTAAGTCTCTTAAGATCATTGTCTTGATTCAAATTATAAAGCATTTCTTGCTCGTACTTAATCAAATCAATATCCTTATGTCTCCAGTATTCTGGCAAAACTTCATCTATAAGTGTGATGATATTATCTCTCCCAAGATATTGAATAGATAATGAAGTTAACTTTCGGTTTAGAGTATTTGAGAAACCATTTGATATAGTTTTATTAGAATATATAAATACAGAATTTGCGGAATATTTATCTCGAATCGAGGTTATTGTATTTGCAATATCTTCAATACTGGCATTAATTACACCACCAAGTTTATATCGAAATGTAACGAATACAGAAAGTGTACTACCCAATAATCCATCCTGAGTAGCCATAATGCAATCAGCCTTAATATCTATCTCTTTGAATCCTTTCTTTTCGAGGAGAGAAGCTAAAAGATCCTGAAATTCTTCATATTCAATATTTTCAATCTTGTTGATTTTATCAACATGTTTTATATCATTCATAATATGCGATTGTTTTTTGCTAATATTATACAAATATTAGCAGTAAAATATTGATCATTTAATTCTATAACTTTAAAATAATACTTGTAGATATTATTTTCTATCTATATCTATTTTTGTAATTTCATGCGAATCAACTCTTATACATTTTGCAGAACTATCATCGAACAACACATAATTACGCCCCCCTTTATGCAATGAGCTTTCAAAGCTTATTCCATCAGCACCAACAATTCGTTTACAATATTCGCAAATTAGTTGAGTCGGGACATACTCTAATTCCGAATCATATCTGCGTAAAGGTTTTGACAGATCTTCACTTATTGCATCAATGATTTTTTTCTTAATTACAATTTCTTTAAGTGAAGCATAACCATCATTATAGGCTATAAATAAATTCACATCGTATATGAAATCTACGAGTTCTAATTCGCGCTGTATTCTAAAGGTTCCAACACTAAGCTGATCTAAGTATACAGCTCGAACCTCAAAGTATGTGGTTTTTGCAGAATCACTTAAATACAAATATGGTATTCCTATCGGGTTTGCACGCCCTGCTGTTGCCAGCTCTTTAGGAGGGCATCCCATCTTATCACATTTAATTTTCTTTTGACCAATGGGTGTTATACGAGAACGATATAGTTTTTGATCAACATGTAAACTCTTGCCAGCTGTAAGATAATCATATTGAGCAAATTCATCCATGTTGGTAAAAAAACGGGAATTTTCTTTTACACTAGTTTTTAGCCTATCCCAAACAGCAACACGATTGCGAATCTCATCAGTGTAATTTACAAAATCGGTTATTGAGTAACCTGGATTATTGGTTGCAATAACATCAATCAATAAAACTTTTGCAATGTCTTTATCTTTAAATAAGTGCCACTCGTCTTGAATAATGTCAACAATTGTTTTGTTACTATCCACCGTTGGGGAACACAATTCTAGTAGGGCAGTAAAGAAACCATGGAATTCAGAAAAGTCCATTACTTTCCCTTCCTTACCACACACATCGCATATGCCATCAATAACAGCATTGGCATTTATTTCGGAACGTAACTCCTCATCAATAAAACAATCTTTACATATATACATACGCAATATTTTATAATGAGAGAATTAACTCCAAATGATTTTTAACAGATAATTTCTTCAAGTACCCCAAGCCTGGATAACCTTCTGATGCATTGGCTTTTTCGATTATTTCTTTTACAGCCTCCGTTTGGTGTTTACCTTCGTAGAATGGAGCCACTTTTCTTGCCGCCTCTCTGAATTTTCCACGGATATCACTATTGGTTTCATTGCTATCTGAAACAAAATGATGGACGTAGAGTTGTTCTTCATTCTTTCTATACGAAAGATGGATAGCCAAAGCATATGGTAGCATACCACCTTCTATGTATTCAGATGGTAAAGTTGTATAATCTGAATATCCGTCTAGATTACCTTCTTCAGCATAGAAAAATGGTTCTTCTGAAAATAGCTCATCTACTTCAAGAGCATAGTCTGCATTACGAACCCTTGATTTGAAACAATCATCTAATCTAATAATCTGTTTCCCTGTTTCTTTTAATCTACTTCTTAATCTTCTATAAATGGTAGATCCAAATGAATTTACAACATAACCAACAGATTCATTGCTGATTATACTCCAAGCACTTTCATCATCCATATCCATGCAAGTGCGGAATATAATCATGGCGTTACCAAGTGTATATTCATCAATTTTTGATAAAATCTCATGAGCATTACGTTTGGAATAAAGAAAAGCAGGAATCCAACTATCTTTATTTTCTAATAATTTCTCATTCTGCAACCATGCATCAAATTGCACTGTGGGGTGTTTGAAGTCGCCATCTTTAGGGTTTAAGATGAGGGCAAACTTTAAGCCATTGGTCAACATCTCATCTATTGCTAGATTCAGTGCATTAGGTTGCTGTTTCACAGGCTCTAAAATCGGCACAATAGAATTTTGCTCTTGGTGTTCTGCTGAAAATTCTCTTAAAGCCTTAAGCTCATATTGTTTTGCACGAAGATATGGATAATACATAATCTATGCTTGATTTATGTTAATATTCAACTGTTCCAATAATTTATTAGCCTTGTCTTCAGACAAATTTAGACTTAACATCATTTGTCTAATTGACATAGGATATTTTCGTAATAGCGCCGTATTATTTTTGCGTTTCTTAATTTCACGCAAAAATAATTCTCTCAATTTATTAGGATTTGCTTTTGAAATAACCTGATAACAATATTTGTACATATCATAACCTGCTACTCCTTCTAAAGATTCTCCCAACGATAGTACAATATTTTTATATTCTTCAGTTCTAAGACAAGACATTAGTGCTTCAGATTCAAAGCGTTCATTCTGTTCTGCATGCCTAATCTCTTTTAGAATAATACGTCTATTGTTTCGGCTCATTGCTATGATGCCAGTTGTAGACTCAATAATGTCACAATACTCATCTACTTTATCCTCGGGAATAATTATATAGCATTTATCAAAAAAGCGTTTATAATCGTCCATTTGTTTATCCAGTCTACGAGGAGTATCGTACTCAGTTTTGATTTCGAAGGCTTTGCTCTCTCCATTGAACATCACCATATCAGCAATAGAGTTCCCAACTCTAAATTCACTAAAGTATACAGAGTTTCTTGTACCGTACTTTTTAAGGAGTAATTTTATCAACTCATTCTTATATACATACTCACATCTGTAGTGTTTAGAGATTACAGAATAAGATTTCTTTAGCAGATCTGAATATGTAGCACATCTTAATATGCCATATCTTGAGGCTAACCAATTAAAATGCGAATAGTCATTGAAATTTAAGACATCTATAAATGCACTACGAGAGAAGGCTGAAGATAAATCCCTCAGTCTAATTAACTCTTTATTTACATTTGTAGTCGCCATATACAATATACCCCAATTAAATCTTATCGCAAAGATAACGATATTTTCGCTACATATGAAATTTTAGGGAATAAAACTATTATTTAATGTCGCTCAAAAGATTGTATTAAACAATATGGAGCCTATATTCAAGTATATTTTTAAAATCTAAACTTCTATTTTGACATCATCCGATAACAATAAAAACTCTTCATAATCCACATGCTTGTTCAGGTTTTGCAACATTACATAGATCTATGTTTCTGGCGGTTTATATGTGCAATAATAGGTCCATGTGAATGGCATAATATCGACTGTTCAATAATTATAGGGCTTGCGATATTAAAAGAGACTACAATGCTATAATATATATTGAAGTGATTTCAGATTGTCCGAAAACTTTTATCGGACACTAATAGAAAGAATACTATGATTTATAAAACTGTGTAAAATAGTTATGTTCTGCCTTGGTATTTCTATTTTATGCCCCATAAGATACAACTTTTTGGCGATATGAAGTTCACATTACCTCTACAATCATCATTTTACGCCGTACTTTTTCATCTTACGGTATAGTGTAGATGAGTCTACATTGAGCATTTTGGCCGTTTTTGACTTGTTGCCACCACACGACTGCAAGGCTCTGATGATGCTCTGTTTCTCCAGTTCCTCATCCTTTAACGGAAGCAGTGGAGCCTCCGGAGTTTCTATCGGCTTTGCCTGTGCAATGTTCAAATCCGCATAGTCAATGAGCGTATCTTTGGCCATCAATACCGCACGCCTAATCTTGTTCTGCAACTCCCTGATGTTACCTGACCAGGTATGTGAGAGCAACAACTGTTCCGCTTCTTCGGTAAAGCCTTCAGTAGCCTTGCGAAGCTCTGACGAGAACTTCTCGCGGAAGAAGTCGGCAAGCGGGAGTATATCTTCGGGACACTCAGCAAGTGAGGGCTGTCGTATCTCAAATTCGCCCAGACGATGATACAAGTCCTCACGGAAACGACCGTCAGCAATAGCCTTTTCCATATTCTCGTTGGTGGCAGCAACGATACGCACATCTGCCACACGCTCCTTGCTTGAGCCTACAGGCATGAATGTTCCCTCCTGCAATACACGAAGCAACGAGGATTGCATATCAAATGGCAAAGTGCCTATCTCATCAAGGAATAGCGTACCACCTTTGGCGGCATCGAAGTAACCACCCTTATCAGTGTCTGCACCTGTAAAAGCTCCTTTCGTATGTCCGAAGAACATCGAGGCGGCAAGTTCGCGAGGTATCGCTCCACAGTTTACCGCCACGAAAGGCATGTCCTTGCGGTTGCTATGGAAGTGAATGGTTCGGGCAACGGACTCTTTGCCTGTTCCGTTTGCTCCGAGAATCAATACTGAAATATCCGATGGAGCAACCAACTCCGCCATATTCATAGCTTCCTTTGCTTTCGGGCTTGTACGCTTGAAGAGTTCCTTCTCCTTACTGCGAACAGTTGATACAGGTTTCAATAGTTCCTTGACCATCTCCACCACTTGCTCGTGGAATACAGGCTTGGAGAGATAGTCCTTTGCACCCAACTTGATTGCCTTGACAGCATCAGTTACCGAAGCGTACTCGGTCATTATCACAAATGGGATATCCATCTTCTCCTTATTGATCCATTCAAGAAGTGATATACCGTCACCTTGTGGCAGACGCACATCTGAGAGTATCAGATCGAACGATTCCTTACGTAATAACTTACGGGCATAAGGTTCGTCTATTGCAGTCGCCACAGCGTATCCTTCACGCTCCAGCCAGTCTTTTACTATCTGCGAAAGGGTTATATTATCCTCTACTATCAATATTCTTTTCTTCATCGGCTATTCTTTCTATCTCATTTCCGGCATCCTCAATCAGGTGCTCAATGTGAGTAATGATATGATTCGTGTGGTTCAACACGGTTTGAGTATCACAGTCCGTATCCTTCAGGACATTGCGGTAAGCAAGCAGAATTTCATCCATCGAAACCATCTCCCACATCGGGAACATACGATGTGCTATGCTTCGCATCGACTCCCTGTTCTCGGCTGTCATTGCAATCTTCAAATCGACAATATCCTTTTCACAGGATTCAATCATTGTCCTCAAGATTTTCCTTTTGTCCGAAACATTGGCAAGCATCACGGAGAAATCAGTTTCGCTGCCAGGTTCGCGTCCCTTGACTACTGAAGCAATGACCTTCAACAGTTCATTCATGGAGAACGGCTTGAAGATACAGCCGTCAAATCCTGCCTCAAGAAGTGCTTCACGCTCACTTTCGCTTCGTGCTGTCATTGCCACTATCGGAATATCCTTAGAGTTACCGATGCGTGATTTGCGGAGCAATTCAAGCAACTTGAATCCATCGGTATTCGGCATCTGAATATCGCTCAAAAGCAGGTCGTAGTTCTTCTTACGCAGTTCCTCGGTCAGTTTATCTACCTTGCTGCATGTTGTACACGACACTCCATTACGCTCCAACATCTCCTTTACAAGTTCAAGTTGCAGCATATCATCATCGATGGCAATGACATTTTTCGGTAGGTGCAGAGATGCATCAAACGAAACGCTTTCCTCTTCTATAGGCTCATTGGTAACAGGTAGAGGCAAAGTGACGGTGAATGTTGTACCTTGATTCAATGTACTCTCCACATCTATTGTTCCACCAAGCATTGTTACTATTCCGTGGGCGATTGGCAAACCAAGACCATACCCATCGGAGTTCTCTGCACTTGCGGCACGCTCGAATGGCAAATAGATACGCTTCATCATATCTTCGGTCATACCCATACCCGTATCGCTAACTTTCATTGTAAATGTGCCGTCCATATAGGTTACATTGAATCCGATATGTCCTGCGGAAGTGAACTTGACGGCATTGGCAATAAGGTTGTTGATGATTTGCTCTATTCTATCGACATCGCCTTTGACTACTGTATCGACACCTATGAACTCATGTTCAAAGAGCAAGCCCTTATCATTGATAGGCTGTGTGGCACCATCTACCACACGACTCAGCAAATCAGATATGCGGAATGGTACAGGGTGCATCGTCTCTTTCGCTTGATTAAGACGATAGACATCCAAGAGGTTGTTTACAAGATGCAGGATATGCTTACTACGCCCCAATACCTTTTTCAGTTGCAGATTGCGTTTTTTCTTCTCCCGTGTATCCATAGCCAGCTCCGTATAACCGATAATGTTGTTGAGCGGACCTCGTATATCATGTGAGATGGTAAGGATAATCTTATTACGCATTTCAAGCAGCTCGGCATTTTTGCGGTTACTCTCCTCTAACTTGCGTCGGCCACGCTCTTTCTTGCCATAGTCACGCATAATGACAAAATACGAGGCTATGAGAGCAATGAAAATAAAAGCAGTAATACCTCCTAAATAAACCTTTGTCCTATCGCGAGTCTTAATAATCTGTTGTTCTCTTGCTTGAAGATCCTCCGTTACACGCCCATCCATTGCAGCAATAAGGCCCTTCAATTGCTGGTTGATTACATAATTGCGATGAGCAAGGCTGTCTGCCGTTTCAGAGAGTTTACGGCTCTGCTCGGACTGCTTCTTGATAACATCCCGATTAAGGGTATAAAGTTTTGTGGTTGTCGTGGATTGCGGTTTCTCCTTCTTCTTGAAGAGGCCCAGGAAACCGCTCTTCTTCTCAGGTTCCTGCGTACTCTCATATGCTATGACG
>JAGBZD010000016.1 GCA_017628395.1 Paludibacteraceae bacterium | reverse complement strand
TAAATTGCAGCCGCTCCTTCGTCGAAATGGGCTTGCAAGATGAAACTCGCGTGCGAGTTTGGCTTGCCGCCATTTCTCCTCTCCCCAAAAATCAACAGATTTTCGGGGACCCCGATAGACCTTGAGCGATGCTCGTGCGCTTAATCTTAAGTAAATGTGGCGGGAACAACACAAAGTGTCAACTGATATATAAATTCCATTTTTTATAACGACAACACCGACAACTTGCGCGGCAATCAACGCCCTGCCGCGCTCTGGGGCTTCAACTAAACCCATGAAAACGGAAAACGGAAAAGGGGAGTGAGGACGACAACAGAAACAACCATTCCGTGACACCAACATTGTGCCACGGCAAGGAAGATGTATAATAAACAAAAATTATTCAAAATCAGACCAAAATTAATGAAAACGGAAAGGGGAAAGGTGAAAACGGGAAACTGAAAAGTGAAAGGGGAAAAGGCGAAAAGTGTGAAAGGTGAAAGGTCAAAAGTGTGAAAAGTGATAAGGGGAAATTATTTATGGAAAAGAAGCAGGAAACAAGAACTATAGATTAAAAATCTATTATTTTCTTACAAATTGCTCGCAGCTATTGCATATGTGCTTTTTTTTTACTACCTTTGCAGCGTAATTGGAGATTAACGACCTTAACCTCCCGAAAGAAAAGTAAAAACAAAAACAGAAAACGAAAAACAACATTACAATGAAAAATATAGCATTTATCATCAACCCAACCGCAGGAACTGGCGGAACAAAAACCAAAAACCGCTTGAACAAACTGCTACGCGACCTGTTAGACACAGAACAGTTCTCACCCATCGTAGTAACTACCGAATACGCTGGACATGCCACACAACTGGCACAACAATTCGCCATGCAAGAGTACTACGCCGTAATTGCCGTAGGCGGAGACGGCACTGTAAACGAAGTGGCAAGCGGAGTAGCCGGCACAAACACCGCACTCGGAATCATACCCAACGGAAGCGGAAACGGATTCGCACGACACTTGGACATATCAACACGCATGAACCGAGCCGTAGAAATGCTCAACAATAGCGAAGTCATCAAAGTGGATTACTGCACCGTGAACAATATACCCTTCTTCGCCACCTGCGGAATAGGATTTGACGCACAAGTAGCACAAGACTTCGAACAAAGTGATAGAGGACTCAAAGGATACCTGCAAACTATAACCAAAGATATATTCAGCTATAAGTCCGATAATTATCACCTCGTAGGAGACGGCATAGACATCGATACCAAAGCATTCCTCATCAACTTTGCCAACGCAAGCCAATGGGGAAACGACGCCTACATCGCACCAAAAGCCAGCATACAAGACGGAGTAATGGACATAGCCATCATCAACAAACTGCCCATAGCAAAAGCACCCGAATTCCTATGGCAACTGTTCACCAAAACGCTTGACGAAAACCTACATGTGAACACCATTCGCGCAAAAGAAATACGACTAATACGCGAAAACCAAACAAGCCCAATACACATAGACGGCTCACCCACACAAATGGACGGAGAACTGCACATCAAAGTCATAGAAGAAGGACTGAAAGTGCTGGTGAAAAAAAGATTTTAATTAGGAATTTTGAATTATGACTATAAAAATTATCAACAAAAGCAATAACCCGTTGCCACGCTACGAGAGTGAACAAGCAGCAGGTATGGACATACGCTGCCACCTGACAGAAGCAGTAACACTACAACCATTAGAACGGAAACTGCTACCCACTGGTCTCTACATAGAACTGCCCGTGGGCTACGAAGCACAAATACGCCCACGCAGCGGATTGGCACTCAAACGCGGACTAACCGTACTAAACACGCCCGGAACGATTGACGCTGACTATCGCGGCGAAATCGGCGTGATACTCATCAACCTAAGCAACGAACCACAAACAATAGAACCCGGCGAACGCATCTGCCAAATGGTAATAGCCAAACACGAGCAACCCGAACTGAAAGAAGTAGAACTGCTCGGCGAAACAGAACGCGGAGCAGGTGGGTTTGGACATAGTGGAGTGAAATAGCATGGGGTGTAGAGTGGTTGAGAGTGGTTGAGAGTTGTGTAGAGTTGTGTAGAGTAGTTTTAGAAATGTTTAGTGATTGGAAGAACATATTAGTTGTAGTGTGTGTATTGTTTGGCGGAACAATGCTGAATGCGTTGCAAGCCAAGCCTACAACGAAAGATACACTCAGCATAGAGGAACAACAACAGTTTCTCTACTACTTCTACGCAGTTGAACGACTGATACAAACAGAACAAATAGAAAAAGCAAAACCATTAGTGGAATTTTGTTATGCATTGAACCCCAACAATGCAACTATCAACAACTACATGGGATTATACGCGCAAGCCAATAACGACACTACCACCATGAGCCAATACTTTCAGCGAGCATACGAACTGGAACCCAAAGAGTATTGGTACAATCATCACATATTGCTACTGAAAAGCAATGACAAGAAAAAACAACAAGTAGCCGTCAAACAAATGGAGGCACTTGCCAAAGCAGACCCCAAAAACGAAGAACTATACGAAATACTACAAAAAGCATATATCCTACTCAAACAATACGACAAAGCACTCGCGACACAAGACCCCTTGGACTCCATTCGCGGCTACGACGCCATGAGCGCCATGCAACGCTATCGCCTCAATGCCACAATGAAAAAGAACAAACAAGCTATACAAGAGATTGAACGATACTTAGAACTGGAACCCAATGACTATCAATTTCAGTTGTTTCGCATGCAACTCTACGAACAAACCATGCAACCACCCACCAAAATGATACCAGCATACGAAGCCATACTCAAACTGGACCCTCGCAATGTGCTGGTGATGAATAATCTGGCATGGAACTTGTGTCTCTTAGGCAAAGACTTAATGCGCGCAGAGGAATTGTCGCGCATCACCATCATGCGCGAACCAACCAACCCCATTTATTTGGATACATACGGCTGGACCATGTACAAATTAGGACACTGCGAAGAAGCTATCTTCTACTTGGAAAAAGCCATCGAATATAGTCGAGGGCAGATAGACAAAGAAATACTATCACACTACAACGAAGCAAAAAAGAAATGCAAATAAAGAAACTACATATACTCGCTTGGACTGCAATTATGGCATTAGCCCTTTCCTCTTGTAAGGTCAGCAAACAATCCATGACACGCTATCAGACCATGACACAACGAGCACAAGTGACATTGCAACTTGACCAACACAAATACAGCATGAGTTGCAACATGCGCACATGGCACAACGAACTAATCGTTCTATCATTGCAACCCATGCTGGGCATCGAAATGGTACGCATTGAAGCCGACCAAGACAGCATATGGATCTTCGACAAAATGAACCGACGCTATGCCGCCATGGACTATGCCAGCATCAATCGTATCGTACAACCCAAAGTGTCGTACCGAATACTGCAAGACTTTTGCGACCAACCCATCGTCCCCAAAAAGAAAGAAACCATACAACAAGTATTCGCCTCTGGCAAACACCAACTGACCCTTACTTGCACCTATTCCCACCGCGAATACAACACCCTGCAAACTCCAACACGCACCAATAGCAATAAATACAAACTCGTTGATTTACGCACAATACTACCCTTATGAAATATCGGATAATCCTATCTCTCCTATGCCTGCTGGCAATGCCCATAGCGGCACAGAATGTGAAAGAATTGCAGAAACAACAACGCGAACTGCAACAACAATTGGAAGAAACAGCCAAAATGCTGAAACAAACCAAACAGAATGAAACAGCAACGGAAAACAAACTCACGCTGCTCAATAACGACATCAATACACGCAAGAAACTAATCCGCAACATACAAGGCGAAATCAATGCCCTCAATGGCGAAATGGGTACACTACGCCAAAAACGCTCTGAACTGCAAAAAGAATTGGAAGCCGCCAAAGAAGACTACGCTCGCATGGTGCGAGAAACACACTATGCCGATATGCAACAATCGCCATTGCTATTCCTGCTCTCCGCAGACAACTTTCAACAATTGGTTCGACGCGTACAATACATGCAACAATTTGCCGCCTACCGCAAAGAACAAGTGAAAAAAATAGAGTCGTTGCAAGCGAACATTGACATACAAAACTCCTTGTTGGAAGACCGCAAAGCCAACCGTTCGACCGCCCTACAATCGCAAAAACGCGAGCAAGACAAACTCACACGCGATGAACGCAAACAAAAAGACATGCTCCAATCGCTGAAAAAACAAGAGAAAAACCTACTTGCAAAACAAAAAGAACAACAGAAAAAAGTGGATGCACTCAACAAGCAAATCGAAGACCTGATTGCCAAACAAGTACGCACAACCACTACACTCACCAAAGAACAACAACTCATTGCGGGCGGCTTCGAAGCCAACCAAGGACGATTACCATGGCCCGTAGAAAAAGGATTTATCAGTGGCTACTTTGGCAAACACCAACATCCCGTACATGAGCATGTGACGGTGAACAACAAAGGTATATACCTGCAAACAGTAGCAGGCGCAAACGCGAGAGCCATATACGAAGGAGAAGTCAGCAGCTGCGCACAAATAAATGGCACATACGCAGTCATCGTACAACATGGTAACTACCGAACTGTGTATTCCCCCTTGAAAAAAATATATGTGAAACAAGGCGACAAACTGACCGCTAAACAAGCAATTGGCGAAATAGTAACAGACGCAACCGAAGACAACAAAACTGAACTATACTTCCAAATATACAAAGACCGAAACATTCTCAATCCCGGATTGTGGTTGGCGCAGTGAAAACTGAAATCTGAAAACGAAAACTGAAAAGTGAAAAGTAAAAAATATATGAAGAAAACAACAAAATTATTCTGCCTGCTATTGATTGCAGTATTCGTATGCGGCTGCAAACAAGAAAATTGGGCGGACTGGAAAGTACAAAACGAATTATGGTTGGCTAACAATGCCAAGCAAGAGGGAGTTATCACTACCCCTACTGGGTTACAATACAAGTGCATTGAAAAAGGTTGGGAGAAATCTCCCCGTCCAGATGATGCCAAAATTGTGACAATAACCTATACTGGCACACTCATTAATGAATTTGAATTTGATAGCACTTATGATGTAAAAGAGAATAAACATATTCCCACAGAGCTATATGTTAGCGAGGTTGTAGCAGGTTTTGCCGAAGGACTCAAGAAGATGAACCAGTTCGGCGAATATGAGTTTTACATACCCTACCAGTTGGGTTACGGTGCCGAAGGCAGAGGCGTTGAAGGAGCCTCAGGTTTCATTCCACCCTACTCTACGCTGATATTCCGCGTCTATCTGGCATCCGTCAACTAATGGTTATTGCTAAAAAATATGGAGTATTGCTGGTAATGCTAATTATCGGCTTCGTTGTAACAGGCTGCGAGAATGTCAATCGCAGGAGTTCTGTACCATATGCTCCTGTGGATTATACATTGAATATTACCCGTGAATATCCGCATTTTGTGGTAGAAAACTACCCGAGCCCCATCGTTATCACCCAAAAAAAATTACTCAATGAGTTCATCGGCTATGCTGGACTATTGATTTGGGTGGGAATGGATAACGCCTACCACGCAGCCGACTTGTGTTGCCCCTACTGCGTAAAGCGAAACAAGCCATTAACGGTGGATGGAATGTTTGCTGTATGTGAACTTTGTGGGGAGCAGTATGACATTAGTTGGGGATTTGGTTTCCCGACCAAAGGAATAACCGATGAACCCCTAAAACAATACAATACTTCCTTAATCATCGGTGCAGCAGAAAAAAAATTACGCATTCTGAACTAATTAACCAATCAAAAAATGCTCAGTATCTACAAAGCATCGGCAGGTAGCGGAAAAACACATACGCTCACACAAGAGTATCTACTAATGTTATTCCGCGAACAGAAAAAACACGGCGACTATTTCAAACCACATAGTCGTATCTTGGCTGTTACCTTTACCAAGAAAGCAACCGCCGAGATGAAAGAGCGTATTTTGGAAGCATTGTACGAGTTATCGCAAGACCCTACAAAATCGAAGTTCTACGAGAAACTGCATCAGACACTGCACATTAATGCCTGCGACATACAGCAACAAGCTCGCGAATTGCTGATTGGCATATTGACGGATTACAACCGCTTCTCTGTATCAACGATAGATGGTTTCTTTCAGCAAGTAATTCGCACTTTTGCCATGGATCTTGGTTTGTCTACCTCCTACGAACTCGCCTTAGATGGAAAAGAAGTGATGCAGCAAGCAGTGGATGACCTATTTCGCCGCATTCGCTCGTCACAACAAAATGATACAGACACAGTCGCATGGATAACCGAGTTCACACAACACAACATAGATGACAACCGCAGATGGAATCCACATGAGACGATTAGTCAGTTTGCAGGCGAACTGCTGAAAGAGCAACTCATTCGCTACATGTCGGATGTGCAAGATTTCTTCGCCAACAAGAAACAACTGACTTCCTACAAAACGATGTTGGAGCAGATAATGAAGCAAAACGAACAGGTCGTTACCAACATACAACAGCAAGCACAGTCAATTCTTAATAATATTGACGGATTGAAGAAAAATGCCGTATCAGCATTCTATACCCCGACCAAAGACTTGATTGAAAAAGGATTAAACAAGACATTCTTGGGCGTACTGGAGGACCCAAATACACTATACACCAAGAGCAAAACTACAAAAGACCAACAACAGTTTATCCTAAGCCTCTACCAACAACAGTTGCAGCCACTATACCAAAAGTTACACAACGCTTTCACTCAGCAACTGACCGACTATCATACCGCAAGCGCCATTCTACAAAACCTATACACCGTAGGACTACTGCAAGAAATCTCAGATCAAGTAAGCGAAACCAACAAAAAAATAGGGCGTATTCCAATATCCCAAATCAATACGCTTCTTCACGAGGTAATTGACGGACAAGAGACACCATTCATCTACGAACGAATGGGACAACAGTTGAATCACTACATGATTGATGAGTTTCAAGACACCAGCGCGCTGCAATGGGAGAACTTCCGTCCACTCATAGAGGAAACAGAGAGTAAAGGCAATGACAATCTCATCGTAGGCGATGTGAAACAAAGTATCTATCGCTGGCGCAACTCCGATTGGGAACTTTTGGAAGGCGTACACGAACACTTCCCCAACTGCGCAACGCCACCCATGAAGACCAATTGGCGCTCTGCGGAACTGCTAATAAAAGAGAACGAGGAACTCATGTTGAAATACAGCCAGTGGGTCAGCCAAGCCATAACCAATAACCAATGGCAGGAAACACCGCTGGCAGCAGCAATAGAACGCATATATAACTCCCAATCCATACATCAGGAGGCAGCCAACGAGTTGCCCGGCGTGTTCCATTTGGAGTTCTACGAAGGGACTGACGACGAAGTAGCACAACAATCATTAGAGCACACAACGCAGTTGATCAACCAATTAACGAAAGAGGAAGATTTTCAACTCAGTCAGATTGCTCTGTTAGTCCGTCGCGGTCGCGATGCAGAATTGCTGGCTAATCACCTTATAGCACAAGGCATACCCGTTCAGTCGGCAGAAGGTATGCGTATTCAATCCCATGCTTCGGTGCAATTGTTGGTTGCCCTTCTGCAAGAGCAACAAGACCCCGAAAACAAGGTAGCAGCAGCCATTGTACAAGATTGTTATCCCGCCCTTTCTGCCGAACAAGCACAGCAAATACAAGAAGCAACCCACTTGCCGCTCTACGAACAAGTGCAACAATACATACAAATCCTGCATTTGGCAGAGCAAAACAGTGCTTTACCCTATCTAACTGCTTTTCAAGATTGTATCTATCAATTCACACAAAAACGCGTGGCGGATGTAGGTGCTTTCCTTGACTACTGGGAAAACAAGAAAGACAAAGCCACCATACCTTCCTCCCCTGTCGTAGATGCCATACGCATACTAACTATTCACAGTTCAAAAGGTTTGGAATTTGATGTGGTGATACTACCATTCCTCAATTGGGACTTGCAACGATTCTTCAAGAACGACATCTTGTGGTGCCGCCCAAAACAAGCGCCATTCAACCAGATGCCACTGGTAGCCATATCTCCAACGAAGAAAATACTACAAACGCATTTCAAAAACGACTACATACAAGAAGCTCTATCGCAATACATAGACAACCTCAACCTTACTTATGTGGCATTTACACGCCCAAAATACCGCTTATATGCCTACGGGCAAATGTACAGCAAGAATAGCAAAGGCGAATTGAAAATCAACAACATAGGCAACCTCCTCTCTTACCTTTATCACAAGGAAGGAGAAGATAATACTTCCTCACAAGAGACTCAAAACGAAGAAGGAACATTTATCTACCATCAAGCCACTACCACTATTGCTCAACCCAAAGCCAAAGAGCCAACAATCAATACTCGTGAGGCAACCTATATATCTTCACCCATTGGCAACCGATTGAAGCTCCGCAGCCGCGCAGAAGATGACTTCGCCGAAGAAACGCCCTTAGAGACCATCGATTTAGGTATTCTTATGCACGAGTTCTTGGCAGCTATTACCACATGGACAGATGCCGATAATGCATTACAACGAATGTTATTGGAGGGGCGTATTACCGCTGTACAACAAGTTGTTTTGCAACAACAATTGCAAGAACTCCGAACACTTCTGCAGAAAGAGGGAAAAGAGTGGTGGTTCGCTCAACCATGCAAAGTGCTGAATGAACATGACATCCTCACGACTACTGGCAACACACAGCGTCCAGACCGCGTAATCATTCACCAAGACACCGCTATCATCATTGATTATAAGTTCGGACAAGAACACAAAAAACAATATCAAGAGCAGTTGCGCAACTATGCCCTATTACTCCAACAAATGGGTTATACTACGGAATCGTATATCGTATATGTAGCACAGCAAAAAATAGAACAAGTTCAATAACACAATCGAAGCATACCACATGATTACCAACGAACAAGTCATATCCATCGGACGCATCACCCGCACACACGGCAAACGCGGCGAGATACAATGCCTTACTAGTAACGAGTATTGGGATAATGCCGATGCCACATTCCTGATCCTTAGCATCAACAATATCCTCGTACCATTCCGTGTATTGGATTGGCGTGGGAAAGGTAGCGATTCGCTTATCTTCCAACTTGACCACATCACCGACGAACAAGCAGCGCAACAACTCATCGGTTGCCAAGCCTATATGCTTCTCACGGACATGAATGAAGACGAAGAACTGATGCCCACTTGGCAAAGTCTGTTGGGGTATCGCGTCTTAGACACCGATCAAGGCGAACTCGGTACTATCACAGATGTGGATGAAACAACTATCAATACCCTCATCACGCTAAACAGCAAGCAACTGATTCCTTTGCACGAAGATTTTATTGTCAATATAGAACCCGAAAAACAACTTATTACCATTTGTCTGCCATTCCTTTTTACCAAAGAATAAATCATGCTGAAGACCACTATACAAGAGATGAATCGCCTCACTCCAGAGGCATTCCACGATGCAAAGAAAGTGCCACTCATCGTGGTGCTGGATAATGTCCGCAGCCAACACAATATCGGAGCTGTCTTTCGCACTGCAGACGCGTTTTGTCTGCAAGGTGTATGGCTATGCGGTATATGTTGTTGCCCACCCAACAACGAGATACACAAAACGGCTCTCGGTGCAGAACTTACAGTGGATTGGCGTTATTTTGAACAAACCATCGACGCTGTGAAGGCATTACAAGCCGACGGCTACACCGTTTACGCCATTGAGCAAGCGCATGGAGCCACCATGCTCGGCGATCTGCAATTACTTAAGGGGCAAAAGATTGCTATCATCATGGGACACGAAGTGTTTGGGGTGCAGCAGGAGGTGGTGGATGTCGCCGACGGTTGTATTGAGATTCCACAATATGGCACCAAACACTCACTCAATGTGAGTGTCACCGCGGGTATTGTCATGTATGAACTCAGCAATATGCTAAGGTGAAAACGGGAAACTGAAAGGTGAAAACGGGAGAGCGTAAAATATCATTATTGGCTCCTGCTCGTGATTTGGAAGTAGGAAAAGCCGCCATTCAAGCGGGTGCTGATGCCGTGTATATTGGTGCGCCTGAGTTTGGCGCACGCCAAGCTGCTGGCAACTCGTTGGAGGACATTGCGACCTTGGTTGAGTATGCGCATCGATTTAGTGTGCAAGTATTAGTCACCCTCAATACCCTACTCCACGAACATGAATATCCTCGCGCGTGTGCGCTCGCACATGAACTATATAATATAGGAGTAGATGCACTCATCATTCAAGACCTGAAGTTATTAGACTACGCTCTACCTCCCATTCGTCTGCACGCCTCCACGCAATGCGACAATCGTACAGCAGAACATGTGCTTCGTTTACAGCAAATAGGTTTCCGCCGAGTCGTACTTGCGCGGGAACTATCATTGCGTCAAATAGCTGATATTCACAATACTATACCAGATATTGAGCTCGAAGCCTTCGTACATGGAGCATTGTGCGTAAGCTATAGCGGGCAATGCTATTTGTCGGAAACACTGATGAATCGGAGTGCCAACCGCGGTTGCTGCGCACAGCCCTGCCGCCAACGCTACGACCTACTGGACAAAGACGGCAACGAAATTCTGGACAATAATGGCAAACCAATCCACCAACGCTATTTGCTATCATTGCAAGATATGGACCGCGGTCTTCATCTTGCCGAAATGATAGAAGCAGGCGTGACCACCTTTAAGATTGAAGGGCGCCTAAAGGATCGCGATTATGTGACCAATATCGTTGCTTACTACCGCCAACTACTTGACCAACTGATTGACAGTAGCCCTGTACTGCGACATGCTTCTACCCCGTCTATCTATCAATACGATTTTACGCCCACCCCAGCCAAGACTTTCCACCGCGGACAGACGGACTATTTCTTGCATGGGCGCACACCAAACATGGCGAACTGGGCAACGCCCAAATCCACAGGCGAGAAAATCGGAAAAGTCATTGAAGTGCGTGGCAAAGCGATAAAGGTACAATTATTACCCCACATTGTTTTGCACAACGGCGATGGTTTGTGCTTCGCAGATAAAGGATTCGCCATCAATCGCGTTGAGGGGGAATGGATTTATACCAACCAATTAGTTGACATTCAGCGAAATACGATTCTATATCGAAATTTAGACACAGCATTTGTACATACACTAAATGCAATAAGGCGTATTCCTATAGACATACGCTTTGAAGCAATAGCAGAGGGATTCCGTATTACGATAGGAAATAATAGCGCATTGTTTGAAGCAGAGCATCAAGTCGCCAGCAACCCTGAGCGTGCATTACAAACCATACATCAACAACTTAGCAAACTCGGCGACACTGATTTCATCGCCCAAAACATAACAATCATGGCTGACGGGAAAAAGTGTGACAACGAGTTCCCCTATTTCATACCCATCAGCCAACTCAACCAATGGAGAAGAGAAACCATCAATGGTAAATAGTAAATCATCACATAGTAAACCGCTGATGACTTGTAAGTATTGCATACTCTACGAGTTAGGACATTGCAGAAAAATCGACCCTATGGCAAACGAACCACGCTATCTTCGTTTGCAGAATGGCACGATTCTCTCATTGGAGTTCGACTGCAAGAATTGCGAAATGCTAATCTATAAACACTAAACAGTAGCTCGCTTGCGAGCGTTCTCTAAACTAAAAGAATATGGCAGCACATCAAGTAAATGTTTATTTTTGGTTGATTGACACGATTGCTTCGGGGCGTCTTACCCGCGAGGATATCAATCGCCGCTGGGCTCACTGCCGCTACAACGATAGTCACGAATCTATATTCCCCGAGCGCAAATTCCATCGCTATAAAGAGGAGATTCAAGAGATTTTTGATGTAGAGATTCGCTGCAACAGAAGTCAAAACTATTACTATATCGACAACAAAGATGATATATCAGGAGGCTTTACTCGCAAATGGTTGCTCAACGCGATGGCAGTCCATTCCATGATGGACCAAGCACAAGAGATGAATGAGTGTATTCTTTACGAGGATATTCCAGAGGGTACACAATACTTGAGCTTGATTGTAGATGCTATCAAACAACGCAATCAACTATGCTTTACTTACCATAGTTTTCATCAAGATAAACAATACGAACTTATCCTATCGCCTTACTGCTTAAAAGTGTTCAAACAGCGTTGGTATGTAGCAGGTTGTCCTTCTACACATCCCAACGAAACACGCATCTACGCGTTGGATCGTGTAAGTGAAATGCGTCCTACAGATCTTCAGTTTGACTACCCCAACGACTTTAATGCTAAAGAGTTCTTCGCTCCATATTATGGCGTCTTTCGCGACCAAGAGCCAACCAAAGTTATTATTGAAGCCACAGAACAATCTGCTAAGTTCCTACGGCTGCTACCTTTGCATGAGTCGCAAAAAGAAGTGCGCCAATTTCAAGGAAATACATTCTTTGAGTATTTTGTAGCACCCACCTTTGACTTTATCCAAGAGTTGCGCACACACGGTACCGATATTCGCGTAAGAGAACCCGAAAAACTGGTACAATTCTTTCGAAAAGAAGCAGAAAAAGCATACCAAATGTATTGCCAGTGATCTCCCCACCGAAGACGCACAACCTCACGAAGTGACATAACCGCAGCAAAGCTGCCACACCAAAAACAAAAAAAGTGCATTTTTTGCACTTTTTTTTGTTTTTTCTCATAGCTTATGACAAGTTTTGTCAGTTTAGAGCAGTACCTTTGCACCCGATTTCAGATATTAACTATTAAATATCAATTATTAACTACTAAATATTAACGACTATGCAACTGGAATTTAACTTTAATCAAAAAGACTTGCAGACCAACGCAAAAGAGTTTTTTAGCAACATGTATGGCATCCTTATCTGGATGCAAATCCTTTCGCAACAAGCGTAATTCCATAAGGATAATTATCGGATATTCGAAATAGATAAAACACAATTAATATTCACTTTTTAATTCTTACAAGTATGACAACCAACAACAAGGTGAATTCACTCACCACCCCAGCAAACCACATTACTGAGATTCAACCCAGCCGTATGCAAAACTATCGCATGCATCTCCGCACCATTACCAATGGCTTAATCGAAATGGCAAAAGCCGCAGGTCGTACCAAGTACACTTGCAATCAGCTATTGCGCGAATGTTATAATCTGGTAGATGCAGAATTTCATACCTATGATGAGTGGAAGGAGCAGGGCGCATTTGTTCGCCGCGGCGAACATGCCTATCTATTTTGGGGCGCACCTATCACCAACGAAAGAGGCATTCGCTACTGCCCCGTAGAGTTCCGTTTTAGCCGCGAACAAGTTCGCTTCAAAGAAGTTACGGCGTAAATCAACGCACAATTCCTAAACAAAATAGGCTGCCAAAATGAAAGGCAGCCTATTTTTATTTCAAGAAACGAAGATTACTTCACTTGTGTACCCATGATGGTATATACCTTATTGCCTTGCATGATATACATTTGAGCATTCTTGATAACCTTCACAGGAGTATTCTCTACAAGTACATCATCCACGCCTGTTTCGTTCAGCAATACAGCCTCGCCGTCGGCAATTTCGATTGTGCCTTTGTAGTTTTGCAAAATACCAGTGATAGCAACCTTATCGCCTACCTCGAAGAAGTCTGGCACAAATGCCCAATATGCCATAAATTGTAGATCACCACCTTTGGTATCTGACATATAGAAAGTTTGCTTGTTGCGACCAGTCTTATCATCTACCTTTTGGTTACCTAACTCTACCACATAACCATAAACAGTTACATTCTCGGTACCCTTATAGTTTTCGGCAGCAGCGATAGTAGCAGCCTCTGCACAAGTAATCATGCCTTCTGGAGTAACAGGGGTATCTGGATTATCTGGTGTGTCTGGGGTGTCGCTACCATCTTCTGACAATGTTATCTCCTCGTAATTATCAAAATCAAAAGCCCAAACACTAACTACATCATTGAAGCTATAAGTCTTACCATCTGTGCCTACGAATGAACCAGAAACTGAGTAGTTACCCTCATTATCAGTATTCTTGATAGTTATTGTACCAGGGGTTGTTTCATTAATTTCTACAGAATCGTTTGCGCTTTTCCAATAACCAGCATACCATACATCATATGTACCATTGAGCGCGGTTTTGCTCTTTGCCTCTAATGATACATAAACTTCTGGATAAGTATATTCGTATGTATCCATATCAATATCCTTATACATATCGATATCGTAATATGCTACACCATCATACTCATAGTAGTACGCATCCGCATAAACAAGGCCCTTGATTTCTACATCACCTGGCTCCTCTGGTTGCTCTGGATCTTCTGGATCTGGTGTTTCGCCACCGCCTTCACCAAGTGTCACAACAACTTGTGTAGCACGCACTTGGTTGGTAGTTGCAGTAAACACAACCTCAGAAGCAGAACCAGTCCAAGTTCCTACAGGACCAGACCATGTATAATCGCCAGTTGATGCAGTAAAGCAACCAGGACCATATTTAGTTTCATCGTTTGCGGTGCAAGTAAACTCTACCTTAACGATATTACCTGCAGTAGAAGTAAGAGTAAGAGTTTGGTTTTTGTAAACACGATAGTGATTCTCATTGTTATAAGTACCCAAAATACCACTGGAAACTGTCATAGTAACGCCATTCTTTGTTACGCTATACGCAGTAGCATTGCTAGAATCTGTTCCAACTCCTTCGTTATCTACATCTGCATCAAAAGTCACCTCACCTGATGGGGTCTCTGGATTTTCAGGTTCTGGGTTTTCTGGATCTGGATTTTCTGGATTTGGATTCTCTGGATCAGGTTGTTCTGGATCAGGGTTTTCAGGATTTTCAGGGTCTGGAGTTTCGCCACCACCTTCACCTGCTTTATATACATAGAATGGTTTGTAAGCGCTATTAGATGACTTATCGGTGTACATACGGTAGTATTGACCACCGTTCTCATACAATAGATAGTCAACACCCTCCAAGGTAATATACAAAATGCCTTCAGAAGTTACTTTACAAACACTACCTGTAGTTTTATAAGTAAAAGTATTTTTAGTAGTTAAAGAGATATATTGCTCTCCATCTTTGAGATAAAAACCGCCATCTGCTACTTCTACTACATACTCTACCCAGCCACTTTCAGCAACAGTAGCATCTTTATTGCCATTCCAACCTGTAACGCCAAGTTGAGCATCATCGCAATAGAGAACGACTTTGTCGCCTGCAACCAAACTTGCAGCATTAGTTACTTTAGAATAGCCGTCAATGCTACCTACTGGTGTCTCTGGCTCTTCTGGAGTATCTGGATTTTCTGGATCTACTGGAGTTTCTGGCTCTTCTGGATCTACTGGAGTATCAGGAGTCTCACCACCACCTTCGCCGTCAATAGTCACAACCACTTGTGTTGCACGCACTTGGTTATTGGTTGCAGAGAAAGTTACAGAAGCAGCACTACCTGCCCATGTACCTACTTTGTCTGCATAACTATAGCCCTCTAATTCACCAAAGCCACCAGGACCATGCTTTGTTTCATTAGCTGCGGTACAGGTAAACTCAATGGAGGTAATGTTACCAGCCGTAGATGAAACGGTCAATGTTTGTGACTTAAAGAAACGGAATTGATCCGCAGTAATGGTACCGCTTGTGCAACTCAAGGTAACACCATCCTTCTCTACATCAAATTTAGAACTCTCAAGAGCATCAAATTCTCCTGGAGTAAAGGTAATAACACCTGCAAAACTCATCACGGAGAAGAGCATTGCACTCAAGAAAAGAGTAATTTTTTTCATAAGTTTAAAAATTTATTAATGAATTGTAATTATTTTCCAATTGACACCGCAAAGTTACTGCTTTTATACGATATATGCAAAAATAATTTGTTTTTTTTCTAAAAAAGCAGTACCTTTGCGCCAAAATTGAGTATTTATTGATTAAACCACACAATAGATTATGGCTAAAATTCTTGTGATAGATGATGAGCGTGCTATCCGCAACACACTAAAAGAGATTTTAGAGTTTGAAGGTCATTCCGTTGAAGTAGCAGAAAACGGTCGTTTGGGTTTGGATAAAGCCTTGAGTTATCCTTTCGACCTTATTTTCACAGATATTAAAATGCCTGAAATGGATGGTATGGAGTTCTTGTCTGCCTACCGAGAGGGTATTGCTCAGAATCATTCCGAAGAAGCACCTGTAGTTGTTATCACAGGGCATGGTTCGGTGGACACGGCGGTAGAATCGCTGAAAGGGGGAGCATTTGATTTTATTCAGAAACCATTGGATCTCAACCGTCTACTTGTCACAACCAAACATGCCATGGATCACAAGTCTCTTGTACAAGAGACCAAAGTTCTACGAAAAAAAGTAGGCAAACGCAACCAAATGATTGGCGAGAGTGCTGCTATCTCGCGCGTACGAGCAATCATTGATAAGGTAGCACCTACTGAAGCGCGCGTACTCATCACAGGATCCAACGGCACTGGCAAAGAGGTCGTAGCGCACCTTATTCATGAGAATAGCCAGCGCGCACATGCTGCAATGGTAGAGGTCAACTGTGCCGCCATTCCAAGCGAACTGATTGAGAGTGAACTATTTGGTCATATGAAAGGTAGTTTCACAGGCGCTGTAAAGGACCGTGCTGGTAAGTTCGAGCAAGCCGATGGGGGTACACTTTTCCTTGATGAGATTGGCGATATGAGTCTATCGGCTCAAACCAAAGTGCTGCGCGCGTTGCAGGAGAACGAAATCACGCGAGTGGGAAGCGACAAAAGCATTAAAGTCAATGTGCGCGTATTGGCTGCCACAAACAAAAATCTAAAACAAGAAATCGAGAAAGGTAATTTCCGAGAGGACCTCTATCACCGCTTGAATGTCATTCCTATTCATGTGCCTGACTTAAAGGACCGCAAAGAAGATATTCCTTTGTTAGTCAATCACTTCATTCGACTCATTTGTGCTGAGCAGGGGTGGAAAGACAAGCGTATTAACGACGATGCAGTACAAGCATTGCAGCAACACCATTGGCCTGGCAACATTCGCGAACTGCGCAATGTGGTAGAGCGTTTAATCATTCTTTCGGGCGATGTGATTACTGCGGAGGATGTCAATCTATACATTTAACAGAATGACACTCAAAGAGATTAGCATACTCAATTACAAAAATATTCGAGAAACTACGCTGCGTTTCTCGGACAAACTCAATTGCTTTGTGGGATTAAACGGACAAGGCAAAACCAACATATTGGATGCTATCTACTACCTGAGTTTCACTAAATCGGCGTACAACGCCATTGATAGTCAGAACATTACGCACAACGAAGACATAGCCATGATTCAAGGTCGCTATCTCTTTGATAGCACACATTCCAACGAGTTCGAAGTTATTTCTTGCGGAATAAAGCGTGGCGTAAAAAAGCAATTTCGTCGAGGCAAGAAGGATTATCAACGCCTTATTGACCACATTGGGCTCATTCCTCTTGTGATGGTTAGTCCGCAGGACAGCGAATTGATCAGCGAGGGAAGCGACGAACGAAGACGGTTTATGGACGGAGTGATTTCGCAATACGACAAACAGTATTTGGAATACCTCACCCGTTACAATGCGCTACTCAAACAGCGCAACGCACTGCTCAAGCAATACGAAGACCATCCTCTGCAAGCCCCATCCGAACTATTCGAAGTGCTTGAACTGCAAATGGCAGAGTTGGCAATATACATCCACCAACAGCGTACAGCGTTTATCCAACGCTTTACACCTGCCTTTCAAGAGATGTATTCTGCCATTGCTGATGACAGCGAGCAAGTTTCACTGCATTACACTTCGCAGCTGCAAAATCGCAATCTCATAGAATCCTTTGCCCAAACACGCCAACGCGACCTCATAGTGGGCTGGACCACGCAAGGCATACATAAAGATGAATTAGAAATGCAGTTAGGCGATTATCCAATCAAGCGTGTAGGCAGCCAAGGACAACAAAAGTCTTTCCTCTTGGCAATGAAACTGGGACAAGCTATCTTTCTTGGCAAACCTATTCTTTTGCTGGACGACATTTTCGACAAACTGGACTCCGAGCGTGTAGAACGCATCATTCGATTGGTCAGCAGCGACCGTTTTGGACAAATATTCATTACCGATACCGATCGCCAGCATCTAACTACCATGCTGGACACCCAATCGCATCTCGCGTCGGTCTTTCAAGTGTCCAACGGTCAATTCTACACCCTGTAACCTATACCCTATACTCCAAAAAAACATTCCTTTTCTTTAGAAAAAAGTATCTTTCCTTAATAATCGCGTGTATGCACACGCGATAAATTTGCATATTCCAAATACTTATATTAATTTTGCAGCGTATTTTGGATTTGTATGCGCTGTTTTTATCATACAAATCTTAAAAAATGAATTTTTGTACGAAAATATTAATAAACAACATAATTTATGAAAAAATTCTACTCTACACTATTCGTAATGTTGCTTCTGCTCATTGCTAATAGTTCACAAATTGTTGCGCAACAAATTGTTGCGCAACAACTACCCAACCCTAGTTTTGAAGACTGGAGCGGTGAAAAATTCGATGGAGAAATCCAACCCAAAGACTGGTATGGTAGCAATATCAGCCAAGCGGGAATCAATTTCAATCTTACCAACCGCGAAGCGGGTCACACTGGTTCCTACAGTATAATGGTCAAGGACACCGAGGTTGGTGCATTGGGTATCACCGAGTTGTCCCCTGGCTATTTCTCTTTGGGGCGTCCATGGAGTTGGATTAAAGGCCTTGATACCGGTACCGCTACCGCTGGTACCTCAGGCGGTATCAAATGGACACATCGTCCTGATACGATGTCCGTATGGATTAAGCGTGTAGGTCCTAATGTGGACAAAGAGGATTTCTATCTACTTTACTACGCATGGACTGGTACTGCTAAAGGCGATAGTTACAAAGCCAAAAACGGAGGTTGTTCCTCTGTGAGCCAAACCAACGAAGAGAGCGATATTCGCATCGCATTGGACGCCAACGAATGTGGTACTGTCCAACAAGCCAACCAGATTGCCGAAGGCATGTGGCGCGAAATGAAGCAGTATGGCGACTGGACCAACATCCGCGTGCCTATCTACTATTTCAACGATGATGTGCCAGAGATGATGAATATCATCTTCTCTGCCTCCAACTACCCTAACTTCCGCGCAAAGGACGGCCTATATGAAAACAGCGCCCTCTATGTAGACGATGTGGAGCTCATCTATTCATCCAAGATCGACAAACTCTATATCCGCGATCGAGAGTGGAAGGCTTTCGACCCGAACAGCGCGGAGGAGCAAGTATATTCAGTGGGCAAAGCCACTGAGATTCCTGCTGTGTTTGGTGTGCGTGGTGTGGGTACAATCACCAATGCCCGCGGCGACAAGGCCACTTTCTCGGGTCGCAAACTCACCAACGAAGAGTTCCAAATCCTGCAACAAGGCGCTATCGATGGCGATCCTATGATTATTCAGGTCCATGCTGCAGATAGCAGCAGCACCACCACCTACAAGATTAAATTCGTTTCCGCAGCGTCCAACAACGCTCGCCTCGCGGATATTCAGGTTAATGGTAGTAATATCAATGGCTTCAATGCCTACCTCAATACCTACAATGTGCAGTTGCCATACGGCACCACCGAAGTGCCTGTTGTCACAGCCACCGCACAAGATGCGGGTGCTACTGTTACGATTACACAACCTACCAGCACCACAGGCACTGCCACTATCCATGTAGCCGCTGCTGATGGTACTACCACCAACACCTACACACTCCATTTCTCCGTAGCTGAGCTGTCCGACAACACACTCCAGGCTATCTATATCGACGGAAAACTTGTGCCTGCTTTCTCACCTACCAAGAACAACTACACTATCTCCCTCCCTCTGGGCACCACTACAACGCCTACCATCACTTGGCAATCCGCCTATGCGGACGGTGCACAGACCATCACCCTCACCAAGAACACGCTGGACGAGGGCGCACAAATCACAGTCTCTGCTCCTGCGGCGCAAAATACCCGTACCTACAAACTGACCTATAAGATTGAGGCATCCTCCTACGCTTACTTGGCTGGTATCAGTCTCAACGGTCAGCCTATCGACGGCTTCTCGCCAGAGCAGACCAACTACGCTATCACCTTGCCTATTGGCACCACCACCCTGCCTGTTATCACTTGGACACAGGGCGACCCTTACCAGACAGTAACAATCACTGAAGGCGGCGTGGACGGTACCACCCGCATTGTGGTTACAGCTGCCGCTGGCAATTCCGTCACCTATCGCTTGAACTTCTCCACGGAGAAGTCCACCAACAATGCGCTGCAAGCGATTGCGCTGGACGACAAACCGCTCGAAGGTTTCCACCACGACACACTCAACTATACCATCACTTTGCCTGCTGGCACCACCACCTTACCCGTTGTAACCTACACACAAAGTGATGAGTATCAGACCGTAACGACCAACACCAACGCCACCACACGCACCGTGCGTATCGTGGTGAAAGCTGGCGATGGTTCATCGCGTGTCTATACACTGACCTTCGAAGTGGAGAAATCAGCCAATGCGCTGCTGAAGATGATCTACCTCGACGGCGATAGTCTGGCTGACTTCAACCCTGAGCGACTCAGCTATATCGTGCCGCTGGAGCAAGAGCAGATTCCAGACATCACCGTGGGACAAAGTCCCGACCAGAATGTAAACATCACACAACCAAACAGTTTCGGCACAGCGCGTATTATGGTTCAACCCGAGGTTGGTACGCCTATTGAATATACCATCATCTTCACTTCATCTTCCGAACCTGCTATCCCTGAGTTCGCCGCAGATTCTTTCCCATTGTCAAATGATGTGTCGTTGGCAGCTATCTATGTCAATGGCGAACTCTATCAGGCGAATCCTGCTCCTCAGACCTACACCTACGAGCTCCCATGGCGTACTGCACAAGTGCCATCGGTGGTGCCTGTAGCCAATTCGCTGGGACAAACCATCACGATGAGCAGCCCAGGTCTCAATCAGACGACCACTATTCATGTCGTAGCAGAAGACGGTATCACCACAGCCGACTACGCCATCGCTTTCCCTGTTGCTAAAAGCAGCAACACCCAACTCGAACTCATTGACATCGACGGTATTACCTTCGACTACGACCCTACCGTACGCGAATATGCAATCAGTTTGCCTTACCAAACAAAAGAACTGCCTGCTATCACCTTCACCAAGGCAGAAGCCGAGCAAACAGTCGAGTTATGCACCGCAGGTCTATCTGCACCTGCCACCCTCTATGTGACCGCAGAGGACGGCACAGTGGCTAAATACACCTTCACTTTCCAAGTGGCATATGCTCCATACGACAACACCCTGCTGTCGATTGTGGTGGAGAACATCGGCGCACTTGACCTCAGTGCAGGCGCCGAGCATACTGTCACTTTGCCATACGGCACAACCGAACTGCTTTTCTCTATCGTTAAGCAGTACCCTGAGCAGCAGGTAGTTATCCTCAATGGCGGAGTGTCTTCGCCTACCACCATCACCGTCAAGGCGGACGACCCTGCTAAGGCAGACAAGGTCTATACCATCACGCCACAACTAATGACCTACCCTGACTACTCGCTCACGGGCATCAAGGTGGATGGCGTAGAGTTGCCTAACTTCGACCCTAATACATTCACCTATATCCTCCCTGTCACCAAAAAACCTAAGTTGGAGTACCTGCACGCAGCGGATGTAGATACTATTGTGTTGCAAGACAACAATAAGTTCACCCAAGTAGAGGTCACCGACCAAGTCAACGCCCGCATATACACTTTCTACTATTACTACCAAAACGACATCATCCCTAACGGCGATTTCACCGAGTATCGCACAGGTATGAAGAACACCAAGCACACCCAAATGCCTGTGGGTTGGTATGGTTATGCGGATAAGTATGACAAATACACAGCATTTACATGGACTGTAACTGATCCTGGCAAAGAAATATTCAAAACAAAAGATGGTAATTTGGGCATCAGTTGGGGCTATTGGTCTGCTCTTAAAGGCTCAGCACCATTGGTTTTGACTTTAGGTAGCACAGATGGTTTCAAATACAAAGAAAATGGAGGTTCCTCTGCTTCTTTCTCGGGCGGCATTCCTTTCCGCAACACCCCTGATGCTGTGGACATTACCAGTCAACTGGTGGATGACGAAGGACTCAAATCCAAGTTCTCTTTTGTCTTCACAGACGAGCAAAATAGTGTAGAGACCGTTGACTATATCGTTTCGAATGTCACCACTGGCTTCATCACGCATCGCCAACCATTGGCTAATGCAGGAAAAGTCATCAAACAATTGAATATCAACATTGATGCCTCCAACGGTTATTTGGCAGGTGTGGATGTGGCTGGTACATTCACCAACTACATCAACTATGGCGATGTCATTTACATTGACCGTATTGCCTTCGTCTATAGCAGCGCACTCACCGCTATCACCGTCAACGGTGTCCCTGCCACCCGCAATGGCAACGAGTTCACCGTCGCGTTGGAGGATTCCGAAGTAGAACTGCCTACACTCGCCTTCACAGGCGAAGTACCTGACCAACAGCAGGTTGTTTCTTGGGCTGACGGTTGGACTATCGATGGCGCTACCGCTACCCGCACCGCTACTATCACCAACTACGCCGAAGACGGTTCATCTACCGTCTATACGCTCACCGTTACGCGTCCTGCTTCAAACAACACCTCATGCACCTACACGCTTGAAGGCGAGAACTTGACCGTGGTAAAAGCTTCACACTACCAAACGATTACCGTTGAGCGCGAAGCAACACGCTATGTGATTACCGTACAAGCAGAGGATGGCACTGCGGCTACTTACTATGCAGAGGTTCCTACCCTATCTATTGACGCTGACCCATATTGCGAGACCACCGCGGCAGAGCCATTCCAGTACGCACCTTCTTCTGCTACGCTCGAGGGCGTGATGGAGGAAAACGACATGCTGATATACGAGACCACCTCGCCACTGGATACCGTTGTCATTGTGCTCACCGACACGGCTTACCATCTCGATGTCTTTGGCGCTGTGGGCAGCAACCACTATTGCGTCAGTCGCCAAGCGTCCAACAACGCCCTGTTGTCTGCTATCCTCATCAACGGTGCACCGCTCGCGGATTTCTACGAATCCACCTTCATCTACCAGTTCACCGCGCCTGAGTTGCCAGAGCTGACGGCTACTGCCGCCGAACCTAACGCACTGGTTCAGACCGCCTTGCTCCGTCAGGACGACAACCACTATGTGTACTTCATTCAGGTCACTGCCCCCGACGGCTATACCAAACAAGACTACATTGTGGCTATCACTATCCATACGCTCCGCTCTACCGCGCTGCTCAACAATATCCTTGCTAATAATGTCGGCATCAACGGCTTTTTGCCTACAATCTTCACCTACGGTATCCAACTGCCTGCGGGTTCCAGCATGCCTACCTTCAAGGCTATCACAGCCGACGGTGCTACGGCTACGGCTTCCACCGCACAAGAGGGTCGTTACACCACTATCACCTACGAGGTGATTTCTGAAGACGGCAAGCAGGACAACACCTATTATGTAGTCGTGGAGAAGTTGGCTTCCGACATCTGCACCCTCGACGCTATCTATCTCGACGGACTCCCACTCGAAGGCTTCAGCGCAGATACATACGCATACGACATCAAGTTACCACATGGCACTACCCAATTGCCAGAGGTGACAGCCACCACCACCGACCCTGCTGCGACCCATCAAATCGTTGTGGACGAAGCACGCAAGATTGTCTCCATCACCGTCACTGCGGAGAACAATGCTCACAAGACATACACCATCTACTTCACCATCGCCAAGAACACCGATGCTACCCTGTCGGGTATCTTCGCCGATGGCGAACTGCTGGCGAATTTCGATGCATTGGCTTTCGACTATACACTGGATATCCCATTTGGTGCGCCACTCCCTGTCATCACCGCTACGGCTACTGACGCGAAAGCCCAAGTCGCTATCAATGCCCTTGATGCTATGCACCACACCATCGTAGTGACTGCCGAAGACGGACTGACCACGCTCACCTATATCGTGACTTTCGTCCAACTGCCTTCTACCAACAGCAACCTGCTCAACATCTTCATCTCGGGCGACCCATTGGAGGGCTTCACCCCTACCGACTACGAGTATGCCATCACCTTGCCTTACGGAGCACCTCTCCCAGAGGTGACATGGCTGGTGGCTGACGCTGAGCAAGTGGTGGAGGCAGCGTGGGAGGGACAGACCTTCCGCCTCACCGTGACCGCAGGCGACAAGGCTACCGTGAGCGAATATACCATTGTCTTCACCCACGAACTCTCCGACAATAACTACCTGCTTTCTATCGCTCTCCGCGGCGAGCAGTTGGCTACTTTCCACCGCGATAGCTTGGCATATACCGTCACCTATCCTGTAGGTACCGACTCCACAGCTCTCATCACAGCAGCTGAAGTCGTGGCTATACCAGAAGACGCCTCTGCCACAGTAGCCGTGCAAGAGCAAGGCACTACACTGGTGATTATTGTCACCGCAGCCAATGGTAATATCCGTGCGTATAGTATTGAGCAGCTCATCGAGCTCTCCAACGAGGCGCGCCTGTCAATGATTTACCTCGACTCGGTGGCTATTGAGGGCTTCGATCCCGATATATATGAATATACGATTAAGCTCCCACAAGGTGGCATCCTACCTTTCGTTACAGCTACGCCTATCGACACCTTGTATGCTGAGTGGGAACGAGGTATGGAGCAAACGCTTGAAGACGGCTCCAAGTTCATTGAGATTGATGGTATTGCTCAGGACGGTACGATTTTGACTTATTCGGTACATTTCATTTTTGCCGACTGGTCACCTACCGCTGATGCGGTTGTAGGCGACTGCCTATTCTTCCCTGTGCAGGGTGCGTATAACACTTTCCGCGCGGTGACTATCTCTCTGGGTGTGAAGTGTGCTATTTATACGCTGAGTGGTCAATTAATCACCATTATGGATGTTCCTGTTTTGGATGTCAATTCCGTAGAGGTTGAGCACAACGAGAACGGCGAGCAAGTCATCAAGGAGGGTTCTGTGCCTAACGATGCGATTGGTGCGGACTATGTAGCTCGTTCGGGCGAACCATTTGTGTATATGTTCTACAATGTCAATACCAAGCGCATTGGCCGCGGTGGTAAGTATGTAACGCACTAATCGCCTCCGCGCACACGAACGATTGCTCACACCCCGTTCATTTATCAATAATCAATCCACAACAGCCACCTTTCGGGGTGGCTGTTTGTTTATCATGCGTTCCCCTTCCTTTTCCGTTTTCATTAATTTTGGTCTAATTTTGAATAATTTTGATGGTATTTGCAGGGTATGCTGTTCCTATAGGGATCTAAAGATAGGGATATTCATGGGGTATTCGCGGAGTATTCGGGGAGTATTCACGGGGTATTCATATGTATCGGTTATGTGTCGGTTATGTATCGGTTATGTATCGGAACAGACACGGAGGTGGGAGGGGGGATTCGACAACTCTATTGACGGCCATTGTCTTTAACAAATCCCTGAGCGCCCAATGTGTTGTTTTGGGGGCAATGTTGTTGAATCAAGTTGTTTGTGTTGTTGATTAAAATATATATCACTTGCCCCCTCGTATTGTTTCCGAATGTGTGGCAAAAAGATTTATTTAGATTTCTTATCTCGCCTAAGGGCTCGAACGATTTTCTCTGCCCGTAGGGCAAGGAGATATGAAGTGTCAACAGGTATATAACTCCCTCAAAAAAAAGTATCAAATCTTTAGAAAAAAGTATCACACTTTAATTATTCGCGCGTATATGCGCGAGGAAATTTGCATATTCGATACCTTTTTATTAATTTTGCACCGATTTTCGGCACTTTGCAAACGCAAAACATTCGAACAATCTTAATAAAACGCATTTTTTATTAATAATCGACACAAAAAGATAATAACTATTTATTATTAACTGAACATGAAACAACTTTTACGCTATACCCTCACCCTCGTTGCTATCCTCATGGCAACTGCTAACCTCTCCGCCCAAACCTACAATGGAGGAACTTGGTACTCGTTGTATGATACAGATAATAATACAAATACGAATGCCGCGAGTAAAAATTTTGCAGAAAAAGCCGTATTTGCTCCTGCAGAAAGCATGACCTTTGAGTATAAGAAATATTCTGGACTCTCTATCAAAGGTAAATTACAAGTGCAAAATAATGTCAATGGCAATTCTTGGAGTGGTTCTAAAGGCGAAGTAAGTTATTCAAGTACAAGTTGGAGTACATCTCAGACAATATCATTAGATGCCAATATATCTCACATCCGTTATAGAATGGAATCAGGAACTGGTGTTACTGTTAAAAATCACTTTGTAAAACTAAAAAAACACATCCTTCTCTATGACGATACCGATTCCAAGGGCATGGATTATGGAACATCATCTATAGGAACAGCCAGTACCCCTCGATACATGGTAAACCTTGCTACAGCAGAAGGTAAGACCTCAACTTCTTCCTATACCATTCGTTTCCGCTCCTTCCTTGCAAGTGGCAATATTACAATTACAAGTAGCAACCCTGAGTTCCACTTTGGCAATGGTCAGACATCTATCTCTTTGGGCGTTGCCAACAACTATTGCGCCAGCGCCAACGGTTCGGGCAATTGCTCCGCTACAACGCTTGGTCAAATCAGCAATTACAACAAACAAGTCTATTTCTCTCCTGCTGTTCAATACAACAAGAACAATCGTTCCACTACCATTACCATCTCCGACGGAACAAGTACGGCATATATCTATCTCTCTGCTCCTGTTATTCCAACCTACTTCTTCAAAGCAGAAGCCATATCTTCTCCAGCAGAAGGAGGAACAGCCACTGCCACTTTCGCGAACGGACAAGACAACTGCTCAGTAATAGCTACCAACTATACAACTACAAGCATGTCTGCGACCGTCACTTTCACTGCCGCACCAAAAACGGCTGAGGGTTATGTCTTCGAGGGTTGGAAAAAAGACCCTGCAAACGCTACTTTCCACAAACAGGGTGCAGACAAAACAACAATCACCGAGACGATCACATCCTCCGCGCTCAACCCCAACGGATTAGCTTCGCAACTGACATTATACGCCATTTACTCCCGTCGCTATACAGCCAAAATCACAGGTAGCAATTATACCAACAAATTGGTGAACGAATCATGGCGTGCTGACTATCAGTTTGTTAATACACAAACAGCCACCCCAAGCAATTCGGATGCAGATCCATTCTACTTCAAGATTGAACACAATTTCACAGGCAACGATACGCGCGAAGGAAGCACTCACCCTAATGAGGTCATCGCATACGACCCTGCTACCAATACAATCACAGCCCTCAACGAAGGTACTGCAACCATCACCTTCTACCAAAAGAACACCAGTTCGCACGAGCCAGTGACCGAATCCTTTACCGTGCAGGTCATCAAGCACACTCCTAAATTCACTTGGAACGCAGCCCGTACCCCCTACTACTACGGTACATCTATTCCAAACATATTCTCTACCACCAATACGGATATTGAGACCACTTTCACATCCGATAACGAGGCTTTTGCACGCGTAGAGAACAACACCCTGTATATCGCCAATGCCCGCGAGACGGCTACTATTACCGTTTCGCAACCAGAGAACTACAAATGGTACAGCAATTCCGAGCAATATGTTATTGCTCCTGTTAATGGCAACAACCATGTACCATTCACAATAAATTCGGAGAACTATTACAATGTATTTCGTTATGACAATACAGGAGACCTTTCATGGAAAAATGATGGTGTTTTATTAGGTAGCCCTGATGTTGGTAGTGGGGCTTCGAACTATAGTGATAGATATTACGATATTGTATTCACGGGTGTACCTGATAAGTTGTCGTTCACATATGAGCGCTCTACTACTATCGCTACTGATTGCGATTGGTATGTAAAGGAAAGTGCAGATGGGGTTACATGGAGTGAGAACAATGTATGGGAAAAGGGAAATAGTAACTCCGGGTCTGTAGAAGTGCCACTTAACCCAACAACCCATTATTTGCGCTTTTGCTATTCAGGTAACTATGGAGGATATTTCCGTAATATCCATGTCAGCGAACGCTTCCAATTCGAGGCTACCCCTACTGCCATTGACTTTGGCTCCGAGGGTATTACTCATGGTATGCAGCATGATACGATCACTTTCTTGCACGCCAACGCAGGACGAATCACCAAGGCTGTCATCACGGGTGCCGACGCTAAATACTTCAATGTAACACCCGAACTCATACCGGGTACAGGTCGCGATTGCTTTGGTAATGCCGCATTAGAGGTAACCTTCGACAATTTGGGCGAAGACCGCGGTGCTACTCCTTACAACGCCACCCTCGTTATCTCGGATAATAGCGATAAGACCGAAGATATTCATATCCCACTGACAGGTATTCGTGATGGCAAGTCCACAGCCGACATTATTTGGAATCCGAATGCCTTGCCTTATTACTTCAACACTACCATTGCTAATATCGCATACTCTACCAATAGAGATGCCAACTGCCCGCTATCGTTCGCCACTACGGACAACACCATTGCAGAGGTCAAGAATGGCGACTTGCATATCTATAACAAAGGGCAAGAAGTCACTATCACCGTTACCCAATCAGGCAATGCAGATTTCATGCCAGCAACCGAGACCTTCACCTTCACGCCTTGCGAACGCCCCAATCTGGAGGCTCCATTCATCGTATCACAAGCGCTACATGCGAAGAGCGTACAACTTGGCACAAAAAGCGGTTGGTATCAAACGGATAATCAAATCCGAATTGCATCCACATCTTTTGAAGATGGATTTATATGGGGCGATGATCGCAAACGCGTACTGATAACTTTCGCGGGAACACCAGACAAATTATATTTCGAATATTGTTCCTCGGATGCTGCTACTACAGAAAGTTTGAAGTACGGTTGGGAAGTAGAGGAATCAGCTAATGGAACGGATTGGAATACCGTATGGAAAACAGGATCATTATCTGCTTCTTGGAAATCATCTGGCGAGATTGATTTAAGTCCTAATACGCAATATATTCGTTTTAGTTATAAAGGTAACTTCGCGGGCTACCTCCGAAACATCATTATCAGTTCCTTAGAGGGAAACAACTATCTTCGTGCAGAAGGGGGAGGTTATCTGAGCCGTGGTGCTAAATGGGGTACGCAAGCCGTTGTTGACCCATTTGGTATCGTCTGCCGCGTGAGCCATTTCACAGTGGATAACACCAACATCTACACCCGTCTCCAGTTTGTGGATAACATGCAGTACCTCTATGAAACAGCGGATACCAAAGAAGTCTTCACCGATGCCGAGACTGCGGACAACCCTGCTTATCTGTGGCAAATCAATTCAGACGCAAGTGGCAAGTTCACCGTACAAAGTGCTAATGATTTGAATAATGGCAATCGAGGCAACTATTTTACAATCATAGATAATACCCTTGCCTTCACTTCAGACCCTGCTCAGGCTACTGTTTGGTACATGGAAACACCTGCCGAACACAATAATGTCGTTAGAAGCTATATGGATGCCGCAGCTGCCAATGCAGCAAAAAAAGACTTCGGTTCAGACATCAACACGCTGGAGAAAGTACGAAGCAATCTGTATGTGCAAGACTTCGAAATCACCGAAATCACCGTACCCGCTGTCGCATTGGCAGAACAAACGGGTGAATACCGCGATGGCATCAATGGTACCTTGGCTGTCTATGACACTATAATCTCAGGACTCAAACCAGGTTTCTACCGATTGACCGTCAAAGCACTCTACCGTATTTCCGACTCACAAAAAGCCCAAGCAGCCAAGACCAACAACTGGGAAAGCGTATTAGCATACATCTATGCCAACGATGTAAAATACCCTATACAATCAGTCTATACATCCTATAACGCTGGCAGTTATGATTCGTCCGACGAAATATACAATGGACATTCTTACCCTACCAAACTGAATTCTGTTGAGCTGGCATTCAGTCAAGATGTCAACCGCTACCTCAATGATGTATATGTCTATGTAGAGGCTGACCCAGGACAAGAGACAGGTACGCTCCGTTACGGCATTAAGAACCCATCTTATGTACCAGGGGCATGGCTCGCTTATAGCACCGTTACCCTTACGCATTTTGGACGCAAGGAGTATATCTTCCAAGGCACTGACAATCAAAATCCTATCGACTGGAATACAGCAGCAAACTGGAATAGAAACGATGTACCTAATCAATACCACAATGTGCGAATAGAGGCTAATGTCAATATCTCATCACCTGTAGAAGTATTTGGCTTAACGATAGCCCCTGATGCCACACTCCACATCACCGCTACAGGCGGACTTTCCGTGGGCGCACGAGGCGTCCAAGGCGCTGCTTCCGACGGCAGCAGCATCGTCCTTGACATCCTTAAATCGGGTGCTGGCTTCTTGCGCTTCTCACCTGCATACCAAGGCGCCATGCCTCGCACTACTGTCAACTACCAAACACGCTCTACCCTCGACACAGGTGCCAACCGCGATGCCACTTGGCAATACTTCGGTGCTCCGGGAAAGAATGTTTCTTTCACCATTGATTATATCACATGGCTCTACCAGTGGAACGAGAAGCAAAATTGGGTCAAGCAAAACGGCACGCTCACCTTCGAGCCTTTCGCGGGCTACGCCATTACGCAGTATGGTCAACCTACCTATTCGCTCGTAGCAGAGCCTATCCGCACCAACCAAACCATCACCCTCACCAAAACCCCAGAGGCTTCGGGTGGCATGAACGGCGACAACCTTTTTGCCAATAGCTTCATGGCACCTATTGATGTCAAGAACTTCACCCCAGACGACTTCAGCGACTATGGTACAGGACGCGAAGATATAGTAAAGACATTCTACATTTTCAACTCAGGTTCGTGGAATCAATGGAACGGACAAAATGAGAAAGACAGCACCTTAGGCAACAACGGCTCTACCACCCCAGGACAATATTGCGCTATCCCCGCTTTATCTGCAAAATACTTGGATAGCGACATCACTACGATCCCACCTATGCAGGGCGTATATGTGATTGCCAATAACGACGGGGCTTCCATACGCCTTGACTACAACAAGCACATTTGGCAAGCTGGCACCAGCACCGATTCTACCAATCTCAACGAACCTATGCGCGCACCTCAACGCCAAGCGCAAGAGCAGATGCAGCAAGACTCCTTCCGCCGCCTACGCCTTCAAGTCAATAGCGCCAATAGCGGTGCCGACCGTATGTATATCATACAAGAGAGTACCACCACACGCGACTACGACAATGGCTACGATGCGCCTAACCACTTTGCAGAAGGTATTGCCAATATCTACACCAACGAACCTTTCGGCAAGATGGAGGTATCCTGCGCCAACGATATTGACAGCATGTATATTGGCTTCCAAGCAGGCACCGATGAGCAATACACGCTATCTTTCCGCTCGCTTATCGGAGACTCGCTCTACCTGAAAGACCTCAGCAACGATAGCATATTCTTGCTCACCGAAGGCGGCAAATACCATTTTACGGCACAACCGCTTTCTACCAACGACCTGCGCTTCCAAGTGTTGCTACACCCTGTGTTCAACAACGAGGATACAAACGCTGGCGTTACAACCGATATGGAGTATGTTGCGGACACACATATATGGCACGATCACAACCAATTGTATATCACCAACGCCCCTGCTAATAGCACACTGGCATTATACAACATCAACGGACAACTTATACTATCACATACTACACAACACACCACACACACCATTGACCTCTACAATCTTCATCAAGGTGTGTACATCCTACAACTCAACAATCAGATGTATAAGTTCGTGCGACAATAAGATTTGAAAATAGTTTGTTTGATTAATATATACGATAACTTGAAATATCGTTTCCTAATATTGATATGTCTATGCCTTATTGTGGGCAATAGTACAGCGTTTGCACAATTATTCAGCACATCCTCCAGTAGTTTTCATTCATACGGGGGTGGTGGTAGTTATGCGCCTACGCCCTCAAGCACCACATCTTCCATACGCTCCACCAGCAGTTTCTCTACTGCCACCACTATCAGCAACTACTCTACGGCTCCTATACACATGGCCAATGGTACGCTACAAACCGCAGCATCCACGCTCAGCGGTGGCATGTTGGCTGATGAAACAGGGTTCACCACTGACGCGGGTGATACAGGCTTCATTCCTATTTCCCCTCAACGACCCATTGCGCCACCCGATGTGAATGTCCCTCTCCACCTCAACTGGGATGCCCTGCTCTTTATTCTCCTACTCCTTATTCCTTATCTGTATCGGGTGAATAAGCGGAAGATAAGTGGTCAATATCCCCCACTCAACTAACCACACCCAATCCCAGAGCGTAGCATCCGTCCTCTCCTCCCTTTAGGGTAGGGGCAGGGGGTAGGCTTATACACAAAAAAAGCACACCTATCGGTATGCTTTTTTCTTTATCTTCGCTTACTTACGAATTACTCGCCATCATGAGCATGCAAAGATTGCACATAGATTGCGTGCATCATTTTCTCACGCTTAATCTCTGATGGTTTTGAGAATTGTTGACGACGACGCAGCTCTTTTACGACACCTGTCTTGTCAAATTTGCGTTTGAATTTCTTAATCGCGCGCTCGATGTTCTCGCCTTCCTTTACTGGTACAATAATCATTGCATACACCTCCTTCTCTTTGTCTCTCCAGGCAGTTAGCCCGTTCCGAGTGATAGCGGATGTTTAAGTCTCCCGCCTGACCTTTTTATGGGTTAATATTCTCTAAACTCTAAACTGTAGCGCCTATGCGCGTCCTCTAAACCATTCTCCCCTTGAAGGGGAGGCAGAGGGGTTAAAAAAGACCACCTAACTTTTGTTAGGCGGTCTTTGTACCCAGAGCCGGGGTCGAACCGGCACAGGGGTGAACCTACTGGTGTTTGAGACCAGCGCGTCTACCGATTCCGCCATCTGGGCCTGCTCTTTTTCAAAAGCGACTGCAAAGGTACTGCTTTT
>JAGBZD010000105.1 GCA_017628395.1 Paludibacteraceae bacterium | reverse complement strand
CTCTCCGTTTTTGTACACCTCCATTTTGGAGTCATCATGGCGAACAATTCTCCAGTCACCATAAGTTACATCTTTCTTAATCATAATGTTAGATTTTTTAATTGGTTCCTACTCTTTGTCGGATTTTCGGTTTGCTCCGTTATATTTTAATTCAAAATATTTGTAATATACCAAATCGTTATCAAAAATTAATCGATATTAGTATTTTTTGATTTTTTCTCCAAACCATATAAATGAGTAACTTCTCCCCATTCCTTGAGGTCTTGAGAATACCTTGCCCACGAAAGGAGAAGTTACTCATGGATAATAGTAGGCATACAAAAAAGCGGGACTGCACTGTTGCTGTTCCGCTTAACTGGCTCTGGTATTGCCATTGGTTCTGAACAAGCAACACCGAAGCCCACGCCGATATGTACGAATACACACATGCCTAACTATAGCATGTACGAATATGAATATACATATCCCGAGGACATCAAAATGCTGCAATGTCTTGGAACCAAAAGAATTTACCAGATTCGTTAAGCCAAGAACAAAGCGCTATTGACGCCTTTATTATGTCTTGTAATTGCCCACCCAAAAGACATAATCCCAAGGCGTGGACTCATTACGGTTGCAAAGGTACAACTTTATTTTGGATTAAGCAAATATTTGGGTGGAAAAGTGTAAAATGTAGGGTGTAGAGGCGCGGAATGTGGAAAGGTTTTGCCAGCCTCCTACCTCGAACATCAGAGTGGTAATCGAGTGGTTTCGAAGGCTGCGGGATGCCTGAGAGAGAGTTTTTTTTGACAAACAAAAAGGACTGCCGTTTGGCAGCCCTTTTACATTGTTGCAGGTATGTCTTTGTTTTTTTTAACCGAGGTAAGTTTTGAGAATCTTACTTCTTGAACTTGTTTTGAGTCTGCGGATTGCTTTCTCTTTGATCTGGCGAACGCGCTCACGGGTCAAGCGGAACTCAATACCAATCTCTTCCAATGTCTTCTCTGGTACACCAATACCAAAGAACTTGCGAATGATATCAGCCTCACGAGGAGTAAGGGTTGCCAAAGCGCGATCGATCTCCCGAGAAAGCGACTCGTTGATAAGCGTATGGTCTGCATTAGGAGAATCCTCATTGACCATCACATCAATCAAACTGTTATCCTCTCCCTCTACAAAAGGCGCATCTACACTCACTTGACGGCCCGACATCTTCAAAGTATCGGCAATCTTATCTACTGGAATGTCCAGCAACTCTGCCAATTCCTCTGCGCTTGGTTTGCGCTCGTGCTCTTGCTCAAAACGCTGATAAGCTTTGTTGATCTTGTTGAGTGAACCCACTTGGTTTAGTGGAAGGCGTACAATACGAGATTGTTCTGCCAAGGCTTGAAGAATAGACTGGCGAATCCACCATACTGCGTAAGAAATGAACTTGAAGCCGCGGGTCTCGTCGAATTTTTCTGCTGCTTTGATAAGCCCAAGGTTGCCTTCGTCAATCAGGTCAGGAAGGCTAAGACCTTGATTTTGGTACTGTTTTGCTACCGAAACCACGAAGCGGAGATTGGCTTTCACCAATTTCTCCAATGCGACTCTGTCTCCATTTCGGATTCTACGAGCCAATTCTACTTCTTCATCAACTGGAATCAGCGGTTCGCGACCAATCTCCTGCAAGTACTTGTCAAGCGAAGCCGATTCGCGGTTGGTGATAGATTTTGTGATTTTTAACTGACGCATGTAGTACAGTTAATAATTAATAGTTAATAGTTAATATCATAAGGCAATATGCCTTGTGATCCGGTCGGGATTCGAACCCGAGACCCACAGCTTAGAAGGCTGTTGCTCTATCCAGCTGAGCTACCAGACCCTCGCGTTCGGCAATCTCGCGCTATGACTGTCGCTGTGCGACATTGGGCGCTCGATGCCTCCGCTCTTAACCCAAACTCACGAAGTTTGGGTTAGTTTGCGACCTAAAGGTCGCAATGGATTAGCCTTTCGGCCTTTCAAAGAACATGCGCTTGTCGCATGAACGACACCTCGCGTTCGGCAATCTCGCGCATTGACTGACGCTCTGCGTCATTGGGCGCTCGATGCCTCCGCTCTTACCTCGAAGCCACATGCTTCTCGGTATTTTTGCGGTGACCACGCACGAAATTACCCGTGTAGGCACACAAAATGGTGCCTACAAAGGCAATCTGGGTGCAAAAGTACTGCTTTTTTTTGACTTATGCAAATATTTTTGCAAAAAAACTGCAAAAATATTACAAAAGATCCTCAAAAAGCTTTTGCAAGTCAGGTTTGCGGATTGCACCCACTTGGCGGTGAACTAACTCACCATTCTTGAAGAACAAAATGGTAGGAATGTTCATAATGCCATATGCAGCACAAGTGTCATCGTTTTCATCCACATTCACCTTACCTGCAATGATACGACCTTCGTACTCTGCTGCCAATTCATCAAAAATAGGAGCAATCATCTTGCATGGACCACACCAAGGTGCCCAAAAATCTACTACGAGGGGTTTGCCCTCAGCCAACAACTCTTGGAAGTTAGCATCTGTAATCTCTTTTGCCATAATCTGTTATATTTTTATTATTTTATTTTCTATTTCGCCTGCCAATAATTTATCGGTTAGCGGATCTTCAATCAATGTTTGTATAGCTCGTTTGAGCGGTCGTGCACCGTATTGTCGGTCGCGCGACAAGCGCAGGATCTCCTCGCGAGTAGCGTCGGTGAGTTCTAAGGTGTAACCCATTGTTTCCAAGCGCACTTGCAATGGGCGAAGTTCTTGCGACAATATCTGTGCCAAATCCTCATCTTTGAGCGGGTGGAAGACAATAATGTTGTCTAAACGATTTACAAACTCGGGTGGGAAAGTGCGTTGTAGTGCTTTGTTGAGCATGCGCTCGGTGGCTTTATCGTCCAGACTATCAGCGCCAAAGCCAATGCCAGAGCCAAACTCGCTGAGTTGGCGCGTACCCACATTGCTGGTAAGAATGATAATCGTGTTTTTGAAGTTCACGATATGTCCCTGACGATCTGTCAGGCGTCCTTCGTCCATGACTTGCAGCAGCACATTGAAGATGTCGGGGTGTGCCTTCTCAATCTCATCAAATAGCACAATCGAATAGGGTTTGCGTCGTACTGCCTCGGTGAGTTTACCTCCGTCTTCATGTGCTACATATCCAGGAGGTGCGCCTACGAGCAGGCTGACGGTATGCTTCTCCATATACTCTGACATGTCGAAACGAATAATGGCATCGCGGTTGCCGAACATCTCTTCGGCGAGGCATTGTGCCAAGTGCGTCTTGCCGACACCTGTCGGACCGAGTAGGAAGAAAGTGCCTATAGGTTTGCGTGGGTCGCGTAGTCCCATGCGCGAGCGTTGGATGGCTTTGACTACTTTTTGCACAGCATCGTCTTGTCCGATTACGCGTTGTTGTAGTTTTGCAGCCATTTGGCGCAATTGTTCGCCTTCGGCTTGTGCTACGCGCTGTACGGGTACGCCCGACATCTGACTGACCACACGCGCCACATCGGCTTCGGTAATCTCTTGCCTCTCAGCTCTCACCTCTAATCTCTCACCTTTCCAAGCACCCACTTCGTCCATAGCGTCGATGGCTTTGTCGGGGAACTGGCGGTCGGTGATATATCTATCAGTAAGGTTTACGCACGCGCGCAAGGCTTCTTGGGTGTATTGTACATGGTGGAACTGTCCGTAGGTTTCGCTCAAGCGTGTGAGGATGGTATAGGTCTCGTCGGTGGTGGTGGGTTGTACGGTCACTTTTTGGAAGCGGCGTTCGAGCGCACCATCTTTTTCGATACTGGTTCGGTATTCGTTGACGGTGGTGGCACCAATACATTGTACCTCGCCGCGTGCCAGTGAGGGCTTGAGTATATTGGCGGCATCCAATGAGCCCTGTGCGTTGCCTGCGCCCATGAGGGTGTGTATCTCGTCGATGAAGAGGATGACTTCAGGGTGCTGATTCAGCTCTTTAATGACGGTCTTGATGCGCTCTTCAAACTGACCGCGATAGGTGGTGCCTGCCACCATGGATGCGATGTCTAAGGAAATGATGCGTTTGTTTTGCAAGGCAGGAATCTCATTGTTGACAATACGCAATGCCAGTCCTTCTACGATAGCGGACTTACCTACACCGGGTTCGCCTATGAGAATAGGATTGTTTTTTTTGCGGCGGGAGAGGATTTGTGTCACGCGGTCAATCTCGATAGCTCTTCCTATGACAGGGTCCAGTTCGCCGTTTTTCGCCTGTGCGGTCAAGTCGCGACCGTATTTGGTGAGCGCAGGTGTATCTGTCTTGCCTTTTTGTTTTTTCTCGCTGCCTAAGTCGGCGCCAAAAATATGAATGGTGGTTTCTCGTTCTGGCTGTTCTTCGTCTGTGGTCAATTCGCCTTGTGGTAAAAGGTCTGGCTTGGGGTAGAGTCGCTCCATGCACTCGTAGTCAATGCCATGCTCTTGTTCTAAGTACATGGCAGGGAAATTGATACGGTCGCGCAGGAGTGCCATCATTAGGTGCACCGATCCGCAGGTCTCTGCTTGGTAGGTGCGTGCTTCTATGCCCGTGAGGCGAATGATACGCTCGCTGGAGCGTGATAGTTTGTTGGTTTGTGTAGGCGTATCTTGCAGCAAGCGTTCATCGATTTTCTTTTTGAGTTCTATGGGGTTCATGCCCGCTTGCATGAGGAGTTCGAAGGCTTTGCCTGCGCCCAAACGCAAGATGCCTAACATCATGTGGTCGGGCAGAATCTCAGTATTGCCCAAGCGACCTGCTTCCTCGCAAGCGTAATTAATGATTGTATGTAAATTAGGTGTCTGTTGCATAAAATCGTTTATAGTTGAAAGTTTATAGTTTAAGGGCTGGGTTATTTATAAAAGTGCCATGACAATCCCGCGCGGAACATGTCGGGTGCCATAGGGTAATTAGGCATACTAAAGTATTGTTTGTTCATAAATGACGCGTTGAAGTGTTGATATTGTGCAAATAGTTTGAGCCGAATATGCTTGACATAGAAGTTGGCATAGACATTCATCACGGGGTAGTTGCCTACTTGTTCTTGGTTTTGTATGCAGAACTGTCCTAATGCGGGATTGAGTACAGGTGCATAGTATTTGGTGAAGAATCGCATGTCCACACCAATCTGCACATCCAATGCCTTGACCCAAGTGCCGTGATAATACAAGTTGTTGTACATCGTCAGAGCAGGTAGTGGTAGGTAGGCGGATGAGGTGTGCTGATATACCACGCGGTTGTCCAAATTGACCCAAGGGGTGGTGAGGTTCAATTGTAAGTCTGCCGACAACAGTTGTATGTTGCCATTCATTTGTTGGGGCAAGCCGTTCTCATCAAAATAGATATGCTGTGTGATGTTCTCAAAAGCTACTTTCAGTTTGGGTTTCACCCATTTGGTTGGATAAGCCACTTCGCCGCCTATATGGAAGCGGAGTGTTTTGTTGAAATCATTCTCCCACTGATAGTGGTTGCTGCGGTAGTGTTGCAGATAGAAGTCGGGTGTTTCGTTTTTGAAGTAGGCATGGGCGGCTAATGTCATGGAGTCTTTGCCCAGACGGAAACCTGCATCCAGATGTCCGTTCACCTGAAACTCGCCCAGTTTGTATCCTAATAGGCATACATTGCCATCAAAACCATAGTGTATGTGTTTGCCTCGGTTTTTGTACAATGCGCCACCGATGTATAGGTTGTTGGTCCATTGTGTATGGCAGATAGAGTCGTTGATGGATGGAGGAGGAATAATGCTGTCGCGTAGTATATGTCGTTGTGTCTCATTCATGGCATACACGATGGCGCCGAACTTCAACCATGTATTGAATTCCTCTTCAAAGGTGACGGACAATGTGTTCTTGATAGTCAAGCATGCCGCAGTATCTTTGGTGGCCACCGAGTCGCGGTAAATATCCGAATAGAAGCCTTGGTTGGCTCTTTTCTCGACATAGCGTTTGGTGGCATCTACCGTCTCAAACACATGGCGGAAGGTGGTTACTGGTACATATTCGATTTTTATGGAGTCTTTTTTCACCCAATTGCCTTCCTCATCGCGTTCGCGGTAATTCACTTTGCGTTCGCGTTCCACGCAAATGCTGTAGTAGTGGTTGAGGTATCCCGACAGGTAGCGCAGTGCCGACATGCCTTGCATTTTCACGGGCATGTCTTCTGGTTTGAGACTTCCCTGCAAATCGTTAGGATTGCTCAGACCGCCGTTCTCGAAGTTGCTTAGGGTGTTCCATGTGAAAGCAGCTTGCAGCGAGTAATGGTCGCCATTGTAACTGCCAAAGACCGAACCAAAAACGGTTTTGCCTTCTTGGTTGGCAAATCGTCCGTAGGAATTGAGGTAGTCGATGGTCATGCCCAAGTTGGTGCGACGAGACACATTGCCTGTAAACATGAAGCTAATGTCGTTTTGATCGAGGTTCGTAACAAAACCTTTCTTATAGCCCACGCTGGAATATGGTGTCGTTGTATGATAGAACTTTACATTTTGCGGTGTAATGATATATGGTGCATAGGCATCGGCAAAAATGAAGTCTGCTTTCCGTTGTCTGTCGAAATAAATACGCGACTGGGTAGGGGAGATAAGATTCGAGTTGGAGTTATTGGAAATAGAATAGTTGTTGAGTACATCGCGCATGGGCAAGTGCATGTAGGAGGTGTCCACGGTAGGTACAGTGTCCGCAATACCTGTCCACGGGTCTAATTGCCAAGCGCGCATGATGGTAGGCACCGTTTTTTCTGCGGCTTGCATGGCGGTCGTGCTGCATAAGATGATTATGCAGAGACAGATTAGGCGCGATATGTGGTAGATTGTTTTCAAATCTTATATGTTTGCTTATACCGATACTTCCCCAATTTATAATTGGGCTGCAAAGGTACAAAAAAATGCTTAATTCAGCAAGCATTTTAGCAATAAATTTGCTTATTCTGTTAAGCATTTAATATCTTTATGTCGAAGATTGGAGATTTTGGATGGTAAAATGGTATATACAACAGCGGAAATGTAGTGTTTCTATGCTTCCCGCGTGAGGGTGTTTTTTTGAAGGGAACTATATACGAACTGACACTTCATATCTCCTTGCCCTGACGGGCAGAAATCTAAATAAATCTTTTTGCCACGCTATAGCCGCGCTTTTACGATATGGGCTTTCGGTGGCTTTCAGTTTCAAATATCTGTGCTTCTATAATAATGCTGCATGAAAAGTGTGACAAATCGTTACGCTTTGAGAATGCTCATTACTCGCCTCCTGCTTATGGTGTTGTTCTGAAAAAGTTTTTAATCTCAATACTAGATTTGAGGAAGTGATACTTTCGGGAACAAATTGTGGCGAGTACCATTGGAGTTGAAATAGTATGGAAGAGCAGAGTAAAAGATACCATCAAGCCAAATATTACAATAGCTATCACGCAAAGATTCAAGTTCAACATAGGAAATGTTTTTCTCTAAGCAGAATTGTTTATAATTAGTTTGTTCTATGTATGTAAGAACCCATGGCGCTGCTTTGGGATATTCTGTAGCAATTATATGAATAAACATTTGTAAATCGTCAGTATGAAAACGGTTGAAGATATGACCAAACCACAATGATCCGACTGCAGCCAATATAGGTCGGTTTCTCATAGAATAGAGTTCGCGAAACATCCGTTTTTTCTTGTTTACATGCCAGTTAATATGCTCTACCCCATAATATAAATATAGCAGAAAATATAATTCAATACCATTTTTTTGCTCAAAAGAAAGTACAGCCTTTTTATATAAAATTAAACTATTGTTGAAGAAGGGGGCGCGAATATCATCTCTAATCTTTGCATAAATTAGATCAGAGTTTCCTATAGGAAGATAACCTAATTCGCTTTGAAAATAATATGCAAATAGATTATACAAAAGTTCAATCCTCTGTGTTGTATGGTTGTGGAGTTGCTTTGATAATTCATAGAAATTGCAATGTCTTAAAATTTTTAACAAATCATAGTTGATTCCGTCAACAGTGCTATAATGTTGGTACCATTCCACCAACTTAATGCATTGTTCCGTATGCTGTAAGTCTTCTTCGGATGGCATATTAATAATTCTATGTATTGTTGTATAGGAGACACTTTGGAACAAACTCTTAACAGAATGCGGATATTTTTCATGGTTTAAGTAAGTCTCTTCTATTTGATTAATCTCGTAGTCCTCATATATGCAACTGTCAATAGCTTGCTGAATATTCAAGTTTAATTTCTCCAAATAACACTGTTTATTCTGTTGCAATTGTCTGGCTTGTTCTTCATAATGTGGACTATGTATCCAAGAAATTATCTTGGTATCAGTACGCAACAACTCTTGGAGTTCTTTCTTCTTGAGTGGAGGAGTGATATTGTAATGTTTAACGAGGGAGATCTGAATAGTGGGTATTTTAGATGATTTTATAGTTTGTATTTTTTCATTAGTTAATGTACCGTCAAAATCAACTACAACCGCTATTTGTTGCTCAGTATCATTAATAGAACAAGTAAGAATAGCATCATAGAGTAATGTAGAGTATTGAACGGATTTGATATTAACTATTAAACTAGGGATATATAGTTCTGCCTCATCATTAGCATATTTCGGAAGGATAATCTGTTTATTCTCCTCTATGAGTTGGAGAGTTAAGCGACGATACATTTGCAGAAAGTAATCTTCACATGTCGAATTTACCATATGCACAAAACGATGGTTGGTGGGTAAATCCGAAGTATTCTCTGCCTTTACAGGTTGTTGGCATGCCGGGCAAATACAGTTGCATAATATATCAGGCTCTACACCATCTATGTGAACAAGTTTGCCTGTTTGATTGCTGATTGCGAATGTGAGTAGGTTTCGATGTAAGGGGGGATTCTTCTTTGAATGCGGTTTACGTGGTATAGTTTCTGGATACGGAATGTTGTGCTGCTGAAAGAATTGCTGATGAGATTGGTTATAGCAGATATTAAACGCTGCTTTCTTCGCTTCATAAAGACTTTTATATGCTTCGGGGAGAGGAATGAAAATTGAGAGAAGGAAGGCATCCTGTGATTGCGTGATGGTAATGGGGAAATCTACAAATTCCCTATACCATCGTTGACCTATCTGTTGCCATCTTTTTTCTTGTAAGAAACCATCAAACATCGTCAGTCTCTTCTTAGCTGCTTTTTCAAGTTCAGTAGCTTGATTAGTACCTGTAAGTTTATCAGAATGTCCACAACCAACATTAAGATATCCCCATTTTGGATGATAAACTGTATGAACATATCTCAACAAATCGTTGTATGTACAGTTAGGGTATTCACACTCCACGCTTGGTTCCTGCATATCTTCCATATCAATATACTCCCATCCCTCCATAGGCATTATATGTCCATGTTCTTGTGCATGACAACTCTTACATAGAACTTCAAGGGTGCTGAGGGGATAATCCCATGGCTTATGAAAACTTTCTGGGTCGTAATATGTGTGATGAACCTGTAAAGTGGCGCCATCTGATTCATGACGATTACATCGACTGCATCTGCACTGATGTGCTTCAATGACCTTTCTGGAGAACTCTTTCCACTGGGGTTGTCTATATGCAGCTTTTTGCAAACTATTCATAATTTGAATATGTTTTTAGATGTTACTAAATTTGTGTTATTCGCATTATTGATTATACTTTACAACAATATTAGTGCTCTTTCGGTGCAAAGGTACAACTTTTTTCTCAATAATACAACAATCAATATATTTTTTCTTGTTGTATTGTGGTGGAGTATTTAAACAGGCAAGGAAAAGGATTATGCCTTCTCCTTTGCCTTTACGAAAATGCCAACATGCACCTGTTGCTCGGGATGAGCAGTTGAGTCAAGTTGTTGTACATACACTTCAAACAGATTTTCATGCCCGAGGTCAAGCATAGTAGCCAACTGCTCGTTTTTAGCGCTTGGGACATAACCGATATGGGTATCTCCGTAAAAGATAGCCACCGCATCATGGTCATAGGCGTTCTCGTCCTCACGAACCAAATGCAACTTGGTACCAATCTGCAACTCGCTAAAAACGATGCAACCTTCGTAATGCGCAAAACCTGCCACATTGCAACTCAAGAAGAGTTTTTTTTGCTTTTTAATCTTCATAATGATAAAAATTTAAAAGTTTAACTTGCTGATTTCTCTCAAAAGATACCCAAAAATGGCACTTTCTTCGAAATCCGCTGCAAAATTACTATATCAAACTGCTAAAACTTGTCATAAGGTCAAAGAAAAATGCACTTTTTTTGAGGGAAAGTGCATTTTTCTGTACGAAATAGAAACTCGCCACTTGCGGGTGGCAAGTGGCGAGGGATATATGCGTAGTAAGATTACTTATTTCTCGGCTTTCTTGGCGCAGGATTTCTTAGGAGCGGCTTTTTTGACTTCCTTTTTGGTGTCTTTTTTAGCTTCCTTCTTGGCTTCCTTGAGTTGTTTCTCTAATTTCTCAATCTCCTTTTCTTGGTTTTGTATGGTTTTGAGAAGTTCGTTCAACTCTTCGTTCTCAATGGTAGTAGGGTATTGCTCCTCTACGCGTTGTAGGAAGTCAGAAAGGATATTCATATAGTTGATGAACGCATCGTATGCCGACTCAAACTGCGTTGCTCCTTGGTCAATGTGGTTCATGAAATGCATGTAATTGACATCTTGCAGGATAAGCCAGTCGTGCTTGAGTTGTTTGTCCTTGCAGAGGTGTACACGCTCAGCTACGGCATAGAGTTTTTGAAGTGCCTCTTGTTGGAGGTCATTGCCATTGTAGGTGCCGAGGTCTTTTGCCTCGCCAGCCCATGTCAATGGGTAAGGTACAACAACAGCATCGTTGGCTGCGCATTTCTTAGCGACTTCGCTTGGAGTCATAAAGCCAATACCTTGTTCGAGAGCGAAGTATGGCAATGCTTTGAGGAATTCGAAGATACCAGTCATAGCAGGTTGGCGCAGACCAAAAGTCTCGGCTCCCACCCAAATATTCACCACTTGCTCCTCTTCGGGCAGCCCCGCAAGGGAGATGGCATATTGCTCGCCGTCTATTGGGAAATTGTGCCAAGCAGGGTCTGAGAAGTGGAATGCCAATTCGTCGCTCAAAGTAGTGTTGCGAAGCAATACTTTTAATTTTGGTGCTGCACTGCTGCTATATACATAGTTTGGACTCTTCCAACTGAGGATATGTTTTGCACCCTCCGTCATAACTGCTTTGAAGCCGAGTTTGTGGAGCTGAATGGCAATCTCATCGGAGTATAGCAGTTCGGTGAGGAAAGCAGTGGTGGATTCCACTCCCAAGAGTTGTTGGAGCATTGTTTTTTGGCTGTGTAATTGCTCAACCGCTTCGGTGTCGCTATATACGCTTGCTAATGAATAAGCATAAGGCGTTACTACGAACTCTACGCAATTGGTAGCAGCCAACTCCTTCAATAGGTCAATCATCTCGGGTGCGTATTGCTCCAACATTTCCAACATAATACCAGATACACTTAATGCGCAGTGGAAACGACCTTTGGAAAGGCGAATCATCTCTTGCAGTGTCTTGCATAATGGCATATAGGAGGTGTTGATGAGTGATACAACATGATCTTCGGTCTGCATATCATCGTAGTAGTAATGATCTTGACCAATCTCAAAAAAGCGATAGCGTTTCAAGCTATAAGGCGCATGCATTTGGAAGCAAAAACAAATATTTTTCATGACTTTGTATTTTTAGCGTTGAAAAAGTTTTAATAGTTTAAATAGTTTTAAGGGTTAGTATCCGTTGATAACCAAATCGTAGATACGGCGGACTTTGAGTCCTGCGTCATACCACTTGATGTTGTTCACCTCGTCGCGACCGAGTTCGCGGAGCGATTTGTACATGGCTGGATACTTGACAATAGCGTAGATGGCATCAGCCATAGCGTCGATGTCCCAGTAGTCGGTCTTGATGGCGTGTGAGAGGATCTCGGCGCAGCCTGACTGATGGGAGATAATCGATGGGCAGCCCACTTGCATTGCCTCCAATGGTGATATACCGAATGGCTCGCTCACGCTGGGCATGATATACACATCGGAGTCAGCCAACACCTCTTGTACTTGTCGCCCGCGCATGAAGCCAGGGAAGTGGAACTTATCCGCAATGCCGCGTTGTGCTACGAGGTCAATCATCTTGTTCATCATATCGCCGCTACCAGCCATGACGAAGCGCACACCGTCGGTCTTTGCCAGCACGCGTGCTGCGGCTTCCACGAAGTACTCAGGACCCTTCTGCATGGTGATACGACCGAGGAAAGTGACCAACTTGTCCTTGCGGTCGTGCTTGACGAACTCCTCTGGGTTGGCGAGTGGCTCTACGGCGTTATGCACGGTGCTCACTTTATGAGGAGGCTGGCCGTATTTCTCGATGACGGTGCGGCGTGTGAGTTCGCTCACGCACATGATATGGTCTGCCTCGTCCATACCGCGTTTCTCGATGGCATACACGGTAGGATTGACATTGCCGCGGCTGCGGTCGAAGTCGGTAGCGTGGACATGTATGACGAGTGGTTTGCCTGAAATTTGCTTAGCAAACACGCCTGAAGGGTAGGTGAGCCAGTCGTGGCTGTGAATGATGTCGAAGTCGAGTGCGTGTGCAAGGACACTGGCTACTGCCTCGTAGTTGCCTATTTCCTCCAATAGGTTGTCGGGATAGCGACCCGAAAAGCCCACACAGCCCAAATCATCGGTACCGATGCGCGAGTAATCGTAGTGGATATTGTTGCGCAGGTGGTAGTACTCTTCGGGTGACATCTTGCCCTGCATGCGATGGCGAATATAGTCGTAGTCGTTGTCTTTCCACACGATAGGTACGCTGTTGGCACCTATAATCTTCAAGAAGGATTGGTCTTCATCTCCCCAAGGTTTAGGAATGACAAAGGTAATCTCCATGTCTTCTTGTTGTGCCATGCCTCGTGTAAGACCATAGCTTGCTGTTCCGAGTCCGCCTAAGATATGAGGAGGGAACTCCCAACCAAACATTAATGCTTTCATGATTCTTTCCTTTAACCTTTAATCTTTAACCTCTAAACTCTCCAAAGTGTTGCACACATCAATAATGCTGGCTACACTTGGCGCATAACTCATGCCACCGTGTCCTTTGAAAGGCGGGTTGCCGTCGTATAGTTCGTTGAGTGTGCCAATACATAGTTCGCTCATCTCAGCCTCGTAGCCCGTAAGCAATCGGCGAATGAAGTTCTCGCCTGAATGTTGATAGACTTTCAGGTAAGCAATAGCGTATGCAGCGATTGTCCATGGCCATACGGGTCCGTTGTGGAAATTGCGGTCTCGCTGCAATTGTCCGCCGATGTATTCGGGGCGGTAGTTGCCACTCTTAGGCGAAATGGTGCGAAGTCCTTTGGGGGTATATAACTCTTTGGTACAAATATCCACTACGGCTTTGCATTGGCGTCTATCGAGTGGTGAGAATGGCAGGCTGGCAGCGATGATTTGGTTAGGACGCACCTCTTTGTTGTGGTACTCTCCGTCCACATAGTCGTCCAAATACATACCATTCCAGAAAGTCTTGATAAAACTGTCTTTCGTGATTTCGGCTTGGTATTCCATGAGGTCTGCTATTTGCTCTTTTCCCATGCAGCGTTGAATGGCAGCCGTAAAGAGTCGTGCGTTGTACCACAGCGCATTGATTTCTACCACATAGCCAGTGCGTGGGGTGATAGGGCGTCCGTCTTCGACGGCGTTCATCCATGTGGCAGGTTGCTCGGTGCCATTCACCCACAAAAGCCCATTGTTGTGCAAGAAGAGGCGTGGGTGTTGTTGTCTGCGGATAAAGAGCATGATGTCTATGATGAGCTGACCGTAAGTCTTAGTGGTCTCTTGGATGGAGGTGTAGGTAGCGTATTTTTGCAGCGCATGAATAAACCATAACAGTGCATCGGGCTCGTCCATACCTACTAACTTATGAGGTCGTCCTTCTATGAATGCACGCACTTCCTCTACGGCAGTCTGATTGACAATAGCATCCCAGTATTCGGGTCTTCCAATGCCCAATGTGCAGGCAGGTAGTGCGATGAACTCTTCGCGTGCTGTGGCCTTAAACCAAGGGTAACCCGCCAAGAGGTAGCACTTATCGCCTTCGCGTTTGTAGAACTGTGAAGCTGCGTTCTTCAAGCAACCAAACATGTCGTTGCGCGCTACGCGTCGGTTTAACTCCTTCTTCCATAATGTCTTCAGCGTTTTGGTGTTCACCTCGCTGATACCCGCAGAAAAGATGACACTCTCTCCTTTCTTCATAGGCATCTCGAAGTAGCCTGGTACCAATTGGTCTTCCTTGTAGTCAAATCCGCGCTCTTGCTCCTTGTAGTACTCAATGTCTTTGTACCATGCAGGTGCATGGGTATATTCCACTTTCTTGGAGCATTGCATGTAGAGTTCTGGGAAGGCGCTGTACATGCGGTTGGCTCGTCCGTTCTCGACTTCGCGCATGTCGGCATTGGCATTGGCGTTTTCTTTCGCCAATTCGTGTACGCTGCGGAATGCCAAGAAGGGTTTGAGTCGTAGGGTAGTAGGCGAGTGTGCTTCTACGAGCGTGTAGCGAATCAATACGCGTGGTTCGAAGCTGACCAGCATGCGCTCTTTTGTAAGGATGACGCCACCCACGCGATAGGTGGTCTTACTGATGACTTCGCAGTCGAACTCGCGGATGTACTTGTGTCCGTTGGGCGAGAAGTTGTTCCAACCGTACTTGTGCAATCCCAAGTTAAACTCCGCTCCGTGTTGAATCACGGTCTCGTCTAAACTGCCCAATAGGACATAATTGTTTTCAGGCAATTCGCCAGCGAGTGGCAGCACCAACTGACCGTGGTATTTACGCGTGTTGCAGTCAATCAAAGTGGTTGAGTTATACGCGCCAGCACGATTGGTGCGAATCATCTCTTTGCTCAAACTGCGTTCTAAGTTGATGAGCAAAGTCTTATCGAAATTCAAATAACTCATATCCTAATTCAAAATTGTAAGTGATACTTCGTTAAGTTGTAAATGGTGTTTCCCAGTCCCTTAGCTGAACTTTCCTCCGTGCTTCATCTCCGCATCCATAAAGAACTGGCGGATTTGTTGCTCGGCGTCTTTCTTGCAAATGAGTAGGACGCCTTCTGATTCGGCAACGATACAATCTTCCAATCCCTGTACCACTGCCAAATGTCCTTCGGGCAAGGTTACGATATTGCCATGGCTGTCGTAGTAGGTAGCATCGCAGTGCAGTGTGACATTGCTGTTCTCGTCTTTCTCGCTCAATTCGTATAGCGACCCCCATGTGCCGAGATCGCTCCAACCGAAGTCGCTGGGCATGACATAGACATTCTGGGCTTTCTCCATCACGCCGTAGTCAATGGAAATGCTTGGGCAGGTAGGGAATATTTCTTGTATGAATGCTTCCTCTTTCTCTGTGCCCAGAGGAGATGCTTGATTATTGTCCTCCATACCCATCATGAATTTCTCTGCTACTTCGGGCAAGAATTGCTTGAAAGCGTCTTGAATGCTGCGCAAACTCCAAACAAAGATTCCTGAGTTCCACAAGAAATCGCCACTCTCCAAAAAGACCTTAGCTAACTCTAAGTTGGGTTTCTCGGTAAAAGCCTTGACCCTGTAGATGCCTTCTCCGCTGGTGTCGGTTTTTCGTGCTTCTTCGCCTCGCTGGATATAGCCATAGCCCGTTTCAGGACGGGTGGGCTTCATTCCTAAAGTAAGCAGTGCGTCGTGTTCCTGAATGAAGTTGAAGCCTTGTTCGATGGTTAGACGGAATTGGTCCTCTTGCAGGATTAGGTGATCGCTTGGCGCGACTACAATGTTGACGCTCTCGGAGCTATTGGCTTTATTGCTCAAACGCCTCATCGCCTCGATTCTTGCGGCAGCATAAGCAATACAAGGGGCCGTGTTGCGGCGAGCAGGCTCGCATAGTACTTGCTCGGCACGCAAGTCGGGAATCTGCGCTAACACCTCTTCGCGATACAATACATTCGTGACAATGAGGATGTTCTCAATAGGTACAATAGGTCGAAAACGATCTACTGTCATTTGCAATAGGCTGCGTCCTGTTCCAAAAAAGTCTAAGAATTGTTTTGGTTTGTGGTTTCTACTGAATGGCCAGAAGCGGCTACCCACTCCTCCTGCCATAATTACACAATAATTGTTCTCTGTCATGGTATATGAATGTTTAAATATATCACTTTTTGCTTCTCAAAGTAAGCGAACCTTAATCAGCCTGCAAAGATACTACTTTTTTTTTACATACGCAAGCGCATGACCGCAAAAAGTGCATTTTTTTAGGTTTATTGTATTCTGTAGGGTATGCTTCTCCCATAGGGATCTAAAGATAGGGGTATTCATGGGGTATTCGCTGAGTATTCGGGGAGTATTCACGGGGTATTCATATGTATCGGTTATGTGTCGGTTATCTATCGGTTATCTATCGGAACATACTCGGAGCTGGGAGGGGGGATTCGGCAATTTAGTTGAAAGAAAATAGAGGCATAAAGGACGATTATTTTTTAGGGAACTATATACATGTTGACACTTCATATCTCCTTGCCCTGACGGGCAGAAATCTAAATAAATCTTTTTCCACACTATAGCCACGCTTTTACAAGGTACTCCGTAATATATTACCACCGCTCCTCATTTCGCTTGCATGCGAAACTCGTGCGCTTAATCTTAAGTAAATGCGGAGAAGACAACACTTCATATCTCCTTGCCCTGACGGGCAGAAATCTAAATAAATCTTTTTGCCACACTATAGCCACGCTTTTACAAGGTACTCCGTAATATATTACCACCGCTCCTCATTTCGCTTGCATGCGAAACTCGTGCGCTTAATCTTAAGTAAATGCGGAGAAGACAATAGGAAGTGTCAACTGATATATAAGTCCCAAATTATTTTATTACACTGTTGGTCATTCAAAATGAGGAATATTCATAAAAAACAAAAATTATAAACAATTAAACCAAAATTACCAAAAATTATTTTTAACAGTGAATAGAGTTAATAAAAGGGTATGTCAGTCCCTAAAAAAATACCAAAATTTTGAAGTTGTAAATAGTTTGCAATATCAAATCGGTGCGCGCGTGTTTTCTTTGTAACTAACTGAAATTCAGTAAGTGGAAGCGGGTTTTGTGGATTTGCAGTGGACAATGGCGGTGCAAAATATTGAAAAAAGTCGCTTAAATATTTGGTCAGTTCGCAAAAAAACACTACCTTTGCAGCCGATTTCGAGCCGCGATGGTGGAATCGGTAGACACGAAGGACTTAAAATCCTTTGGCCAGTGATGGCTGTGCGGGTTCAAGTCCCGCTCGCGGTACTGAAAGGGAAAACTCAAAAGCACACAAGCTTGCTTGAATGTGTTTTTGGGTTTTTGCTTTTGCAAGTGGCGCAAGGGACTTACGCAGAAAGTCCCGCTCGCGGTACTGAAAGAAAAGGCAGAATCTCATTGAGTTATTCAAATGGGATTTTGTTTTTTTAGACAATGTGTTGTCTGTTTTGGAGTGGCAGGGTTGTACCTTCGGACGCCGCCTTGCTGTCGCAATTCCCCCGAAAGTACATTCGCAAAATGCAGAGTAAATGCGGACCATGTCCTCGCGTGAAGTGGCAGGGGGGGGCACTCCACGCAGCCTAAACACCACAAAAATCGCATAAAAGTAAACTTTTTGCTCTTTTTTTTGTGTTTATGCGTTTTTTTTTGTACCTTTGCACCCAAATTGGCAAAAACGAACTTTTATGTATTACACTTTAGTGTACCATAGCGAAAAAAGAAATGCAGAAATCGGATTTTATCATTGAGGTGAATCATGTGTCCAAACAGTTTGAGGACGGTAAATTTGCCTTGGACGATGTGAGCCTTCAAATCAAGAAAGGCGAGTTCGTAACTATCTTGGGTCCATCGGGTTGCGGAAAGACAACCTTGCTTCGTTGTATAGCAGGTTTTCAGGTAGCAACGGAGGGTGATATCTTGCTGAACGGCGAAGATGTGACCACGATGCCTCCGCACTTGCGCGATGTGAACACGGTATTCCAGAAATACGCGTTGTTCCCCCATTTGAATGTATTTGACAATGTGGCTTTCGGATTAAAACTGAAGAAGGAGGATAAGAAAGTCATAGAAAAGAAGGTGAAGCAGGCGCTGAAGACTGTGGGCATGACGGACTATGAGTATCGCGATGTAGATAGTCTGTCGGGCGGTCAGCAACAGCGTGTGGCGATTGCGCGAGCAATCATCAATGAGCCAGAGGTGTTGCTGCTGGATGAGCCATTGGCAGCGTTGGACCTGAAGATGCGCAAAGACATGCAGATGGAGCTTCGTGCGATGCACAAGAAGTTGGGTATCACCTTTATCTATGTGACACACGACCAGGAAGAGGCCTTGACATTGAGCGACCGCGTGGTAGTGATGAGCGAAGGCAAGATCCAGCAGATAGGTACACCAACCGATGTGTATAACGAACCACAAAACTGCTTTGTAGCCGATTTCATCGGAGAAAGTAATATCTTGGATGCCACGATGGTGAAAGATAAGATGGTGAACTTCTGCGAGCATGATTTCGAATGCGTGGACAAAGGTTTTGGCGAAGATACTGAAGTGGATGTGGTGGTGAGACCAGAGGATATTTATATCGGCGCTTTGCAAGAAGGCAAGGAGGATAACTGGCAATTGCAAGGCGAGGTGCATAGTTGTATCTTCAAGGGGGTACATTATGAGATGACCGTGCTGACCGATGAGGGATATGAGTTGATGATTCAAGATTATCACGCCTTTGAGCTAGGCACGAAAGTGGGACTGCTGGTAAAGCCAGAAGATATTCAGGTAATGAAGAAAGAGCGATTGTGCAACACCTTCGATGGCGAAGTGCTGGAGGATAACCGTGTGCGCTTCTTGGACGAGGAATGGGATATCCCAGAGCGAGTGGCAGAGCGATTCGAAGTAGGCGAAGAAGTGGAAGTGGAAGTGGACTTCAACCGCGTGAATTTGCAAGACGACGAGGAAGATGGTGTGTTGTGCGGCGAGGTGTATTTCATTCTTTACAAGGGTGATCACTATCATTTGACCGTTCGCACCGATGATGGCGATGATATCTTTGTGGATACCAACGATGTGTGGGACGACGGCGACCGCGTGGGTATTCGCATAGCACCGAGTTATATAAGATTGTATAAGAAGAGCCAAGAACAAGGAACAAAGAACCAAGACTGATTTGTTTAGTGAACGCCCTATGGGCTACTGTTTAGAGTTTAGAGATGAAAAATAATAAATTAAGAATGGTGTTTCAGTCGCGTAGTACATGGGCATGGCCCTACGCGCTGTTTATGCTGTGCTTGGTGATTTTGCCATTGGTGCTGATTGGCGTGTATGCCTTTACGGATGCTGATGGTAGCTTTACGATACAGAACTTTGTGAGTTTCTTTACGAAGTCGGAGGCGATAAACACCTTTATCTATTCCTTGGCTATTGCGCTGATTACCACTATCATTTGTCTATTGTTGGGTTATCCCGCAGCGTATATCATGGCGATGGCAGACTTTAAGACACCGCAGGTGATGGCGATGTTGTTTATTCTGCCGATGTGGATTAACTTCTTGTTGCGCACGATTGCGACGGTGGAGTTGTTCCGAATGTTCGGTTTACCATTGGGCGAAGGAGCGTTGCTGTTTGGTATGGTGTATGACTTCTTGCCGTTTATGATTTATCCTATCTACAATACCCTGCAAAAGATGGATACTAGTTTGATAGAGGCAGCGCACGACTTGGGCGCAAAGCGTCATCAGGTGTTCTTGAAAGTGACTTTGCCACTATCGGTGCCAGGTATTTACTCGGGTATTGTGATGGTGTTTATGCCAACTGTTTCGACTTTCGCTATCGCAGAGTTGTTGACCCATAACAAGGTGACCTTGTTCGGTTCGCTAATCCAACGCTGCTTCGGCGAAGGCGGTATAGCGATGTGGAACTACGGTGCAGCATTGTCATTGATCATGCTGATAATCATCGGATTGACCAGTTTCTTTGGTGGAGATAAGGAGGATATAAATAGGTAATAGGACGGCGCAAGCGCCTATAGGACGCTTCGCTATAGGTTAAAGATTAAAGGCAAGGAGATATGTTTGAAAATTATAAGAAATCGAAGATTGAGCAGCGAGGATTGGGATCGCGCATAGCAGCACAAGCATATTTGTGGTTGCTATTGGTGGTATTGTATGCCCCTATCCTGCTGATTATCATATTCTCATTTACACAAAGTAAGGTATTTGGTAACTGGACAGGATTCACCTTTGGTTTGTATGAGAACCTATTTACTGGTTACGATGCAGTAGCACAGGTGAAAGTAGATCCAAACTTGTACCGCGCTATCTTCTTCACAGTTGTGATTGCATTGTCATCGGCATTGATTTCTACCGTATTGGGCACATTGGCTGCGATAGGTATCTACCATATGCGCAATCGCGACAGGAAGATACTCACCTTTATGAATAGTATCCCGATGATTAACCCCGATATTCTGACGGGTATCAGTTTGTTCTTGCTATTCGTATTCTTGGGGATTAGTCGCGGCTTGGGTACTGTGATTGCGGCACATGTGGTATTTTGTACTCCTTATGTGGTGCTGAGCGTGATGCCACGACTGACGAAGATGAATCCGAATATCTACGAAGCGGCATTGGACTTAGGCGCTACTCCTTTCCAAGCATTGCGCAAAGTGATGATGCCAGAGTTGTGGCCAGGAATGATTAGTGGATTTATCTTGAGTTTGACTTTGAGTATCGACGACTTCGGTGTAACCTACTTTACGAAGGGTAGTAGCGGCCTGGAGACCCTATCTACCTTTATCTATGCGGATGCTCGCAAGGGTGGTTTGACACCCGAGTTGAGGCCATTGTTCTCCTTGATTTTCTTGACCATCTTGGTCTTGCTGATAATAATGAATATACGAACCCATAAACAACAAAACAAAACGAAATGAAAAAGTTCTTTTTTGCTGTAGCCGCTTTGGTGCTACCCTGTGTATTGGTATCTAACGCTTTTGCTGCTGACCGCGAGCATACGCTGAAGGTGTATAACTGGGCAGACTATATCGACATGAATGTGCTCAATGGTTTCCCTGCATGGTACTATGAGCAAACCGGCGAACAAGTAGAGGTATTGTATCAGACCTTTGACATCAACGAGTCGATGCTTACCGAGATTGAGGTGGGTCACGAAGACTATGATGTCATTTGTCCTTCGGAGTATATCATTGAGCGTATGTTGCGCAATAAGTTGCTACAACCTATCAACAAGGATTTTGGCAATACGCCTGACTACACGAAACTAGTATCACCTTTCGCGGTGGATAAGTTCCAACAGATGGCACCCGACAGCAGCGTGTGCGTAGCAGATTATACTGTGGGTTATATGTGGGGTACGACGGGTATCTTGTACAACACTGCATTGGTGAATAAGGAGGAGATTCTTTCTTTGGGCGGCTTGCAAAACCCTAAGTTTGCGGGCAAGGTATTTATGAAAGATGCCTTCCGCGATATCTACTCCGTAGTGGTACTCTACGCTTTCCGCGACGAGATTGCTCGTGGCGAAGTGACCCGCGATGAGTTGGTTGCGAATGTGACGGATGATCGCATCCAACGCGTGGAGGAGTTCCTTACCAGTATGAAGAGCAATATCGCAGGTTGGGAAGTGGACTTTGGTAAAGAAGAAATGACCAAGGGTAAAGCGTGGCTCAACCTCAGCTGGTCAGGCGATGCACAATGGGCAATTGATGAAGCAGCTGAAGTTGGTGTAAACCTTGAATATTTCGTGCCACAAGAAGGTAGCAATGTGTGGTTCGACGGCTGGTGTATTCCAGTATATGCCAAGAACACTAAGGCAGCAAGTTATTTCATCAACTATATGTGTATGCCAGAGAACGCTATCTTGAACATGGAGGAGATTGGCTATGTGAGTGTGGTAGCAGACTCTACTATTCTTGTGTGGGCCAACGACGAGGAGATAGAGGCGACATCTAATCTCACTTATTTCTTTGGCGAAGGCGCAGAAGCTGTGCATGCGAATCATGTGTTCTATCCCGATCAAAGTGTGATTGAGCGTTGCGCATTGATGCACGACTGCGGCGACAAGACCGAAGACATGTTGGCTATGTGGTCGCGCGTGAAGGGCGATAACCTAAGCATGGGATTGGTGATATTTATCTTGGTGGTATTGGCGCTAATCGTGGTTGTATTTGTTATTCAAGCCATCAACCGCAAACGCCAACGCGACATGCAACGCAAAAAACGCAATCGCAGGAGATAATTACTGCTATTGCACAATAGTCAATACAATAACCGCACAATAGGTGTGCTATATGTAATGAAACGAGTAGTTATTTATATTATAGGTGTTTTTTTGAGTGCAACGCATGTTTGTGCCCAAGATTACGAACAAGCATTCCGTGATCTGCAACAGCAGTTTCAGGAGCGTACTAAGGTGGTGTCTTCGGACATTAAGTCCTATATGGAAGCGTACCCTTATACGCCATATAGCGATGAGGTTTATTTGATGGAAGGTGTGTTGCATGCCGAGAAAAAGAAGTACAAACAGGCAAATCGTTCTTTCGCTAAGGTTAATCCTAAGAACCTATCGCGCGATTCGCAGCCAATGTTGTATTTTTATTGGGGATACACGCTTCTGCAACAAAAGAACTATGAGCGTGCATTGTCTCATTTCTTGCGGCTGAAAAACAAGCAGTCTTTATACACACCTCATGCGCGCTATTATGCGGGTTATTGTTATTATTGTGCGAAAGACTTTCCAAGTGCATTGGCAGAGTTTTTGGCTGTGGAGCAATTGGGCGGTTATCAGCAGATAGCACCTTATTATATTATTCAGATAGAATACGCTCAGGGCGAATATGAAAAGGTATATGAGCGTGCTAATCATTTGTTGGAGGCATTTCCTGAGAATCAAAACAACTACGAATTGCATCGTATGTTGGGCGAAATGTATTACCAAGATGGTGCTTATGATAAAGCCATTGAGCACCTCACTGCTTACCACCAACATAGCAACGAACTAAAGAGAGAACCGCTCCGTAATGATATTTATTTGCTGGGCGTTGCCAACTATAAAGTGGGAAAATATCAAGAGGCAGTTCAACAACTCAAAACCGTCAAAGAACAAAAAGATTCCATTTCGGAAAGCGGTTACTTGCATTTGGGACATAGTTATCTGCGCATAGGTGATGAAGAGAATGCTAAGTTGGCATATGCCGCCGCTATACGACTCAATATCAATCCTCAATTGCGCGAGGAAGCCATGTACAACTATGTGCAAATTACCTATTTGCAAGGTTCTGCATTGGGTGAGAGTATTACGGCTTTTCAAGAGTTCTTGCGCGAATATCCCAATACGAAATATGCCAACAAGGTGTATGCTCTCATGGCTGACATGTACATGAACAGCAAAAATTATCAAGCGGCATATGAAGCGTTGGCAGCGGTGAAACAACCCGATGAGAAAATGCGCGAAACGATGCAGTATTTGCGTTATCAGATGGGTATAGATGCTTTCTTGCGTGGAAATATGCACGAGAGTATAAAGTGGATGACACAAGTGATTGACAACGAGAAAAGCACCTCAGAATACAAAACCGATGCGTATTTTGTGCGTGCGGAAAGTAAATACCGTCAGTCTAAGTATTCGGAGTGTTTGGAAGACCTAAATATCTTCAACAAACAATCCAATGCGAACAAGTCTAACAACTATGTGGCGGCACTCTATCTAAAAGGATATGCCTATTTCAATCAACATATATTAAAACAAGCAGAGCATATTTTCCGTCAGTATATAGAAAAAGCGGACACCAAGCAAACAACCTATTCTGATGCACTTAATCGCTTGGGCGATTGTCAATTCAATAGCCGTCAGTTTGCAGATGCGATAGACACTTATGATCGTGTTGTTCAGCTCTCCAATTACGGTGTAGATTATGCGCTTTTCCAGAAGGGATATGCATTAGGTCTTCTTCACCGATACAAGGAAAAGATTCAAACATTGGAACGCTTATCAACTCGTTATCCTCGTTCTGATTATGCCGATGATGCATTGTATGAGACAGCTCGTGCACACTTGCAATTGGATCAAAACAACGAGGCGATAAGTGTATATACGCGTCTTATTGGTCAGTATCCGCGCAGTAACAAAGCGTCAAAGGCGGCTCTTGAATTGGGTATGACTTATCGCACTCTGCATCAATATGATAAAGCGATTGCCGCCTTCAAGAGTACTATTGAGAAGTATGCGGGCAGCGAGGATGCTTACAGTGCATTGGAGAACTTGGAGCAAGTGTATGTTGAAACGAATAAGATTAAGGATTACCTTGCTTACACAAAGACGCTTAATAAGATAAATATGCATACCTCGACGCAAGAGGATTCGTTGGTATATGTGACAGCCGAATTGCAATATATTATGGGCAATTATGAGCAAGCAGTAGCAGGTTTGAGCACCTATCTCACGTCCTTCTGTCCACAAGGACGCTATTGCATAACAGCGCAATACTATGCGGCAAATTGTTTTTATCAGTTGCGTCAATATGATAGCGCGATTGAGCAATATAGCGCGTTGGCAGATGTGGATGGTAATCCGCATATTGAAGAGGCGTGCATGCGCGTAGCAGAGCTTACTTATGACAAAGCAGAGTATCGTACGGCACACTACTATTTCCAGCGAATGTTGCAATATGCGTCCTCTTCGCATAATCGTACAACAGCCCTCTTGGGTATGTTGCGATGCAGCCAATATGAGGATGGTTTGATGGATGTGGTGGCTGTTGCAACCCAGTTGCTCGAACAAACGGATATTACTGATGTGATTCGACAAGAGGCTCTTTATTGTCGTGCTAAGGCTCACTTGAAAGAGAAACAATATGGCTTGGCAGTGGTGGATTTGACGCCATTGTCCAAAGAAGTGCGTACAGCAATGGGGGCAGAAGCCAAATATCAATTGGCAAATGCGTATTTCCAGTTGGGGTCCATTGAACTGGCGGAACAAGAGGTGATGTCGTTTACACAGATGCAGACTTCGCAACAGTATTGGTTGGCTAAGAGTTTGATTCTGCTTGCTGATATAAACATTCAGCGCAATGACATTTTCCAAGCTAAGCAATACCTCTTGGCTTTGCAAACCAACTATCGACAAGAAGATGATATACAGTCTATTATCGTAGAGAAATTGGTGGCTTTGGAAGAAATGAATATCAATGAGGAAGTTAATGAAATAGAGGAGGATACACTATGAGAAAGCCCATTACAATGAACAGAAATATGTTATTCAGTCTTATCGCGTTGTTGTCAATGCTCAATGGTCAGTTGTTGGCTCAAAGCGATACAACATTCAGTCGCGTTGTGACTGTGGAGCGCGATTTTCAACCAATCATACAAAGCGCAGGTAAGATCAATCAGCAACCAGCTGTTATAACCCATGATATTCAGCTTAATCCTGTGGTTTATTCCACATATTCGACTCCTCTGACCATTGGTTATAATTTCAATCTTTTGCCTGCTTCTGAAACGCAATTCCTTCCACAGGCACCCCTGCAAGGACAAATTGAAGCAGCTGGTGGTTACCGAAATACGCATTTTTTGTTTGGTTACCAAATTCATCACAAGAAAAAAATGTCGCTTGACCTCTATGCCAACCACGATGCGTATTGGGGGGAAGATGCACTTTCTCAATCTCAACTGGGCATGGTGGTTACCCGCCATTTCTCTGGTGCAGACTTGTATTTTGGAGTACAAGGAAACAACGATTATAGCACTTATCCCTCGTTGGGCAGTCTAACACTTTGGAATGCTAATGCCAAGATTGGAGTGCGCTCCACGGGGAAATCTGCTGTCCAATATGTAGTACAAACTGGATACAATGCCTTTGCAAAGCGCGAAACATTTGAACATAGCGTCCAATCGCAAGTAAATGTATGGTGGACTAACACGCAACATAGCGCAGGACTCAACGCATATGTGCAAAACAACTTCTATACCACATCGTTAGATGGTCTTAAGTTGCCTACTCCGCGGCACAACATTCGCATAGAACCGTTTTACGAATATAAAAGTCAACACATACGCTTGCATGCGGGTGTGAATATTGACATGAATATAGGTACAGGCAAACTGCTAAGTAATATAGAGAACCTGAGCTTTGCACCATCGCCAAATGTTCAATTCGAATGGAGCATGATGGACAACATCTTCCATGTATATGCGAATGCTACCGGCCAGTTCGGACTTGGTACATGGCAAGAATACATGGGCTACAATCGCTATCTAAAAACTATAGCAGGACTCTTATGGGATACCCCACGTGCATATACGCCTGTAGATGCGCAGGTTGGATTCAAAATCCGCCCAACTAAGACCTTACTGATTGATTTATATGGTGGATACGCCTATATGCACAGTGCGTGCAATATGCAAGCGGAAGAACATTATGACAATCAGGGATATTATAGTCTATGGCAAAGCCAATTCCAACGATGGAAAGTAGGTGCTAATCTTCATTACCACTACCGCGATATTGTCGAACTGAATATGGGAGGAAACTATTATTTCTACCAACAAGATCCTATTCCTTCCATGGACCCTACTGAACCTTATTTCCAAGAGAATCGTGTCAAAGGAACGAGTATTTTTGACCGCCCTAATTGGGATGCCTATGCCCGTTTAGATATACATATTGACTCCAAATGGAGTGTATATTCGGAGAATTATTTTGCAGGTAGTAGAGTGGCTTTTGTGCAGACATATCCTGATGGTGCTACTGCAATAACTCTCGCCCCAATCATTTCGCTCAATATTGGTGGACAGTATGCTATCAATCGTTGGCTGAGTGTGTATGCCGAGGTTAATGATTATCTCAATCGCAAGCATGATATTTTTTACGGCTATAAGTCGCAGGGTATCCATTTCCTTGTAGGAGTGAATTGGAAATTCTAAAGCTCTGTTGATTTAAGATACACAAAAAAGAGTTGCCGATTTGGCAACTCTTTTTTGTGGTCCCACTTGGGCTTGAACCAAGGACCCCCTGATTATGAGTCAGGTGCTACTAACCAACTGAGCTATAGGACCCCATTGGAATGTGCTTGCCGCGTAATACAGTCTTTCGAATTATTGTCTTACGGAGAAGCTTATCCAATTCCGCTGCAAAGGTACTACAAAAAATGCATATATGCAAGAAAAATGACAAAAACTTTATTTTTTAGCGTATTTTCAGTGTTTTATGTAGGTCTTATTCATCTTTTTTTGCTCACTTGCTATTCGTTTTGTATGAAATTCTGTAGTTGGTTTGCATATATCAAAAAAAAATTGTACCTTTGCAGACTTTTTTATATCGTGCGTAATGTGCGCGCATATACAAGTACACTCAAAACTTATGCAAAACATCAGAAATATAGCAATCATCGCACACGTTGACCACGGTAAAACGACCTTGGTTGACAAGATGTTGTACACCGCCAACCTCTTCCGCGAGAACGAGCAGAAAGGCGAGCTCATTCTCGACAACAACGAGCTGGAGCGCGAGCGCGGTATCACCATCTTGGCGAAGAACGTAGCCATTGAATACAAGGGCTGCAAGATCAATGTGATTGACACTCCGGGCCACGCCGACTTCGGTGGCGAGGTGGAGCGCGTACTGAACATGGCAGACGGCGTGCTGCTGTTGGTAGATGCCTTCGAAGGCCCTATGCCACAGACTCGCTTCGTGCTACAAAAAGCGCTGGAGCTTAATCTCAAGCCTATCGTAGTCATCAACAAAGTAGATAAACTCAACTGCCGTCCAGACGAGGTGCAAGAGGAAGTGTTTGACCTGATGCTCAACCTTGACGCGACCGAGGAGCAATTGGACTTCCAAACCATCTACGGTTCGGCTAAGAACGGCTGGATGTCCACCGATTGGCACAAACCAACGACTGACCTCACCGCATTGATGGACACTATTATCGAGCATGTGCCTGCCCCAGAGATGTTGGACGGTACACCACAGATGCTCATCACCAGTTTGGATTATAGTCCATACTTGGGTCGTATCGCTGTGGGACGCGTACACCGTGGTGTGTTGAAGAATGGTCAGAATGTGACTCTCGCGAAGAAAGATGGTAGCAAGGTAAGATGCAAGATCAAAGAGCTGCACACCTTTGCCGGTATGGGTCGCGCGAAAGTGGATGAAGTGAAGTCAGGCGATATCTGCGCACTCATCGGTATTGAAGGCTTTGAGATCGGCGATACCATTTGCGACTTCGAGAATCCAGAGGCACTTGATCCTATTGCAATTGACGAGCCAACCATGTCGATGGTATTCACCATCAACGACTCGCCTTTCTTTGGCAAGGACGGTAAGTTTGTGACATCACGCCATATCCAAGATCGCTTGAATAAAGAACTCGAGAAGAACCTCGCCCTCCGCGTGGAGCGTGGAACGGACGAGACATCGTGGAATGTGTTTGGTCGTGGTGTATTGCACCTGAGCGTATTGGTAGAGACCATGCGTCGTGAGGGATATGAGTTGCAAGTAGGTCAGCCACAAGTCATCATCAAGGAGATTGACGGCGTGAAGTGCGAGCCTGTGGAGCAACTGACCGTGAACACCCCTGAGGAGTGCTCAGGTAAGATCATCGAGTATGTGTCCACCCACAAGGGCGAGATGACCCGCATGGAGATGATTAACGACCGAGTACAGCTGGAGTTTGTGATTCCTAGCCGCGGTATCATCGGTATGCGTACCTATGTGCTGAACGTGTCTGCCGGCGAGGCGATCATGGCACACCGATTCTTGGAGTTCCAACCATACAAAGGCGAGATTGTGAAACGCAATAATGGTTCGCTCATCGCTATGGAGAGTGGAACTGCCTACGCATACGCTCTGGACAAATTGCAAGATCGTGGACGATTCTTCATCTCTCCACAAGACGAGGTGTATGCCGGTCAGGTAGTGGGCGAGAGCTCGAAAGAGGGCGACATTGTGATCAACGTGACCAAGTCAAAGAAATTGACTAACATGCGTTCGAAGTCGGCAGACGACAAGGCGGTATTGCCACCACCTGTGATTTTCTCCCTCGAAGAGGCGCTGGAGTATATCAAGGAAGATGAGTATGTAGAAGTAACACCAAACTATATGCGTATTAGAAAGATTATCCTTGATGAACTCGAAAGAAAACGTGCAAACAAGAATTAAGAATCAGGAACAAAGAGCCAAGAATCAAGATATATTAGCAACGACTGATTAGACGAAACAAATAAGTCTTGACTCCTGATTCCTTGCTCCTGAATCAAAATAGAAATCAAATTAAAATTTTAGTTATATGCAATTTAATCAAACAGAAATCAAAGACCTCACCGCGGTTATCACATTGACAGTGGAGCCAGCAGACTATCAAGAGGCAGTTCAAAAAGAACTTATCAACATTCGTAAGAAAGCTAACATCCCAGGTTTCCGTCCAGGTATGGCACCAAAGGGTATGTTGCAAAAGATGTACGGCAAGAGCATTCTCG
>JAGBZD010000104.1 GCA_017628395.1 Paludibacteraceae bacterium | reverse complement strand
TTTTGAATATTGAATTTTGAATTTTGAATTTTCTTCCAGGATGTGTCTGTTTTTCAAAGCGCGTTCGGCAATGTCAGGATGGCGGTGTAGATAGTCGGCTAAACTATGCGCGACAATCTCGCCCTGAGCGATGAGCCCCCCTCCAACTCCCCCCTGAAGGGTGGAGGGATGGTGTGGAGTATTGATGACAATGTTTGGTGTTGTTTTTAGAAACGCTTCAATCTTGGGTTGGAGTAGGGGATAATGGGTGCAACCCAAAATAATGGTATCAATCAGCGGGTCGCGGGTGAGGAGTTCGGTGAGGTACTTCTCTACGAAATAGTCGGCACCTGCATGAAGGTGTTCGCCTGACTCAATCAGCGGTACCCACATGGGGCATGCTTGCTGAGTAACAGTCAGAGTTGGGTCTTGTTTGAGAAGTTCGATGACATAACTCTCAGAAGCCACAGTGCCTGGTGTAGCGAGTACGCCAATATGTTTGGTGCGTGTGCGCTGCGGAATAACCTCAACCGTAGGGCGGATAACACCCAACACGCGCAACTCGTCGGGGTTGATGTCGTGCTGCTGAATCGTGCGAAGCGCCTTGGCGCTGGCAGTATTGCAGGCAAGAATAATGAGATTGCAACCCTGCTGGTGCAGGTAATTGACCGCCTGAAGGGTATATTCATAAATGACATCAAACGAGCGTGTTCCGTATGGCGCACGCGCATTGTCACCCAAGTAGAGATACTCATACTGGGGGAGATGTTGGCGAATGTGATTCAGGATTGTCAGTCCGCCGTAACCGCTGTCGAAAATACCAATCAAATCAGTTTACAGTTTATAGTTTATAGTTGAAAGGCATGGAAATTCGGTGCAAAGGTACAAAAAATAAATAAAATGCACAAATAATTTGCATAAATGGCATTTTTTTTGTAACTTTGCAGGCGAATATGATAAAGTGAAAACTGGAAGGTGAAAACTGAAAAGTTGGTTTGAAATTATTAAAACTGAAAGAATATGAAATTTAATGTATCAAGCTCGAAATTGTTTGCTCAGTTGCAAGCAGTGAGTCGTGTGATTGCTGCAAAGAATAGTTTGCAGATTTTGGAAGCTGTGTTGTTTGACCTTGAAGGCGATGTGCTGACCTTAACCGCTTCGGATAGCGAAACAACCATTCGTACTTCCTTGACCGTGGAAGATGCACAAGGTGCAGGCAAGGTGGCAGTGGGTGGTAAGTTGCTGTTGGAGACTCTGAAAGAGTTCTCGGAGCAACCATTGACCTTCCAAATAGATGAACAGAACTTTGGATTGAATATTACCAGCGCAAATGGTACATATAGTTTCGTGGGCGCGAATGGTTTGGAATATCCAGAGATGCCAGTAGAAGAGGGTGATAATACTTTCTCCATGCCAGCAAATGTGTTGTTGGAGGCAATCAATAAAACTATTTTCTGCACCGCGGATGATGAGTTGCGCCCAGTGATGAACGGTATTTACTTCGATTTGAGCGAAGAGAAAATCGCTATGGTGGCTACCGATGCGCATCGTTTGGTTCGTTACATCAACGACGGCGTGAAGGCTGCGCAAGCAGTTAGCTTCATTTTGCCAAAGAAACCTGCACAATTGCTCAAGCAAGTGCTGCAAAAAGAGGCAGAGGAGGTGAAAGTGACCTTTGGTCAGAAGAATGCGAAGTTTGAGTTTGGCACAACCGTGATTGTATGCCGCCAAATTGAGGGTCGCTTCCCTAACTACAATGCGGTGATTCCACAAAATAATACCAACAAAGTGATTGTGGATCGTCAAACCATCGTGAACGCCTGCAAGCGTGTGGCTGTGTTTGCGAACACAGGTACGAGCCTATTGAAACTGGCGTTGAGCGAGAATCAAATCAAGATTTCGGCACAAGATATTGACTTCTCTACTTCCGCAGAAGAAACCATAGCATGCGACTATGCTGGAATGCCAATGGCTATCGGCTTCAAAGCGCCATTCTTGATTGAAATCTTAGCGAATATCCCTTCACAAGAAGTGGTATTGCAGTTGGCTGACCCTGCTCGTGCTGGTTTGATTTTGCCTGCTGAGAATGAGGAGGGACAAGATTTGTTGATTTTATTAATGCCAATGCTTCTGAACGACTAATTTTGTGTTTCTTTTGGCATCTTGCTGGTTGTTTTTCGGTCACAATGTCCCGCATTGCTCTCTCAATCCGTCCAGCAATCTGCTCAAAACAAACAACAAAATGTGTGTAAGTAAATTATGAAATTGCAATTAACTCGCCCGTTGGTGTTCTTCGATTTGGAGACGACGGGACTAAATATCGCATCGGACAGGATTGTCGAATTGAGTTATTATAAGGTCTTTCCCAACGGCAGCTCGGAGGGAAAGACCTTCCGCGTGAAACCTGTGCAGATGATGTTGGGGCAAGAAGTGCAACTGCATATCTCGGAAGAAGCGAGTGCTGTGCATGGTATTTATGACGAGGATTTGGTGGATTGCCCCACCTTCAAGGAGATTGCGCCCGAGTTGGTGAAGGTGCTGGAAGATGCTGATTTGGCTGGATATAACTCCAATCATTTCGATTTGCCCTTGCTGGCGGAGGAGATGATGCGCGCAGGAGTGAATATAGACCTGAAGGGGAAAAAGATGGTGGATGTCTTCACAATCTTCCAACGCCAAGAGCCACGCAACTTGGTGGCGGCGTATAAGTTCTATTGCGGAAAGGACCTAACCAACGCGCACTCGGCAGATGCAGACACTATGGCGACCTACGAGGTGCTGATGGCGCAGTTGGAGAAGTATGATATACCTTCGGATGTGGACGGCTTGGCAGAGTTTACAGCGGGAAATGCCCGTTTTGCGGACTTCGCAGGTCGTATCGCCTATGATGCGCAAGGCGTGGAGGTGTTCAACTTTGGTAAATACAAAGGTCAGCGCGTAGCGGATGTGTTCCGTCGCGACCCTGGATACTATGGTTGGATTCAGAATGGCGATTTTCCACAATATACCAAGAATGTCTTTACGCGCCTCTACTTGAGTTTGCGAAAGTGAAAACTGAAAAGTGGTAGGAAAACTAACCATATTAGGTTGCGGTAGCGCTATGCCGACATTCCAGAACTCGCCCTCTGGGCAGATTGTGGAATTGTGCGACAAGTCCTTTTTGGTGGACTGCGGCGAAGGTACGCAGTTGAAGATGCGGCAGTTGGGCGTGAAGACGGCGCGGTTATACACCGTGCTGATTTCGCATTTGCATGGCGATCATTGCTTCGGGCTGATAGGGCTGATTTCTACTTTGGGCATGATGGGCAGGACGCAACCATTGCATATTTATGCGCATGGCGATTTGGAAAAACTGCTGCGCCCGCTATTGGACTATCATTGCCAAGATCTGCCATATGAGGTGGCGTTTCATACCATCAATCCACGCAAGAAGGAAGTGATTTTTGAGGATCGTACATTGACGATTGAAACGATTCCATTGAAACACAAAGTACCTACTTGCGGTTTCCTCTTTACGGAGCATCATCGCGACAAAGAACCTCGCAAACGCTATGCCTATTGCTCCGACACAGCGTATCGCGAACAGATTGTGGAGCAGATAGCAGGTGTGGAGGTGCTGTATCATGAAGCGACATACACCGAGAAGGATGCGGATAAGTGCAAAAAACATACCCATTCTACCGCCAAACAAGCAGCGCAAATAGCAAAACTGGCGGGTGTGGGAAAGTTGGTTGTTGGGCATTTTAGTGCTCGCGAAGATGACCATACGGTATTTTTGAACGAAGCACAAGAGTTTTTTGCCAATACGGTGTTGGCAGAAGAATGTAAAACGATAGAGCTATAAATGGCGAAAGTTTCCACGCAATATGTATGTTCCAACTGCGGTGCTAAAGCACCTCAGATGATTGGTCGTTGCCCTGTGTGTGGCGAGTGGGGAACATACGAAGAGGAACAGAAGACGGAGGTCGGAAAAGGGAAGGGTGGTGTCACTCTTCGCCGAGGTGCTACAGCACTGCGATTGCACGAAGTGGACGCGAAAGAGGAGATGCGAATTGATATGCACTCGTCGGAACTCAATCGCGTATTAGGTGGCGGGTTGGTGCCTGGCAGTTTGGTGCTGCTGGGTGGAGAGCCAGGAATAGGCAAATCTACATTGGCGCTACAGGTGTTGCTGAAGATGGGGGAGAAGAAGACGCTTTATGCCAGTGGTGAGGAGAGTGCTAAGCAATTGAAATTGAGGGCAGAGCGTTTATCTGGCGATGCCTCAAACTTGTATATCTTGGCGGAGACTTCGCTGGAGCGAATCTTGGATAGTGTGACGGAAATTCAGCCTGAGATCGTGGTGGTGGATAGTATTCAAACGATTGGTACAGAGGCAATTGAAGCGAGTATTGGTAGCCTAAGCCAAGTGCGCGAGTGCGCAGCGCGGATTTTGCAGTATGCCAAAGAGAAGAATGTGCCTTTTATCATTGTCGGGCATATCAATAAAGAAGGTTCGCTGGCAGGTCCCAAAGTGCTGGAGCACATTGTGGACACGGTGTTGCAGTTTGAGGGTGACCAGCATTATGTCTATCGTATTCTGCGAGCACAAAAGAATCGTTTTGGTAGTACGAGCGAATTAGGAATCTTCGAAATGCAGCAAGATGGTTTGCGCGAGGTGGTGAATCCGAGCGAGTTGCTGTTGTCGAGCAATCGTGAGGGCTTGTCGGGTATAGCCATTGCGGCGGCAGTGGAAGGTGTTCGCCCGTTGCTCATTGAGGTACAAGCGTTGGTGGCGAGCGCAGCGTATGGCACGCCACAAAGAAGCAATACGGGATTTGATGGCAGGCGACTAAATATGTTGTTGGCAGTATTGGAGAAAAGAGTAGGGTTTAAGTTGCTGCAAAAAGATGTGTTTGTGAATATCGCAGGCGGACTACGCGTGAATGACCCCGCCATAGACTTAGCAGTGTTGGCGGCGGTGCTTTCTTCCAATATGGACATTGCGCTGGATGAACAGACATGTGTGACGGGTGAAGTGGGATTAGGAGGCGAAATACGCCCCGTAAATCGAATAGACCAGCGAATAAAAGAGGCGGAAAAGCTTGGTTTTAAGCAGATTATCGTTCCTGCTGGGCAGAAATATGATGCTCATAATCTGAAGATTAAAGTACTGGAAGTGAGCCGTGTGGCAGAGGCTTTCAAAATTTTATTGCACAAATAATTTGCATATATCAAAAAAAAGTAGTACCTTTGCGGGTCAAATGTGTATAATCTAAAAAACAATAAACAATTGTTATGAAAAATAGTAAGTTTTTTCTCGTATTGATGGTGGTGTTGGCACCACTATTTGTAAACGCACAAACGCAGAATGTGGAACTTGGATTGCAGGTGGGAGCAGGCTTCTTCTTGGGAGATAAGAATCCTGCGGAGGGTTATTCTCGTACCAATGAGTTCGCGTGGATGCGTGATTCGGAAGGTATGCCTGCGTTTGAGACCTATGGTTTCTTGGTGCGCTATCGTTTTGATTATCGTTGGGCGTTGCAGTTGCAAGGCATGCGTCAGCGTACACGCTTCAAAGAGGTGAGTGAGGGTGTAAATGCAGATAAACCATTGTATTTCTACAACGGTGTTTGGAACTTGGATATTATGACCGAGTTCAACTTCTTGAAATATGGTTTTGTAGAAAATCGTAATGCGAAGATTTATACCGTAACTCCTTATGCTGCAGTTGGTTTGGGAACTTCATTGTATAACAAACATGCTACCTACCGCTGGGGATTGAATGATGGTAAGATGAATAGCCCATATCCTATGATTAAAGCTAAAGATATGGCAGCCGCTATGTACATTCCTTTTGCGATTGGTTTGAAATTGCGTATGGCATCTAACTGGCAATTCAAGGTGGCATGCCAATATAATTTGTATGTGCTGAACGGAGATCTCAACGGTAGTACAGCTGGTTCTATCAAGGAGGGTGATGTTACTGCCTATCCTAACGGCGCAGGTGTAGAGTTGGGTAAGTATAAAGCAGCAAGTACACATAATATCGCAGCCACATTGGGAGTGATTTACAACCTTCCTGCTAATGGTCGTGGTGGTGCAATTGTTAATTATTAACGATTATCAACTCGCGTAGTAGATTTATATTGCTAATGATATGGTGGGGCACAATGTGTCCTGCCATTCTTCGTGCTTCTATCACGGAATATACTTGTGAGGTAGGCGCACAGGTGGGATGTGGTTATTATGTAGGGGATGCTACGAAAATGATTTTCATGGAACCAAGAGAAGTTTTTGGGGCTCATTTCCGATATAATTTCAATTCCCGTTGGGCGATGCAAATCAAGGCACAACGACAAAGAATAGCTTTCTCGTATCGTCCTTCCGCTACAGAGGAACAACCCAATCCATTGAAAGTGAGGTATCATAATCCTGCATGGCATATTGATGCGGTGGCAGAATATAATTTCTTTCGTTTTGGATTGCACCCATTTGATGCACGAATCAAACCAATCACTCCTTATCTCTGTATTGGTATAGGTATTAGTGCTCGTAATAAGATGGCTACAAGGGTTACCCCGACAACTACTTATCCCAAGTTTGAGTTTTTGAATATGAATAGTCCCGCTTTCTATATTCCAATAGGAATAGGTGTGAAGTGGAAGTTCGCTCCTCGTTGGCAATTGCAGGCTTGTTGGCAACATCAGATTTATTTGTCGGATAATGTGGAAGGATACATGCGCGAGTACGATAATAGTGAAGCTATCATGGACTATGGCAATTCTATTTTGAGCAACTCGCACGACTTAAATGGCTCTAATCTGTTCAATAATGACTTGGTTTCTACTTTGACAGTGGGCGTTGTCTTTGAGTTCGGAAAGCGCGAGAAGCAATGCTATTTCTGTGATGAAGATTAAGGTATGAGTTATAAAAATCAGATACAGCATAATCGTATTCCTCGCCATGTCGCCATCATTATGGATGGCAATGGTCGTTGGGCTAAGCGTCAAGGTTTGGCGCGTATGTTTGGTCATCGTCAAGGTGTGGAAACGGTGCATACTATTACAGAGGCGGCAGCCGCTTTGGGGATTGAGTATTTGACATTATACGCTTTTTCAACGGAGAATTGGAATCGCCCAAAAGAGGAGGTGGATGCGCTGATGTCGTTGCTGGTGGATACGATTGCAAAGGAAACGCCTACTTTGATGAAAAATAATGTGCGTTTGTCCACGATAGGTGATTTGAGTCGTTTGCCTGCTGCAGCACAACAAAAGTTCCGTGCATGTATGGAGGAAACGAATAGTAATACAGGGTTGAATCTGGTGATTGCACTCAGTTATAGCGCGCGTTGGGAGATTATTCAAGCAACTAAAAACATTGCTTTGGCTGTTCAACAAGGTGCAATGTTGGTGGAGGATATCAATGAAGAGCTGATTTCTTCCTATATGACCACTGCGCAGATGCCAGATCCCGATTTGTTGATTCGCACCAGTGGAGAGTTGCGCATAAGCAATTTCTTGTTGTGGCAATTGGCATATTCGGAGTTGTATTTTACAGACTGCTTGTGGCCTGAATTTACGGAAGAGGAGTTTTATCATGCCATAGTGGATTACCAGCATAGAGAAAGAAGATTTGGAAAGACCAGTGAACAGATTCGTTAACATATTGCTGTGTTTGATTTTTGCGTTGCCAATGACAGCGCAAATGGATAGTATGCCTTCTGCGTTGGATACCACCAATGTGGAGCAAGTGGCATTGCCTATCATTGAATATACATTGCAGCGAAAAACATATGAGATAGCAGGGATAAGTGTCACAGGTGCTGAAAGTTATGAAGATTTTGTCTTGATTGGTTTTTCGGGACTGGCAGTTGGTGACAAAATAGAGGTGCCTGGTGATCAAATCACCAAGTCGCTCAAACGCTTCTGGAAACAAGGACTATTTTCTGATGTGAAGATTAAAGCCCAAAAAATAGAGGGTAATAAGATATGGTTGGAGATTGTCTTGAAGCAGCGTCCTCGTATTTCTGAGATTGTGTATAACGGTTTGCGCAAGTCGGAGTTGGAGGATGTCGAAGTGAAGGTAGGCATACAGAAAGGTGGACAAATGACGCCTGATTTGGAGGACAGAGCCAATAAGGTGATTGTAAAGTATTTGGCTGAAAAGGGATTTCATGATGCTACTGTGAAGGTCATGCAATTTGAAGATAAAGACCACCCTGGTTATGTGAAAGTGGCTGTGAACATTGATAAGAAGATTAAGACGAAAGTGGGCAATATTTATATTGCAGGTAATGAGGCGCTTACGGATAATCAAATCAACTTTGCAATGAAGAAAACCAACGATAACAACATCATCAATTTCTTCCGCACGAAAAAGTTTGTTGCTTCCGAATTTGAGAATGACAAGAAGTTGGTTATTGAGAAATACAATGAAGTTGGTTATCGCGATGCGATGATTGTGTCAGATAGTATTGTCCGTTCGCCAGAGGACTCTACGCGTGTGGATGTCTATCTGACTATAAATGAGGGACAAAAATATGTCTTTGGCGATATTGAGTGGGTGGGAAATACCGTGTATCCATATGACTACCTGAGTGCGGTGTTAGGTATCAAGAAGGGTGATACTTACAACCTCAAAGAACTGAACAAACGCTTGAGTGAAGACGATGATGCGGTGGCTAAGTTATATACGGATCAAGGTTATCTTTTCTTCAATGTGGATCCAGTGGAGGTGCGTATCAATGGTGACTCTATTGACTTTGAAATGCGCATGTACGAGGGGCAACCAGCCACCATCAACGAGGTTAATATAGTAGGTAACACGCGCGTGTACGAGCATGTGGTACGCCGCGAACTCTATACCAAGCCCGGTCAGCTCTATAGCCAATCCGATATTATGCGTTCGCTTCGTGAATTGGCACAAATGGGACACTTCGACCAAGAGAAACTGGTGCCTGATATTCAGCCAAATGTAGAAGATGGTACTGTGGATATTACCTACCAATTAGAAACGAAATCCAGCGACCAAATCGAGTTCTCTCTCGGTTGGGGAGCAACGGGTCTGGTGGGCTCTTTGGGATTGAAGTTTACCAACTTCGCCATTCAAAACTTGTTCAACCCCAAGAGTTATCGCATCGTGCCACAGGGTGAGGGACAGACTTTCAGTATCAATGCCCGTACCAATGGTGTGTATTATACATCGGCTTCGGTTAGTTTCTTAGAGCCTTGGTTGGGCGGAAAACGACCTAACTCGTTGAGTGCAAGTATTTTCTTTGCTTCGCAAACAGGTTATTCCGACCGCTATTACCAAGCTTATCAGAACTTATACAACACCTATTATAATTATTATTCGTATTCGGGCAACTCCGATTATCTGCAACAACTGCAAGAGTCGGAAGCCGATCCTAACAAGTATTTGCGTACTTTTGGTGTGAGTGTCGGCTATGGAAAGCGTCTCAATTGGCCCGATGACTACTTCTCTTTCTATGGTGAGTTGAGCTATCAGATGTATATGATGAAGGACTGGCCATATATGGTGCTTACTGATGGTACCAGTCATAACTTCGCGCTTAACCTGCAACTCTCGCGTTCGAGTATTGATAACCCTATCTACACCCGTCGTGGCTCACAATTTACTTTGGGTTTGAAGATTACGCCACCATATTCGCTCATTCGAGGTACAACAGATGCGGATTATGCGCAAATGACTACAACAGAGAAGTATAATCTGCTTGAGTATCACAAGTGGAAGTTCTCAGGAAAGGTCTTCACTCCGCTTACGCCTGATTCCAAGTTTGTCTTGATGGCTCGTGCTGAGTTTGGTTATTTGGGACATTACAACAAGAATGTGAAATCGCCTTTTGAAAGCTTCTACATGGGTGGTGATGGTATGTCCAGTTATTCCAGCTACTCTACAGAATACATCTCCATGCGTGGTTATCAGTCGGGTTCATTGACTCCTTATGATGAAGCCACAGGACGAAATATGGGATATGTGTACAACAAGTTCACTATGGAGCTCCGCTATCCTATTTCTTTGGAACAGAATGCCACTATTTGGGCGTTGGCTTTCGTGGAAGCGGGTAACTGTTTTGCGGACATCAGGGACTACAACCCATTCAACCTCAAACGCTCGGCAGGTGTAGGTGTGCGTCTCTTCTTGCCTATGTTTGGTCTTATGGGTATCGACTGGGGCTGGGGCTTTGACCCTATCAATGGCTCCAATCAGTATGGCGGATCGCAGTTCCACTTTGTGTTAGGACAAGAATTATAATCTTAATGTATATGAAACGAATATTTTTTCTCATCATATTGGCGCTTGTGCTGGTTGCTCCAAAGAGCGAAGCGCAAAAGTTTGCAGCTGCTTATCTTGATATGCAGTATATTTTGAAAAACCTTCCTCAATACGAGACGGCTAACGAGCAACTCTCCATGATCTCTAAGCGTTGGCAAAAAGAGATTGATGCTGCACAGCAGGAAGTGCAGATTCTCACCAGCAACTACCAAACCGAACAAATCTTCCTCTCTGCGGACATGAAGAAAAAACGAGAGGATGAGATTTTGGAGAAAGAGCGATATGTGTTAGAACTCAAACGCAAGTATTTTGGGGAAGATGGCGAGTGGTACAAGAAGCGTGAGTCATTGCTCAAACCCATTCAAGAGGAGATATACAACGCGGTGCAAGAGATTGCTACCGAGAAAAAATACGATGTTGTCAAAGACCGTTCTGCAGACCCCAGTCTGATTTATATGTCCAGTCGGTTGGATATTTCGGACCAAGTGTTGGAGAAGTTGGGTGCAAAATAGCCGCACGCATCGCACAATAACCGCACAATTCCAAGCCCCCACAGAACCTCGGAGGTGCAAATAATTGTCTAAAAAAACTGAATAATAGTAACAAAAAAAGATAAAACGATGAAAAAAATTATTTTTATGCTGGCTTTGGTATTGCCAATGCTCGTAAATGCGCAAAAATTAGGACACATTAATTCACAAGAGTTGTTAGCTGCAATGCCAGAACTCAAAGACATGCAAGCGAAATTGGACACCTTGGCAGGTCAATACGAAGTTCAGTTCGCTAATATGCAAGAGGAGTTCAATAAGAAAGTTGCTGAGTTCCAACAACAACAATCTACCATGACTGCTGGTGTTCGTGAGTTCCGTCAACAAGAGATTGCTGAAATGGAGCAACGCATCTATATCTTCCGCGAGACAGCGCAAAAGGATATTCAGTCTAAGCAACAAGAGTTCCTTATGCCTATTCAAAAGCGCATGTTAGAGGCGATTCAAAAAGTAGGTGCAGAGCAAGGTTGCACTTATGTTATGGACGCTATGGCAATGCTCTATATCGCACCCGATGCGCTTGATCTTATGCCTTTGGTTAAGAAAGAGTTGGGCATCCAATAATGGCTGACGGCTATTTAGAATCTCGCTATGCTGAATACGAACAACGGAAAGCAGCATGGCTCAAAAAAAAGAAAAAAAACAGGCCTCGTCCCTTGGTTGAAAAGCCAGAGGACGAAGCCTTATAAATACAACTCTACACAATTCTACACAACTCTACACAACTATGACTAAACAACTTCAACAAACTCTCCGCGACTCTGCCATTGCGCGTTGGACAGTCCTCGTGCTTGTGGCATCCATGATGTTCTTTGCTTACATGTTTGTGGACATCTTATCTCCTCTTGCTTCTGTGCTCAATGACACACTTGGTTGGGATCAAGGTGTCTTCGGCACATACGCTTCTGCGGAGTATATCCTTTGTGTATTTGGATTCCTCATTTTTGCAGGAATCATTCTCGACAAGATGGGCGTTCGCTTCACGGGCTTGCTCTCTGCTGGCTTGATGGTGCTGGGCGCATCTATCAAGTATATCGGTATCTCCGACTGGTTTGATGCTAATAATGTCGTTTGGCTCAATTCTTGGTGGACAGCTATGCCAGGTTCGGCTAAGATGGCAGCTTTTGGATTTATGATCTTCGGTTGTGGCTGCGAGATGGCAGGTACTACTGTTAGTAAGATTCTCGCTAAGTGGTTCAAAGGCAAAGAGATGGCTTTGGCTATGGGATTGGAGATGGCAATCGCTCGTATTGGTGTGTTTGCTGCCATGGCGTTCTCTCCTGCTATCAGCGAGCATTTCGCTGTCAATGGCAATCCTTCTGTAGTGGCTTCATTGCTTTTTGCTGCTCTCTTGCTCGTTGTGGGCTTGCTCAACTTCTTCGTGTTCACTATCATGGACACCAAGTTCGACAAGCAACTTGTGGCTATTGGTGAGGCTACCGATATGCACGACCCAGAGGATGAGTTCCATGTGTCTGACCTCGGTAAGATTTTCTCCAGCAAGATGTTCTGGATTATTGCCCTTTTGTGCGTACTTTATTATTCAGCTATCTTCCCATTCCAACGCTTCGCGACTAACTTCCTTGAGGAGACCCTCATGATCAGCAATGCTGAGGCATCTGGTTTGTTCAAATGGTTCCCAATCTTGGCGATGGTCTTGACTCCATTCCTCGGTATGTTCATCGACTACAAGGGTAAAGGTGCTTCGATGATGATGGTTGGTGCTGTTATTATGGTTATTTGCCATAGTATCTTTGCATTTGTTTTGCCTGCATATCCAAGCAAGACATTGGCACTCTGCACCATCTTGGTTTTAGGTGTTAGCTTCTCTTTGGTGCCTGCATCTATGTGGCCCAGTGTTCCAAAGATCATTGATGAGAAGATCTTGGGTTCGGCTTATTGCTTGATTTTCTGGGTGCAAAACATTGGCTTGTGCTTAGTACCAATGTTGATTGGTACTCTCCGCGTTTCTACCGATGGCTATGTAGTGCCAATGATTGTCTTTGCTTCATTCGGCGTACTGGCATTCTTGCTCAGCCTCGCTTTGAAGGTAGAGGACAAGAAGAAAGGCTACGGTCTCGAATTGCCAAATAAAAAGTAAACAATAAAAAGAAAATTGTGCACTAACTTGGTGCATAATCAGAAATTACCTATCAATCGCCATTTATGTTTTCGGACATAAGTGGCGATTTTTTGTGTTAAAAATCCTTCTCGTAGGTATCTCTCTGCTTTCGAAACCACTTCGTTACCACTCTGATATTCCCGCTACGCGATTGAATCCCTCGCGAATTTTAACTAAAAACACAATTTTCGCTACCTGTTTCTTGCGTGATTGAGAAAAAAGTTGTACCTTTGCACTCGAATAGTATGGTTAGGTTCTTGTTGATAACAACAAACAATGCAACCAACAAATCTTCTCAAGATATTCATGATCATCAATGCTTCCAAACGATAACGATAATAAAACTACTTATATGAAAAAAATCTTATTCTTTTTTGTTGCCGCATTGGCTCTAACAGGATGTGGAGCGTTGAAGCCTACCACATGTTCCGTACAACCTAATTTCTACAAGTATCGCTATGTGTACATCATGCCTACGGGTTCCGTTACGGGTAGCACAGGTGTTTATACTTCCTACATTGACGACCGTGTGTATGGTGGTAAGACCAAGACCGCCAATCCTGCAGATATGATGGCTGGTATTCTCATGCAAAAGGGCTTTACAATTTTGCCTCAGCTCGACCAAAACAAATTAGCCGAGACGCTTGTGCTCAGTTATGGTGAGACGGGTCAGCGTGATGTGGGATTTCTTTGGCTATCTACTTCTACCAGCATCATTATCCAATTCCGCGATGCGCAAACCAATGACCTGATCGCTTCCGCAGAAGCAGAGGACTTTGGTTCCACCGAGGCAGATAATGTACGCTATGCCGTCCAAAAGGCATTAGATGCAATCTTCTCACAACCAAGATATTAATTATACATAAAACATAAAACAAAAAACAAAATGAAAAAGATTTTATTTGCAATTTTTGCAGTAGCAGCTTTTGCATTGACAGGCTGCGAGAAAAAAGGTGGTCTTGACATCATGAGTCTTGATCCTAATGCTTTTGACAACACCGAATTCAAATGTTGGAAGTTTACTATTGAGAATGCTGGAGTATTAAATGGTACTATGTACGCATGGGACACCGAGTACAATCTAATCTGTACCCTGCAAGCGACTTATAAGCAATCAGGAAACAAAGCTATCATTAACTACGAGCAAACCCCTGCTGATGACAAAGAAGGTTGCGAATCTAAAAACGATTTCTAAGGATTAAACAATCCTCAAAGATAATAGGGCATGTCCGTCAAGGCATGCCCTATTTGTTGCTACCAAAATACAAAAAATAGCGTTGAACATCAACTTTCCACATTTTTTTTTGTATTTGTCCATTTTTTGTTGTACCTTTGCACTTCAAAACAAAACAACACGATGAATTGGGATTTTCTCATAAAAGATAAAGATTCACTTTGTGTGAGTACAGACACACGCAATCTGCCTGCAGGTTGCGTGTTCTTTGCCTTGCATGGTGAGCGTTTTGATGGCAATAAGTTCGCCCTACAGGCGCTGGAGCAGGGCGCATCTCTCGCCGTTATCGACGACCCAGAGGTATATCTTCAAGCGCAGCGATCTTCAAGCCCGCAGGGCGATCTGCAAGGCGCAGCCAATCTCCCTCGTCTTCTCCTCGTAGAAGACACTCTCCTCGCCCTGCAAGACCTCGCACGCGCTTGGCGTCGCGAACTCGGATTGCCTATCATCGGTATCACAGGCACTAATGGAAAGACCACGACCAAAGAACTCTTGGCAACCGTTCTTTCCACCAAATACAACCTCCACTACACGCAAGGCAATCTCAATAACCAGATAGGTGTACCCCTCACCCTATTACAAATCACGCGCGCACACGAGATAGCTATTGTGGAAATGGGAGCCTCACACCCAGGTGACATCAAGGAACTGGTGGAAATCGCCGAGCCCAACTATGGACTCATCACGAATGTCGGTCGTGCGCATTTGGAAGGTTTTGGCTCGTTTGAGGGCGTGCAACGCACCAAACAAGAACTCTACGACTACCTCGTTGCCCACAACGGCACTATCTTCCGCAATGCGGATAATCCGTACCTTTCCGAGATGGAGAACCAATCCACACAATGCTACACAACTCTACACAACTCTACACAACTCTACACCACTGGCTCCATGCCCTCTGGCACAAATCTTGTAGGTGAGTATAATGCGGAAAATGTGTCGGCGGCAATATGTGTAGGTGAGCATTTTGGTATCTCTCCCGAAATCGCTTTGGAGGCTATTCGCCAATATGTACCTACCAACAACCGCTCGCAATCGATGCAAACGACCACGAACCAGCTGATTGTGGACGCCTACAACGCCAACCCAACCTCCATGCAGGCGGCTATCAATGCCTTCAAAGGCGATACATATATCCTTGGTGCGATGCGTGAACTCGGCGAGTACGCGCACTTAGAGCACCAGAATATCGTGAATATGTTGGCAGAGCGAAAAGCAGACACCGTCTTCCTCGTGGGAGAAGAATACCTGCAAACCACCGCGCCATACCCTGTGTTTGAGAATGTAGAACAATTGCATAAGTATTTAGAAGACAATCCAATAAAAGGAAAGCATATCCTCCTCAAAGGATCACGCTCTACTCGAATGGAAAAACTATTAGATGTATTATGAATAAGAACAAGTACATTGCTTTAATTATAGGCACCGTAGTGTTAGCGCTATGTGTGTGCGCCCTTGTTTTTATCAACTTCCAGCAGAAAACCGAGATGAAAGAGATGGTCGAAATCATGGAGTTCGAGAAAGAACAATTGGAAGAAGAGTATGAAGAATTGGCTATTCAGTTTGATGGGTATCAAACAACTGCCATTCAAAACGACTCCTTGGTAGAACTTCTTTCGCAAGAGAAACAGCGTGTGCAAGACCTGTTGGAGGAGTTGCGTATTACTAAAGTTACCAATGCGCGCCGTATTACGGAACTTAAAAATGAGTTAGCTACCGTGCGAAAGGTCATGGTGGAGTATGTGCATCAGATAGATTCGTTGGATCGATTGAACAAGCATTTGACCACCGAAAATCAGCAATTCAAACAGCAATATCAGGAAGTGGCACGCCAAGCCAAACAGTTGGAAGAAGAAAAAACACAATTGGCAGAAGTAGTTAGTCGTGCATCGATGTTGGAAATCAGCCATTTTCAAATGACATTACTCAATAAGCGCGATCGCAAGACAACCATCTATTCGCAAATACAAAAGTTGCAATTTGATTATACTATAGGTCGCAATATCACCAATACACCAGGTATGAAGATATTGTATTTGCGCCTTACTCGTCCTGACGGAGAGGTTATGCAAAAGGATATGAATCATGTGTTTGATTTTGAGAACAGTGAGATAGCTTATTCCATTTCCAAGACATTTGAATACGATGGCGAAGAGGTTTCGGGTGCAATGTATTGGACGGTAGAAGAGATTTTGCAAGTGGGTGTTTACAATGCCGATTTCTTCGTAGATGGCGAACTGATAGGTTCTTTCCCTTTCCAAATCCACCAATAATCGATGAAAAACGCAAGTTTCTGCGGAAAAATTTGCGTATATCAGAAAAAAGCAGTACTTTTGCACCGAATTTTGGAGTAAGGCTTTGTAAATCTTAATTCAAAATTCATAATTACGATAGATGTGACATCGTTTGGATCGTAGCATCATGCGAGGTCATAATTGTTTAACTAATTAAATTCAAATCACAATGTATTTGACATCTGAGAAAAAAGCAGAACTCTTTGCTAAGTATGGCAATGACGCTAAGAACACAGGTTCTGCAGAGAGCCAAATCGCTCTGTTCACTTTCCGTATCAACCACCTCACCGAGCACCTCAAGAAGAACCACAAGGACTTCGGTACTGAGCGCGCTTTGACTATGTTGGTAGGTAAGCGTCGTCGTTTGCTTGATTACTTGAAGGCAAAAGACATCGAGCGTTATCGTGCTATCATCAAAGAGTTGGGTATCCGTAAGTAATTACCTGCTACTCAATCGAAAAACGCTGCATCATCCGATGCAGCGTTCTTTTTTAGGGATTTATATACCAATTGACACTTACATGATATTCCTTGAGCGCGGCAGGGAGTTGATTGCCGCGCAATGTTGTTGAACAAAGTTGTTTATGTTGTTGATTTAAATAATTCCTTTTTTTATATACATGCCTTTTTTATTTCTGTGCCAACTTCATCACTTCCTCTGCGATGCGTTTTGCCGAGTCGGGTAGGGCAAGCGTAAGAATGTGCTGCTGCAACGACTCCAATCGTGCTTTATCCTGAATGAGCGAAAGCGCAACAGCCACCATCTGCTCGTTGGCATCCTTATCTTTCACCAATACTGCCGCATCTTTTCTCACCAGCGCCATAGCGTTATGCGTTTGATGATCTTCTGCCACATTGGGTGAAGGCACCAAGATAGATGGCTTTCCCAGTAAACACAATTCCGAAATAGAACTTGCCCCCGCACGCGAAATCACCAAGTCTGCCAACGCGTATGCCAACGGCATTTGGCTCACAAAGTCCGTGCAGATGATTTGGCTATTGGTGTTTGACAATTGGTTATTGGCGAGTGCTGCCTTGCAGTGTGCAATGTAATTCTTTCCTGTTTGCCAAATCACTTGTATATTGCTATCTATCAGCGTACTAAGGTGCGTAATTACACTCTCGTTGATGGTGCGTGCACCCAAACTACCGCCGATAATGAGCAAGGTCTTCTTGTCTGCGGTGAAGTTCACGCCAAATGCCTCGTTGAAGTATTTGAGTGCCTCATCCTTGCTACCCGAAGTCAAGTTTTGTCGTACAGGATTACCCGTAAGAATGATTTTCTCCTTTGGGAAAAAGCGTTCCATTCCTTCGTATGCTACACAAATTTTTTTAGCATCGTCTTTCAGCAGTTTGTTGGTCACACCTGCAAAGCCGTTTTGCTCTTGCAGCAGGATTGGCACACCCATTTTCGCTGCCACTTTCATGGCTGCACCGCTGGCATAGCCACCTACTCCAATACCCACATCAGGGCGGAAGTCGCGTACGATTCGGCGTGCTTGAATCATGGAGCGAACCAGATCTATCACCACGCGCACATTGCGCCATGGACGACTACGATCAAAACCCTTGACTGGCAGTCCCACGATAGGGTAGCCCGCTTGTGGAACGCGTTCCATTTCCATGCGTCCGAGAGCTCCTACGAAAAGAATTTCACAACTGGGGTCTGCTTCGCGCAAAGCGTTTGCTATACTCACTGCGGGGAAGATATGTCCTCCTGTTCCGCCACCACTAATAAGGTATTTCATGATTTTATGGCTTGGTTGTTATTAGTCGAGTTGAATCTCTGGCACATCATCTAAGCTCTCATTGATAGCGGCTTGTTGGCGGTTGCCTAACTCCGTTTGTTCGCGTGAAACACTCATGATAATGCCAAAATAGATGCTTGTAATCAATGCACTGGTACCACCGCGGCTAATCATTGGTAAGGGTTGTCCTGTGACTGGTCCAATGCCTACAGACACCATCATGCTAATCAATGCTTGGCATGTGAGCATGAGTGCCAACCCCATCACCATGAGCATGGCGGAGTAGTCGGCATACCGACTGCTCTTTAGGCACGCTCGGAAGAGAATGGATAAGTATAATATAATCAGTGCAATAGACCCTATTATTCCCCATTCCTCTACAATGATAGCGAATATGTAATCGGCATACGCTTGTGGTAGCACATCTCGTTGAATACTATTGCCGGGCAATACGCCGAAAGGTGATTTACCTCCGCGAGCTACAGCAATCTTGGCATGCGAACTTTGGTAATTATCATCCGTAATGCGAAACTCTGCATCGGGTGTTTGGTTTTCCTCACGCATATCATTGATACGACCTACCCATGTGATAGCGCGACCAAGAATACCCTCCATCTTGCGATTTTGCTTTACATATACTTCATTAACAAAGAAATAACCACATATGAGGAAAACCATAATGGCTGCTACCAAACTACCCCAATACTTGATGTGTACTCGGGCAAGAATAGCCAGCAAAATCACAATGCCGCCCAAAAGTACCGCTGTGGAGAGGTTGCCAATGAAGATGATTCCGCAAATGACCATCGTAATACCAATGGCGATACTGAAATATTTACTTTGATCTTCTTTGCTTTTGATTCGACTAAGGAGATCGCTCACCACAATAATCAGCGTCAGTTTGGCTAACTCAGAGGGCTGGAATGTGATACCAAACAACTTCAGCCAACGCTTGGAACCATTGATTTCCACGCCCAGCGGGCTGAATGTAAGCATGAGAAAAATAATAGAGACGATAAGTCCGATATATCCCAAAACGCGAATCCATTTGCTCGGTATGAACTGCAAAATAAACACCAATACCACACCAGTCGCAATGAAAACCATTTGCGACAATATGGGGCCTAATGTGCTATTTCCTTCTTGAAAAACAAAAAAACTACTTGCTGAAAACAATGCAATGGATGCCATTAAAATCAGCCCAACGAACATAACCCAATAGGTGCGGTCGATATACTGCATTTGTTCGCGAACATATTTTTTTATATCTGTAATGGTCATAACAAGTTCGTTTTATAAGGTTCGTACCATATGCATAAATTGTTTGCCTCTATCTTCGTAATTCTTAAAGAGGTCGAAGCTTGCGCAGCAAGGCGACAATAGCACGGTATCGCCGTCGTGAGCAGACTGATAAGCAGCTTGTACTGCATCGTGAAGACTGTCGGTAGAGATATATTTCACGCCCATACCTCCGAAGTGCTGAATCAGTTTGCTGTTGTCCTTACCCATAAAGATTAGTGTGTGGCACTTCTCTTTTACGAGTTCATCAATCTCGCTATAGTCATTGCCTTTGTCCGTTCCCCCGAGAATGAGTACTGTAGGGCTGGTCATGCTCTCCAGCGCATACCAGCACGAATTGACATTCGTAGCTTTGCTATCATTCACATAGCGTACGCCTTTCACCGTCGCTACATACTGCAAGCGATGGTCCACGCCCGCAAACTGCTGCAGACTCTCACGAATCACATCATTATGTATGTTCAATATCTGCGCAGCCAAACCTGCCGCCATTGAGTTGAGGCGATTATGCTTCCCCTTTAGACTCAGTTCCTCCAGCGGTACGCGCAACGGCGTCACTTCTGGCTTGCTATTCACCACTAAATGACTACCGTCCGTATATGCCACATTCTGTTCGCTACTTCCAAACGGATAGAGGGTCGCCTGTGGATGAATGCGTGCAATCTCACGATTAATCACAGGATCCTCACTCCAATAAATGAATGCATCGCTCGCTGTTTGATTGCGCGTAATGCGGAACTTGGCATCTACATAGTTCTGGAACTGATGGTCGTATCTATCCAAATGGTCGGGCGTGATATTCAGCAAGATAGCAATGTCTGCTTTGAAATCGTAGCAGTTGTCTAATTGGAAGGACGAGAGCTCTATGACATAGTATTCATGATCTTCCTGTGCCACCAGCAATGCCAGCGAGTTGCCTATGTTTCCAGCCAACCCAACATCCAATCCTGCGCGGCGAAGCATGTCAAAGATGAGCGATGTGGTGGTCGTTTTTCCATTAGAACCTGTGATGCAAATCATTTTGCCACGCGTATAGCGTGCTGCAAATTCAATCTCAGAGATGATAGGTGTTCCTTGTGCAATCAATTCTTGCACCAAGGGGGCGGTTAATGGAATACCCGGTGATTTGATGACTTCGGAGGCGTTAAGAACCTGTGTTGGGGTGTGCTTTCCGCTCTCCCAAGCGATGTGGTGCTTATCAAGCAGCGCTTGATACATGGGCGAAATCTCTCCCATATCGCTCACAAAGACATCATAGCCCTTGCTCTTTGCGAGTATGGCAGCGCCTGTACCTGATTCGCCTGCACCTAAAACAACAATTCGTTTCATAGTTTATCGTATTTTTAATGTTAGGATAGTCAATGCTGCAAGAATCAGCGTTACAATGCAAAAACGGAGTACAATTTTCGTTTCGTGTTGCAATTGTCCTTTGCCCTTGAAGAGCACTTTGCAGGTGGGGTCATAGCGTAGTACTTGATCCATCGAAGTGCGATAGTGGTCGTGTAGTGGGGTACGCTTCCATATGCGCATGCGCATTCCTCTCTTCTTTGCAAATTTATACACTTGTGTTTGAAGAATTACACTTACGCTCTCCATCAGGAACACACCGCACAGAATGGGCAATAGCAGTTCCTTGTGAATAATCACAGCGCTAACACCAATGATTCCGCCTATGGTCAAGCTACCCGTATCGCCCATGAATACTTGTGCTGGGAAACCGTTCCACCAGAGGAAGCCTATCAATGCCCCGATGAAGGAAGCAAGGAAGACCACCAATTCTTCGCTGCCAGGGATATACATCACATCGAAGTAATCGGCAAAGACCACATTGCCGCTCACATACGATAGCACCAGTAGTGCGACACCTATAATGGCAGAGTTGCCAGCACACATACCGTCCATGCCATCATTGAGGTTTGCGCCATTACTTACTGCCGCCACTACCAAAATGGTTAGTATCACGAAGAAGATCCATCCCGCTTTGTATTTGTTGCTTTCTCCTAAGAAGGAAAACATATCGGCATAGTTGAAGTTATGTTCTTTCACAAACGGAATCGTAGTACGGGTCGATTTCACTTCCGATGTTTTTTCAAATACCGTAATGTTGTTTTCGATATGCGAACTCACACGCTCATTCATTACTGCCTCTGGGCTATAACGGAGAGTTAATCCAACTATCAAACCCAATGTGATTTGTCCCGCAATTTTTATCCAGCCATTCAATCCTTCTTTATTTTTGCGGAAGGTTTTGATATAGTCATCTGCAAATCCTATGGCACCTAAGATGACGGTGGTCAATAGCATTAATTGCAGATAGACATTGCTCAGTTTGCCCATCAATAGGCATGGAATCAGCATAGCTGCTATAATCACTACGCCACCCATGGTTGGCACTCCTTTCTTGGCGGTATTAAATGGGTCGGTTTTTTCGTCGCGTTGTGTTTCAGAGATGTTTTTGCGTTTGAGCAATTGGATAAACCAACCGCCTACCCAAATGCTGATACAAAGTCCCATCACGCCAGCCACAATTGCACGAAATGAGATATAACTCATTAATCGTGCACCGGGAAAATCACTTAAAAATTGAAATAATTCGTATATCATAACTCTCTCCTTTCACTTTTCACCTTTCACCTATAAACAGCTTTTTACCACCTCATGGTCATCAAAATGGTGTTTTACGCCTTTGATGATTTGATAATCTTCGTGTCCTTTGCCTGCAACGAGTATCACATCTCCCCCTTTTGCTAATACGCATGCAGTTTTGATGGCAGAAGCACGATCTTCTATGAGCAACACGCGCTGCAATTCTTTTGGGGTTAATCCTGCCGCCATATCTTGCAATATGGCATGTGGTTCTTCATCTCGGGGATTATCGGAGGTGAGTATCAATTGCGTGCTGAGGTCATATGCAATGCGTGCCATGATAGGGCGTTTGCCTTTGTCACGATTGCCTCCGCAACCCACTACGGTTATTACTTGTGCCGATGTGGTTTGTTTTTTGGTTGCTACAATCTCGTTGATGGTTTTCAGCACATTCTCCACGGCATCGGGTGTGTGTGCGTAGTCTATTACGGCTGTCCAGCCTTTGGGCGAATGGATGGTTTCGAAGCGACCATTTACGGGTGACAGACCACTCAGTATGCGCAGTGCTTCCATGGCATCTTCGCCCATTGCTACTGCGCAACCGTATATCAGCAGCAAGTTGCTCACATTAAATCGTCCTACCAGTGGCACAAACACTTCTGTATCTACTGCTCCGATGGTGCTTTGTATGCGCAGGAGCATACCGTCGAATCCTTCTTCCAATATCTTTCCGCGAAAGTCTGCCATGCTATGTGTGGAGTAGGTCAGCACACGACAACGGCAGTTTTGTGTCATCACCAGTCCATTGCGGTCATCTATATTCGTAATCGCAAATGCTTCTTTGCTCAATCTGTCAAATAGTTGCTTTTTCGTATCGCGATAGTTGTCAAAAGTCTTGTGGTAGTCCAAATGGTCGCGCGTCAGATTGGTAAATAATGCTCCCGCATACTCCAGTCCTGCAATGCGCTCTTGCGCAATAGCATGACTACTTACTTCCATGAACGCATAGGTGCAACCTGCTGCTACCATTTGTGCCAGCAAGGCGTTCAGTGAGAGTGCATCTGGAGTTGTATGTGTGGCTGGAATGGCTGTCTCATCTACATAATTAACCACGGTAGATAGCAATCCCACTTTGTTTCCTAATGCTTTGAAGAGGCGATAGAGTAGGGTTGCGGTCGTTGTTTTGCCATTGGTGCCTGTTACGCCCACCAGTTGCAGATGCTTCGTGGGTTCGCCATACCAATAGTGTGCCATTTTGCCCAAAGCCTCATCGCTGTTTTTCACCTGAATATACACTACGCCATTGCTCTCCGAAGGCATATAAGTGGGGTTGTCCAAGACAATAGCCACTGAGCCTCGCTCCACGCATTGAGTGATAAAAGTGTGTCCATCCACAGCTGTACCTGCTTGTGCTACGAACACATGTCCTTTTTCTACTTTTCGCGAATCGGATTGAATGCCACTTACCGACACTTGGCTGTTGCCCACTACACGAACAACATCAATATTTTTTAATAAATCGCTTAATAACATGGCTGTTTTATTTTTGTGCAAATATCAGTTTTCCTTTTTCTATGACATACTCATTGGTGTATGCCATTGTTTTTTCAGCAATATTGCGCACCACACTGCCGCAGTCCATACCTGCGTCGTAGTAGCCGTAGTTGCGTGGTCCATGAATTACGCAGATGCAACTATATTGTGGCTTTTCTTCGGGGAAGTAGCCTACGAACGACATGCGGTGGCGTTTGTTGCTGTATCCGTGTTCGCTGGATATTTGTGCCGTTCCAGTTTTGCCTGCTATGCTCACCAATTTACTTTGTGCTTTGCGCATGCCCCAAGGATTGACGGAGGCTGTGCCTAAATCGTTGTCCCATACCACATCATGCAAACATTGTTTGATGTCTGCCAAGGTGGAGGACGAGCACATGCTGCTGCGAATTACCGAGCTTTCAAATCGTTCGATGGTTTTATCGCCTTTGCAAATCTTGTTCACCAATACGGGAGAAATTATTTTTCCATCATTGGCTATGCCGTTATAGAACATAAGCATTTGCAGCGGGCTGAGTTCTACAGAGTAGCCGTATGCCATTTTGGAGATGGTCACGGTGTCATCGGGTACGGTGATTAGGGCTTGTTGTGCACCGGGGATGATGTAATCAACACTATCCATCAATCCCAAGTGCTTGAGCTTTTTGACGAATTTCTGTGCGCTGCCATTGTAGCTTTCTGTTACGATGCGTGCTAATGCGATGTTACTACTCACGGCCAATGCTTGGCGAATAGAGTAGGTGGTATCTGCGGGGTGTGCATCGGTGTGCGAAACGGAGTGGTATCGCCAGCCTTTTCGCCATACTTCAACGCTGTCGTCAATGGCTATTTTGCCGTCGTCCAGGGCGGCCATGAGAGATATTGTCTTGAATGTAGAGCCGGGCTCTACGCGTATCACTGCATGGTTGGCTGATTCGTAATATTGTCCGTTCTCCTGATTCAAATCCAGATTACAGATGGCTTTTATCTCGCCTGTCTCGACCTCCATTAGGATTACGCAGCCCCAATCGGCTTGATTTTTTGTGATTTGTTTGCGCAAACTGCTTTCGCAAATATCCATTAGGTTCGCATCCAGCGTGGTGTGAATGTCTGCTCCGCTTTCTGCTTCGCGAATAGGTATGTGTTGTTTCCTACCTGCCACGCGGTCCAAACGGCTCTCGCCATCCTTGCCGCAGAGGTATTCATCAAATCGTTTTTCTATACCTGCGTTGCCATGACCATTTTCTCCGTAAATACTACCAATGGTGCGACTGCCCAAACTGCCAAAGGGTTTAGAACGGCGGTTCATATCGCGAAAATAGATACCACTTTTGTAGTATCCTCTGCTAATCAATGGCAGTTGTTCTATTTCTTTCTTTTGGGTGTAGCTTACGCGGGTTGTTGTCAGTCGTATGTCGCGTTCTTTCACGCTTCGTCCTCTGTAGGCGCTAACGATTTTCTGACGGTAGTCGCTTGCGGACTTGTCGCCAAGTACTTGGCTCAAACCATTGGCGATGGAATCCACATATTGCCAAAACAGCGCTCCGTTGTCTTGGTTCAGGGCTTCCACGCGCGTGTCCATGTAAATGGCGTATTGAGGAATACTGCTGGCGAGTAGTCGTCCTTCTGCATCGTAGATGTTGCCTCTTCTGGCAGGGATGGGATAAGTGGTTTTGGTGCGATTAGCACCGCTCAGTTGTTCCCATTTGTCGTACTCTACCGTTTGGAGGTAGATGATTTTCGCAATCACGGCGCCAAAACCTATTGTTATTAGGATAAAGATGATGGCAAAGGTGATGATGGTTGTTTTTGTTTTCTCGCTCATAGTTTGTGGTTTTTTGTATCGGTTATTCTATTTTGATGGCAGATTGATGACTTTCTTTGAGTAGGCTACCTCGTTCTTCCAGCAGTCGTGCGATGGATGATTGTCGGGTCAGGGTCATTACTTGTGCGTTGATGGTTTGTTGTGTGAAGTGTGCATCTTGTAGTTCTTTGTTCAGGTTGTTGAGTTTTTGTTGTTGTCTTTCTGCTTGATAGCCGAAGTAGATATATACAAAGAACAAACCGCAAATCAAGACAATTAACTTGTATTGATTTCTAAACCATTGTGTAGCAAATATATCGCCACTTAATATGTCCCGTAATAACTTTATCATATCTCTTTCCTTTACACTTTACACTTTACACCCTACACCCTACACTTTCTCCCCCACGCGTAGTTTTGCGCTTCGTGCTCTGGGGTTTTGTTCCACTTCTTCTGCGCTGGCAGTTCGTCCTTTTTCGAGTACTTTGAACGGACTGAGTATGTTTCCGTAGAAATCTTTTTCTATTGTGCCTTCAAGGTTTCCTGAGCGCAGGAAGTTTTTCACGATTCTGTCTTCCAGTGAGTGGTAGGTTAGTATGGCTATTCTGCCGCCGGGTTTCAGTAGGTCTTTGGCTGCGAGTAGCATTTCGCGCAGGGCGCCCATTTCGTCATTCACTTCTATGCGCAATGCTTGGAACAACTTTGCCAACTCTTTCTTCGCTCCCGCAGGTATATCCAACTCCCGATTCCCATTATCCGATAGCTGCGGAGCAGCGTCCAATAGCCCGACAGGGCGTCCTATAACCAAACTTACCAACTCCTCAGTTCTTTCAATGGCTTTTTGTTCTCTTGCTTTTACGATTTTCTTTGCGATTTGGCGCGAGTTGTTCATTTCTCCATATAGATATAGTACGCGCGCGAGGTCTTCTTCGCTGTAGGTATTGAGTATGTTGGCTGCGGTTTTGCCGCCAGACTGATTCATGCGCATGTCGAGTGGTGCGGAGAAGCGGAAACTAAATCCGCGTTCGGGGCAGTCGAAGTGGTGAAACGACACGCCTAAGTCTGCCAGTAGTCCGTCTATTTGTTCTACGCCGTAGTAGTCCATGAAGTTCCGCAGGTAGCGGAAGTTGCTGTGTACAAACTGCCACTCTACACCATTCTGAACCATTCTACACCATTCTGAACCATTCTGAACCATTCTAAACAACTCTGAACTATTCTGCATGGCGTTCTTGTATGCATCCAAATCCTGATCAAACGAATACAACTTGCCCCCACCGCTACACAATTCTACCCCACTGCTACACAATTCTACACCATCCTGAACAGCTCGAAGGGCTTCCAATATTGCCCTCGAGTGTCCACCGCCTCCGAAGGTTACATCCACATACAACCCAAAGGGTTGAACATTCAACCCTTGGATTGTCTCTCTCAGCATTGCGGGAATGTGATAAATCTCATTCATAGTTTAGTTGGTTTAATGGTTCTTACTGAATTTCAAATTCATAATTCATCATTCTTAATTAGGGATTTATGTACTTGCTGACACTTTATGTTTTTTTCTTGAGCGCGGCAGGGAGTTGATTGCCGCGCAATGTTGTTGGATAAAGTTGTTAATGTTGTTGATTTAAATAATTCTTGTTGTTTTCCGTTGTTGTGTCAACTCGTATATACTTCCCCTCAATTATAGTTTAGGCTGGGATGTCGATTTCATTCTTGCTCTGATACGCTCTGCCAAGTCTTTTTGTGGCATTTGTTTTTCTGCGAACGCTGTTGGGTTCCATACGGCGAAGCGGTCAAGCAAGCCAACAAATAGTATATCTTGTTGTGCGTTAATCATTTCTAAGTTTTTCTTTTGCAGCAGTACGCGTCCTTGACTGTCCATGTCCAGTATTTCGGCTTCGGACATAAACTGCATGAGTATCATTTGGTCTTCTGGATCCCATTCGTCGAGGGCGTTGCGTAGTTCGCTCACTTTTTTGTGCCACACATGTTCGGGGTAGAAGATAACACATTCATTATCGGTATCTCTGCGCATGATGATATGCGTCGAACCCATCTCTGCAAGTATTTTGCGGTAGCTTGCAGGAATAAACACGCGACCTTTTCCGTCCAACCGTGCTTCTATGTTTCCAATAAATGTGTTCATGTTGTTATTTCAGAATGTTAATTTTTTCTTGTTGTTTTTCTCTTTTGGGCGCGGCAGGGAGTGCGGGGTCCCCGAAAAAGTTCGTGACTTTTTGGGGTGCTTTTGATTGCCGCGCAAGTTGTCTATGTTGTCGTTCGTATAAATCTCCCCTTTTTTTCGAATTCCGCTGCAAAGTTACAAAAAATATTTGATATTTCCCCACTTTTCCCCACAAAAAATTTTTCAAGATGTTTTTCAGTATGTTTTCAACAAAGTTATCAACAATTAAAGTAAAAGAAAATCAGCGTTTTATGGAGTTTGTTATAAAAGTGGTGAAAAGTGGGGTGTTTTTGTTTGGAATTTATATATCAGTTGACACTTCGTGTTGTTCCCGCCACATTTACTTAAGATTTAGTCGCACGAGCATCGCTCAAGGCGATGTGAGGAGACGGTGGTAATATATTACGGAGTACCTTGTAAAAGCGTGGCTGTAGCGTGGCAAAAAGATTTATTTAGATTTCTGCCCGTCAGGGCAAGGAGATAGTAAGTGTCAACATGTATATAGTTCCCTTTTGTTTTTAGTTTTTACCTTTCACTTTTCGCCTTTCAGTTTTCAGCGTCCCGTGTCTGTCTAATTATTAGCTGTATATTAGTGATAAGTTAGTGATAAATTAGTGATAAGTTAGTTATTCTAATCACTTTGTAGGCGAATTCGAATCCAATGGAACCTCAAATCTTATCACGCGCGCGCGTTTTTTATTAATGTGTGTGTTGTTATTCGCCCAATTCGCCGTTAAAAATGGAGTAAAATAAGTTGTTGGATTGCTTTATTTGAGTTCATTGCTGTTCCCGCCGCATTTACTTAAGATTAAGCGCACGAGCATCGCTCAAGGCCTATCGGGGTCCCCGAAAATCTGTCGATTTTTGGGGAGAGGAGAAATGGCGGCAAGCCAAACTCGCACGCGAGTTTCATCTTGCAAGCCCATTTCGACGAAGGAGCGGCTGCAATTTATTACGGAGTACATAGGGCGAGTGTAACGAGCAAAATAAGATTTATAAGATTTCTGCCCGTTAGGGCAAGGAGATATGAAGTATTGTCTTCTCCTCATTTACTTAAGATTTAGTCGCACGAGCATCGCTCAAGGCGATGTGAGGAGACGGTGGCAATTTATTACGGAGTACCTTGTAAAAGCGTGGCTATAGCGTGGCAAAAAAAGATTTATTTAGATTTCTGCCCGTTAGGGCAAGGAGATATAAAGTGTCCGCGTCTATATACTTCCCTAATAATTTTGGTTAATTTTGTATAATATACTACAATTTTGGTAGTGCAAAATACTTTTGCTCTCAATTTTGAGTAATTTTGGTTTTGTAAAACTCCCCGTATAAGTGCAGTTTTTTTCTACTGGGCTGTTGATAAATATGCTATAAAACATATTTTTTTGTATTTTTTGAGAGAAATATTTGCATATTTCGAAAAAAAGTTGTAATTTTGCGCGACTTTTTCGTATCTTTGCTGAAATAGTAGTAGATTTTTGGTTGGTGCGGGAAAGGATATTAGTATATTAATTCAAAAATACATAAATAATGAAAAAGATTTTTACGCTTTTGGTTTTAGGTTTCGTAAGTCTTTCGATGTTGGCTGCGAAACAAGTTAGCGGAGTAGTCTTGGATGCTAACAACGAGCCAGTTATTGGTGCGAGTGTAATGGTGAAGGGTTCGTCTGTTGGTACAATTTCTGACTATGATGGCGAGTTCGTTTTGGAGGTCGCTGATGACGCTAAGGTGTTAGTTGTTAGTTTTGTGGGTATGAAGACCCAAGAGGTGCCAGTTCAATCGTATGTGAAGGTGGTGCTTCATGAGGCTACCGAGATGATTCAAGAGGTTGTCGTTACTGGTTATGGTAATGTGTCTAAAGGTAGTTTCGCTGGTTCTGCTCAAGCAGTAGATGCTGAGGCTATTGACAAAAAGAATGCTACTGAGATTTCTAAAGCACTTGCTGGTGAGGTTGCAGGTGTGCAAGTGGTAAATACTTCTGGTCAACCTGGTACCAATGCTACCATTGTTGTGCGTGGTGTTGGTTCATTGAATGGAAATACACAACCTCTTTATGTGGTAGACGGTGTGACATACGATGGTGACATCTCTTCTATTGATCCAGGTGATATCGCTTCTACTACTATTTTGAAAGATGCTACTGCTACTTCGCTCTACGGATCGCGTGGCGCGAATGGTGTGGTGGTGATTACTACCAAGAAGGGTAACTCTGGCGAGGAGGGCAAGATTGATGTAGATGTGAAATATGGTGCAAATATGCGTCTTCTTCCTCTGTATGATGTTATCACAAGCCCAGAAGAGTATGTTGCATTGTCATGGCAAAGTCTTTATAACTACTATCGTGTAGAGAAAACTCAAAGCGAGAGCAATTCAATCAAGTCGGCTAATAATACACTTTATTCTCAAGGTGGATTGCCAGTTTATTACAATTTGTGGGATCGCAAAGGATCGTTGTTGATTATGCCATTCGATAATTATGGTCAATTGAATCCTACATTTGATCCTACGGCTAATCGTCGTCCTGGTTATGAGAATTTGGAGTCTTGGAAAGATGCTATCTTCCGTGTTGGACAAAAAGCAGAAGCAAGTGTGAAACTGCACGGTGGTACAGAGAAACTTAGCTATTATACTTCATTTGGTTATCTTAAAGATGAGGGATATTATCAAGGGTCAGACTTTGACCGTTTCAATGTGCGTTCGAACCTTGATTACCAACCTAAGAAATGGCTCAAGGCGAACTTGAATATTGCGTATTCATATACCAGTTTCAACGCTCCTAACCAAGATGGTGATGGTGCAATGAACAATGGTTTCTATTATGTGAATGCTATTCCTGCCATTTATCCTGTATATTTGCGTGATTCAGAGGGTAATATTGCTATTGACCCTCGTACAGGTGGTCCTGCATATGACTACGGAGATGCCGACCTTGCTGGTAATTCCATCGGTCGTTCATTTGGTATGGGTATCAATCCTGCGGGTGCACTCCTTGTGGATAAAGAGAGACAAGTGCAGAACTCTCTTGACGCAAAAGCAAGTTTCGAATTTAAGTTCTATAAAGACTTGAAATTGATAGTTACTGTTGGTACTCACTACTATAATAATCTTTATTCAAATCTTACAAATAAATGGTATGGTGATGCTGCTGGATTGGGACGCATAGCACAGCAATCTGCTAATTTATTAACACTCTCTGCACAACAATTGCTTGAGTATAACAAAACGATTGGAGATCATAGCATACGAGCTATTGCAGGACACGAAACATACATGTATAACGAGTCGTATGTGTATGGCTACAAATCCAATCTCGCCGATGGTGAAAGCCTTGAGTTGGGTAATGCTATACAAATGCAGAGCATTGAGGGTAATACCTCTCGATTTACTATGGACTCTTACCTCGCTTCTGCTACATACATGTATGCAGAAAAGTATGGTATCACAGCTAACTACCGTGCGGATGGTTCTTCGCGTTATGCTCCAGGACATCGTTGGGGACACTTTGGTTCTGTAGGTGCTTCATGGTCGTTCACGAACGAGGAATTTATGAGTGGTATATCATGGCTCAAAAATGGTAAGCTCCGTCTTTCTTGGGGTGTGCTTGGTAACCAAATAAGTTCGTTGTATGCTTACACCGATTTATACACTATTCAAAATGTAAACGATGAAATTGCATACATTTGGGCAGGAAAAGGTAACCCAGAATTGACTTGGGAGCGCACCAATACTACGGACTTAGGTCTTGAGCTCTCTTTTGGAAAATGGGTAGATATGGAACTCGACTATTTCTACAAGGTGACTGACAATATGCTCTTTAGCCGCGCAGTAGCTCCTTCTTTAGGATATAGCAGTGTTCCTACCAACGATGCTAAAATGATGAACCAAGGTGTTGAATTTACATTCAAAGTTCATGCCGTTAATGAGCGTAATGTGAAGTTGGATATCCGTTTCAATGGCGCACACTACAAGAATAAAATGCTCCAAATGCCTGTTGACTATACGGATGAAAATGGCAATCCTGTACGCATGATTATGAATGGTGCGATGTCATTAGGACACTCTATGTATGATCACTATACCTATGTGTATGCAGGTGTGGACGCTGAGACGGGTAATGCATTGTATGAGGCATACTACGATGACCGATTTGGAGGACTCGGACAAGCTTACATTGATGAGAATGGAGTACAATCTTATAATTATATTTCTTCACTCTATCAATATCTGCAAGAGCACCCAGAGGCAGAAGGACACTTGGTGGCTACAACAACAAGCGATGCGTTATCTTATGGTACACTTCAATATGTTAACAAATCTTATTTGCCAGACTTGGATGGTGGATTGGGTATTTCTTTGGAGGCATATGGTGTAACACTTGATATAGCAACAAGTTATCGTATCGGCGGTTATGGATATGACTATACATACCTCGCCCTTATGGCTAATGATCAAGTCGGCAAACACAACTGGCATGTGGACATGAGAAAGTCTTGGACTGAAACGAATAAGAATACGGATATTCCTCGACTTAGTAACGGAGGAGGTGAGTTTGACCAGTATGCGAATACGGCATCTACTCGTTTCTTAACAAGCAACTCATATTTCTCGCTCAATAGCATTCAAGTAGGTTATAACTTCCCAAAGAAACTGATTGAGAAAATCAAACTCAATCGTTTGAACTTGTATGTATCGGCTAATAACCTTGCTATCGCTACTGCACGCAAAGGTTATAACCCAATGACCTCATTTACTGGTAGCTCTGATACACACGCATATAGTCCACTTTCTACCATTATGGGAGGTATTAAATTATCGTTCTAATAAAAAAGTAGTAGTAAAATAGAGTATAACTTATTAAAATTAATTGATATGAAAAAGACATTATATATTATTGGATTAACAATTGCAGTCTTGTTATCCTCTTGCTCCGACAACTGGCTTAACCAACAGCCAGGAGGTAGTACTATTACCGAAGAGCAATATCAAAACATGGACGGAGTACTTAAAGGTTCTGTCATGGGTGTATATGCCATGATGTATCAGTACGGAGATCACGATGTGTTTGGACAACGCTCTATTGATATGTATGGCGACCTGACATGTGGCGATATGGCGATGACAACACAGAATTATGGCTGGTTCTATTCGGATGAGTTGGGTCAAAGTTATGCACGACGCGCTTATCTTTGGTCATACTATTATGACATTATTCGACTGACAAACAAGGCTATTAATGCGGTACATGCACAAGTCGGAAAAGAGGGGCTTATGGAAGTGGATACTGTTCTTGCGAATGCAGAGTCGTTCTTCTATTATGCAGAGGTGTTGGCGATGCGTGGATGGGCATATGCTAATTTGCAAAAATGGTTCTGCTATACGCCTGAACAAATAATTACTCAAGGATATACGCTTGATGATTATATGAGTGTGCCTGTTTATACAGAGGAAGTAACTGAAGCAGATACTATCATTGGTGCACCTCTCTCAAGTGCAGAGGATGTTTACAGAAGAGCAGAAAGTGACCTTAAAGATGCAATTTACTACTTTGATATATTGGAAAATGAGGGAATGGTGCGTACTATCAAACACGAAATGAATAGCGATGTAGCACGACTCACCCTTGCTTACCTCTATCTAAACAAAGGAGATAATGAAAATGCTGCTAAATATGCAGAGGAATTTATCAACAACACCACACATACCCTGTTGCCTTATAGTCAACTCTTGACAACTGGTTTTGCCGATGTTGCAAACAACAACTGGGTGTGGGGACAAGATGTGAGTGTAGAGACAACTACAGCACTCGGTTCTTTCTTCGGACAAGTTGATGTATTCTCCTATTCATATGCATGGGCTGGAGATATTAAAGGTATTGATGAACTCCTGTTGAAATCAATCAAAGATAAGAAATGGGATGCTCGACAATATTGGTTCAATAACATCTATGAGGCAACTAAAGAATGTCAATATGCGCCTGATGGCAAATTCTATAGCCCTGCTGCTAAGCAAAAGAATAATTACAAGCGTAAACCTAAAGCAGAGGAGATTGATCGTGACTGGTTGTGCGATAATGTATATATGCGTACAGAGTTGGCATACATCATTGCTGCTGAAGCATATTGCAGAATAAATGACAATGCTAACGCACAAAAGTATTTGCTGGCTATTACAGATCAAAGAACTTTGCCAGAAAAAGTTGCGGATTATGAAGCATGGAAAACTTCACTCAGCGACAATACAGTTTTGCTGGAAGAAATTCGTTACAATTGGAGAACTGAGTTTTGGGGAGAAGGTTTTGGCTTGCAAACATTCCGTCGTTTCGGAAAACAAGTCTCTTTAGGTGACAACCACAAGCGCTCTAACAAGACTCCAGATCCAAATGCTGAAAGTTCTATGAGACAATTCACATTTGAGATACCTTCTGGTGAGCAATATTACAACCCATTCCTCAGAAGTACAACGGAATTGGCTGTTAAGCAAAATTAAGAGTCGAATATAAATCTATAAGAATTATAGTATTAGTTAACATCATTTATTAATTATTTAAAACAACACAAACATGAAAAAGATTGGTTTTATCGCAGTTGCATTAGCAACACTATTCTTGGTTGGTTGTGAACAAAATCAAGAACAAAAGGAACCTACTAATCTGGTTAATTCAGTTACATTAGACAAGACAGAGTTGACACTCTCTATTGGTGCTGAAGAAATGCTTAAAGCTACAGTTGATCCTGCTGGTACTGCTGTGACTTGGGCTTCAAGTGACAATGCTGTAGCAATTGTAACTGGTGGTGGTATGGTTTCTGCGTTAGCAGAGGGTACTGCTGTTATTACAGCCAAGGCAGGTGACAAAACTGCTGAGTGCTTGGTTACTGTTACTGCTGATGCTTTCTATGATGAGTTTAATGTCCTTGATTACGGACTCTTTGGTGAATTCACTCCTGTAGTGCCTGCTGTGGATACTTTGCTTGACCTTGATGGCGATAGCTTGATGTATGAATGTAAATTGCATACTATTACAGTTATTTATGCATGGGATGGAAATGCTAACTTCGTTAGTGGTGTAGGTTTTGCTGGTGATGGACTCGTAATGGAGTTCCCTAATGTGCCATTCTGGATTATTACAGGCGTACAAGACCCTGCTGATGAGATGTATATTGGATACTATGTTGGTGGCGGTGGTTTTAAAGTAGAAAACACCAATGGTGAATATCTGCCATATACTTGCGATGCTGGTCAAATCGATGTTGAAACATACGGCGATTGGGTTCAAACCATGTACTCTTCTTCTTTGCCAGAAGACTTTGATATCAATGTTGCATATGGCGAAATGTCGCAATATACATGGGGAGCGATGATTGGACAAAATAGTACTTCAGGATTGGATTTGGACTATGCACTCTATTCTGGTCACATCAACCGTCTCCTTTTCTTAGATCCAGATGTAGATGCTGAGACAGGTGAGGAAATCCCTGCAATGTTCGCTGCTGATGTTACATGGGCTAATATTACAGCTCAAGACCGCCTCTATGGCTATGCAGTGGATATGGAGCACTATGAGAGTACCTTTGTTGAGGGTCAAGGCGGAGAGATCCAACTCGTTAAACCATATGACTACTCTACTATCAATCGCGTATTTGATGTGAATGGCTTGTGGGAAACACAATCTGATGAAGAGGCTACTTCTGCACGCAAGTACACAATTGGTAACATGGCTAAGTACCACAAAGAGATGCCAGAGTTCAAAGGTAATAAGGATAACAAGACTTTCCACAAGAAATAAGTAATCCCTTAATTCAATAGAAACGAGAGAGAGTGAGCATATGCTTGCTCTCTCATGTTTTTTATAAGTTTTTATAAGTAAAACTTTTTAGTTATAAAAACAGCAAAGATTTGCATATGTGATATTTTTTTTGTAACTTTGCACCCTGAAATAGATAATTATGCAAAAATGAAAAAGATATTCCTATTATTGGCAGCATATGTTGTTGCTCTTTCTGCTTTTGCCGTGATGGCAGATCCTACACCTTTTATGATGCAATTAGAAGATGGTTCATGGATAAAGGTTCGCCAATATGGTGATGAGTTTCACTCTTACATAACCGATATGGAGGGTAATCTCATTCGTGGACAATTCCCTACTGAAAGCAAAGTTGAAGAAATCAATCAAAGAAGACAAATAAGACAAAAGCAAATGGTGGGAGGATTCCCGCTCGAAGGAAGTGCGCGTAGTTTGGTGATATTGTTAGAATTTAAAGATGTTAAGTTCCAATATACACAACAAGCATTTCACAATCTCTTGAACCAGTCTGGATATAGTGATAATAATGCGACTGGATCTTGTCGTGACTATTTTATCGCTTGTTCTGATAGTGTCTTCCAACCAGATTTCGATGTGTACGGTCCATATACACTCAGCCAAAATGTGGCATACTATGGAGAACAAGTGGGAGATACACATGATAAAAATGTACATGCGGCTTTCATAGAAGCTGTTCAACTTGCGGATGAAGATGTTGACTTCTCTCAATACGATACCAATGGAGATGGTAAAGTGGATAATATATTTTTCTACTATGCAGGGCATAATCAAGCGGAGGGAGCAAGTGAGAATACAATTTGGCCACACTCACATAATCTTCAATATAAGAATATTGTATTGGATAAAAAACAAATTACAACCTATGCATGTACATCCGAATTGAAAGGTAGTGGTGGAAAAGTTATGTGTGGAGTAGGCACTTTTTGCCATGAGTTTAGTCATGTGTTAGGTTTGCCAGATTGGTACGACACAAATTACGGCAAATACACGGTAGGTGCATGGACAATTATGGCTTCGGGTAATTACAATAATTACGGCAATACCCCTCCTACTTATAGTAGTTATGAACGATTCTATCTTGGCTGGCTCAAACCTGAACAACTAAAAACTCCGGGCATCTATACAATGCAATCGTTAACTGAAAGTAATTCGGCGTATCTCATTGCTGCGAGCGAACATAATTTGATAGGAAATTCTCCTTCTCCTAACGAGTTTTTTATGATAGAATATCGTACAAGGACAGGTTGGGATGCATATCTGCCAGGAAAGGGTATGCTGGCTTGGCATATTGATTATAGTGCTAAAGCATGGACGGATAATACGCCAAATAATGGTGAACCGATGCGCATGCACTTGGAAGAAGCTGCAGGAAGAAAATCAGATTCGTCACCATCGGATGCATATCCAGGTACGGGAGGAGTAACATCATTTGTTCCAAAACTCCATAATAATACATTGCTCAGTGATCAGACTATTTATAATATTAGTGAAAAGGGAAATGTGTTGGAGTTTGTGTATGTTAAACCTGGCGATGGTATCCTCTCTGCACTTCCTAATGAGTTGTATATCGAAACACAATTAAATGATAATAATAAGACGGAGAATTGGAAAGCATATTCCATTCGTCTTGTGGGCGAAAATTTAACGGAAGGAGAAGTTGCTACAGTTGACCTTCCCAAATCAGGAAATTTCTACATTACCAATAACACCACTGCAATAAACCAACGCACAAGTCCGTATTGGAAACGCTCTATAACACTGAAAGATACAGTAGGAGAAGACGGAAAAATGGATGCTACTTTCTATGTGAGTTACAATCCGCAAAGACGCAAATGTGAAGTAGAAACATCGCTGATTACGGTGAAAACAAGGACAAGTATGACTTCTATTCCGCTCAGTGGAATAGCAACGCGTCCTACATATGTAACTACACCTGAACTGAATGAGGAAAAGAATATCACACCATATTCTTTTGAAATAAGTTGGAAACCCGTTAAAGATGCAGAAGCATATTTCCTTAGTTTGTACGAAACATCAGAGGGTACTACTGATTTCGTACAAGGGTTTGAGCATTTTGATAATGTAGAGTCTATTGAAGAGGAAGGATGGCAAAGCAATATTACAACTACTACCACTGCTGCCAAGAAAGATGGTGTGCGTTCCTTGCTTTATAAAAATACGGGTGATATGATTGTGTCACCCTTCTATCCTGTTGCTGTTACCCAAGTCTCTTTGTGGGCAAATGCTTATACGGCGGATGTTGATACAATGGGAATGTTGTTATTAGAGGCAAGTCAAGATGGTAAGGATTGGCTGACAAAAGATACTTTCTATGTCACAAGTGCTACAAAACGAAAAACATTGACAAAAGACTACGATGCTGAAAAGGAATATATACAATTCCGTTTATCGTATATTGATCTTGGTGGTAAAGGAACTGCTGTGGATGCTTTTACCGCTACATGTGATGAAAAAATAAATTATATCCAACAGGGAATAGAGATAACAGCACTAACTACGAGTCAAAATTATGTCTTTACTGAATTAACTCCTAATAGTAAGTATTCTTATCAAGTGCAAGCTACAGATGGTAATAAGGGATGCGAAGAACATATTACAGCTCCAAGCAAGTCAAGAAGTGTTATTACATTAAATGGAGAACCAATGGATTCGCAATACTTGACAATAGGAGTAGATACTACACAAATGACCTATGACCAAGATGTGCATGTTATCTATTTATCGCATACCTTTAATGATGCTACTCTCTTTGTTTACGACATACAAGGACATTTAGTGTGGTCACAGCCAATCCGTGAGGGACAAACGAAAGTAGAACTTCCACCATATGTGTTCATACAAGGAAATATGTATATTGCCAAATATACATCATTCAAGAAGATGAAACGCAAAGATAAATGGGTAAAATTCATATATTGATATTCTTCTTAAGTGGAATAAGGCGATAAGTACAAAGTATATCCAATAATCTCGACTTACGACTAATCCCAAATCGTAAGATAAAAGGATAAAATATAAAACGCGACTCCATCGGGGTCGCGTTTTTTTGTACTATGAACGCCAATATGGACAATGTGCTAGTCGACAAAAGTGTGTATATACGCAAAAAAAGCTAATAGAAATAATAAAAATACTCGCTTTATTTGCGTATGTGCATTTTTTGTAGTACCTTTGCAGTCGATAAAATTGCGTATATACGCAAAAAAAGCTAATAGAAATGATAATTCAACGTCCCATTTATCTCAAACGACTCATTGATCGCCAACATAACGGAATGATCAAAATTATTACTGGCATGCGCCGTAGCGGCAAGTCATATTTGTTGTTCTCCTTGTATGCAGAATACCTGCAAACTCAAGGAGTAGCTCCTTCACATATCATTAAGATTGACTTAGAAAATATCACGAATGACCACCTGCGTGACCCTTTGACCTTAATAGAATACATCCATCAGCAAATCACTGATAGCAAGGAGTATTATGTCTTGATTGATGAAGTACAACACCTACGACGCTTTGAAGATACACTGAATACATTATTAAAAAATAGTCAATTGGATGTATATGTCACAGGTAGTAATGCCAGATTTCTATCTAAGGATGTGGTAACAACTTTCCGTGGGCGTGGTGATGAGGTACGGGTACATCCTTTGAGTTTTGCAGAATATCTATCAGTACAGCAACCATTGCCATTTGCAGAACAACATCTCAATGAATACATGCGATTAGGTGGTTTGCCACAACTGGTAGTGATGAATAGCGAGCAACAAAAAAGACAATACCTTTCACAACTTTTTGCAAACACCTATTTGGTAGATATTAAGGAGCGTTATGCGATTAAAAATGATGATGATTTGGAAGAGTTGATAGATGTGATAGCTAGTTCTATTGGTAGTTTGACCAATCCAACTAAGATTGCTAACACTTTCGCTTCTGTAAAACAGAGTCAATTATCCAAGGATACCATTAAGCGCTATCTAGATTATATACAAGATGCATTTATGATAGAAAAGGCTGTGCGTTATGACATCAAAGGACGAAAATATATAGATACTCCTGCTAAATATTATTTTGAGGATTTAGGACTTCGTAATGCACGAATTAAGTTCCGTCAAACTGAACCAACCCATTTAATGGAGAATCTAATCTATAATGAATTGCGTGTAAAGGGGTATAGTATAGATGTGGGGCAGGTGGTTGCAAATACTCGCAACGCTAATGGCGTAAGCGAGCGTAAACAATTAGAGGTGGATTTTGTATGTAACAAGGCAGATGAACGCATTTATATCCAATCTGCCTATGCGATGCCAACTCCAGAAAAACAAGAGCAAGAACTTAAGTCGCTTAAACTTATTAATGATAGTTTCCAAAAGGTCGTTATTGCAGGAGGTATGCAACCTACATATCGCAATAATGATGGGATACTGATACTAAATATATATGATTTCTTGTTAAACAAAGTGACTATATAGCACCACCTCCTTGACATTCAATAATCTCGCAATGAGATAAAATAAAGAACGCGACTCCATCGGGGTCGCGTTTTTGATTGATTAGTCTTTTAAGCAGCCAATAGGTATAACATACACGCCATCTTCTGGGCGACGATATGCATGCTAATAATCCTATTTTTGTATGTTTTCATAAATGGTTGATATTTAGTGTGATATTTGAAAATTCGGTAATTTGGCGCTGATTTGTTCGGTAATTTGGCGCAAAGGTACTGCTTTTTTTCAAATAGACAAGAAAATAATGCGAAAAAGTGGACACATAACGCAAAACTCCGCGGAAAGTGCCAAAAAAAACGCATTTCCGCGGAGTTTTGTGTATTTAATCGTATAGTAGTGTGTGAATCTTTTCAGGAGCGAAGACCTCGTTAGCTACCTCTTGCAGTTGCTCTGGAGTGATTTTTTGCACTTTAGCAAAAGTCTCTTGCCATGCCGGGGCATGGTGGTGGTAGAGCATCTGCTTCGCCATTGCCAAAGCATTATTCTCCTGATTCTCCGCAGATATAGCCATCTGTCCCTCCAACTGGCGCAAAGCGCGTTGGAGTTGAGTGCCTGTCAGCTTCGTCTCGCGTAGATGCTGCAACTCTTTGTGACAGAGCTCCAAGCATTGCTCCTTATGCTGTGGCTCACAAGCCAGATAGATATTCCAATAACCTGTATCACTCAGCGGTACTGCCTGAGAGTCAATACTATATACCAGTCCATGCTTTTCGCGCAGACTCAGGTACAATCGGCTGGACATACTCCCTCCGCCCAAAATATTGTTGAGCAAATACATTGTCAGTTGCTTTGGATGACCGATAGGGTAGGCATGCGAACCAAGCATGATATGCGTTTGGTGGGTGTGGCGTTTGTAAACACGAGTAGTAGCACTATCAGCACCTGTGAGATTATCTATATTAGTAGGACTATAACTACTATTGGAGCTATAAGCGCTATATATACTATGAGTTTCTCCTAATTCTCTCTCCGCAGCCGCGATTACTTGCTTCGTGCTGACATCACCCAGCACAAAGAGCACCATACGCTCAGGACGATAGTGCTGCGACATCCACTTTAGTGGATATGTCGGGGATTTAGAAATGCGCTTCAGTGTTTTTTTTGTACCCAAAATAGGCATTGCCAACGAACTACCCTCAAAAATCATATTCTCAAAATCATCATAAATCAGTTCGCTGGGCGAATCATTATAACTCTCTATCTCATCAAGAATAACCGTTACTTCTTTATCCGTTTCTTTCTTATTAAAAGTAGGGCGTAATACCATATCCGCCAATAAGTGTAGCGTCGTACGGAAGTGTTGGCGTAGGGTAGCGGCGTAGAAAGTGGTTTCCTCTTTGGTGGTATAAGCATTGATTTCTCCACCGATACCCTCGATGTGATTGATAATTTGGCGGGCGGTATAATGTTCTGTGCCCTTGAATAGACAATGCTCTATATAGTGCGCCATGCCATTCTCGTTGGGCTGCTCATGGCGCGTACCCGCTCCAATCATGATGCCTACATAAACGACGGGAGAACTGGTCTTGCGGTGTACAATTTGCAACCCATTGGGTAAATTATGATAAAAAGTTTCGCTCATATTCGATTAATAATAAACTACAACTGCGCGCGCCAACATGCGCTTTCCTCGATTTTTTGTCCAAAAGTAAACTTTTTCTCTAAAAAGTTTGCGTATGTGCATTTTTTGTAGTACCTTTGCAGCCGATTTCAAAAATCACCTCTGCGGCATTGGCGGAATTGGTAGACGCGCTAGACTTAGGATCTAGTTTCGAGAGGAGTGAAGGTTCGAGTCCTTTATGCCGCACAACGGGTCGCAAGACCCGTTTGTTGTATCAAAAATGCAAAATACAATAAATATTAATTATTAACTATTAATTGTTCAATATATTATGCGTAAGTTGTTTCTTTTTTCCGTTTTGGTAGTGGTCGCTGGTCTTATGACAAGCTGTTTGGAGTACACCGAACCTCAATATAGTCCTTCTATTGGCGGGTCTTTCTTTTATGTAAACCCCGTATTTGAAGATGATTCGTTGGTTAGCGCACAAGATACTATCACAGAACTTTTTTACGATAATGATAATCAAGCGTACAAATTAGATACTATCTTTATTGGTGATACTGTGTTTTTTGCTCTGAAATTTGATACACATACAAGTGACTTGGTTTCGGTGAAAATAGATTGGGAAAAATACCATATGGATTTGTGGTATTTCCTCTCTGATTCCACGAAAAGTGTGCTAACATCCGAATCGGATACTACCTCAGGTAAATTCTGCTTTGATCCAGGGTTATATGGATTATCATTCCCGATGTATTTTACTCCGCTTGTGAAGGGTGGCACTAATCTGAAGCTGACTGTGACCAGCACTTCTTATTATCCAACTTCCTCTGCGAAGTTCTACATTCCTGTGAAAGAAAAGTAGTTAGGTGTTAACCTTTCACTTTAGCTTCTTGCCAAAGGGCTTCCATCTCGTTTAGGGTCATCTCGTTGAGGGATTGACCCTTTTCTTTTGCCTTTTGCTCAATGTAGTTGAACCGCTTGATAAACTTTGCATTGGTTTTCTCCAATGCATTATCGGGACGAACATTATACAAGCGTGCTGCATTCACCAACGCAAAGAATAAGTCACCCATCTCTTCGGTGGCTTTCTCTTCGTCCATATGCTCGATTTCTGCTTCAAACTCAGCGATTTCCTCTTTGACTTTTGCCCACACATCCTCGCGCTTTTCCCAATCAAAACCTACATTTGCAACTTTGTCTTGAATACGATAGGCTTTCACCAATGCAGGCAATGCATCTGGGATACCTGCCAGTACGGTTTTATTGCCACCTTTCTCTTTCAACTTTACTTGTTCCCACATCTCGCACACCTCTTTCGCGTTGTTGGCTGCAAACTCGCCATATACATGTGGATGGCGGAATATCAACTTGTCGCAGATTTTATTGCAAACATCAGCCATATCAAACGCTCCAAGTTCACTACCAATCTTAGCGTAGAAAACGACATGCAAGAGCACATCGCCCAACTCCTTACTAATCTCGTTCATATCGTTTTGCAACAGCGCTGTGGCGAGTTCGTAGGTCTCCTCTATGGTGTTTTGACGCAGACTCTCAAATGTCTGTTTTCTGTCCCAAGGACATTTCTCGCGTAGTTCGTCCATCACCGTCAACAGACGGTCAAAAGCTTTTAATTGTTCTTCTCTTGTATGTGCCATAATATTATCCTTGAAGCGCGGCAGGGAGTGCGGGGTCCCCGATGAGCCTCGTGGGCGAATGGGGTGCTATTTGATTGCCGCGCAAGTTGTTTATGTTGTCTTCTTAAAAAAGATTTTCGTTGTCTATCATCTCCATGGTCATGGTAGTCCCATCCAGCTTCGCGTAGGTGAATTGTTGCCAGCAGTCGCCAAGAATCATGATTCTACTATCGCGACTGAGCATCAAATCCAGTTCAATATGGCGATGACCAAAGATGTAATAGTCGTGGTGATTGCCCTTTTGCTCTTGCTCCTTGGCGAAGAGTACCAATTCCTCCTTGTCTTCACCTTTGTACGGACAAGGGTGTGATAACTCTTTCAAACGACTATTCTTTGCCCATTCGTAACCAAACTCGTTAGCCCATGCAGGGGGGAGCAGTCGAAAGAGAAATTGCAATACGGGGTTGTGAAAGACTTTGCGTAGGAAAACGAATTGTCTGATTTTCTTTTGTATCTTCTTTGGCATTTGTTGCAAGTAGTTGCTGGGTACCAATCCGTCGCCGTGAGCGAGAAAAATGCGCTTGCCATTGAGCAGTATGCTCTCGGGTTTACGGTGCACCTGAACACCTGTCTCCTTAGCCAGCCAACCGAAAGTCCAAATATCGTGGTTACCAATGAAGAAGTGCACGGCTATACCTTTGTCGGTGATGGCACGGAGCGTTTGCAGGAAAGGACGGTACTGCTCCTTACTCCTATCGCGCCAGAAATACTCACACCAGAAGTCAAATATATCTCCGAGCAGGTATATGGCCGTAGCATCCTTAGCCATGCCATTGAGCATGTCAATCAGGGTCTGCTGATGAGCTTGCGGGTTATCAATAGCCCTCGAACCTAAATGCGCATCACTTAAAAAATATACCATGCCTATCGCCTCTAACCTCTCGCCTAATCGCCTATAAAAATCCCAACTCCAACTTGGCTTCTTCGGACATCATGTCTTTGTTCCATTCGGGGTCAAAGACGATATTTACATTCACAGTCTCAATACCGTCCACCGAACCTACTTTCTGCTTCACATCCTCTACGAGAAAATCCGCCGCGGGACAATTGGGGGCGGTTAGCGTCATGTCAATATTGCATACCCCATCGCCTGCAAGGTCGATACGGTAAATCAGTCCTAATTCATATATATTTACAGGTATTTCGGGGTCATAGACCGTTTTTATCATACGAAGTACCTGTTCTTCCAATTCTAAAAATTCGTTCATATGTCTTGTGTCAAAATAACTTGCAAAGATACTGCTTTTTGTGGATATACGCAAGAGAAATGCCGATTTTTCTTTAGTCACATAGCGAAAAGAGGTCAGCACGCGGATTAACAAGCATCACGGGCACTGGACTATGGCGAATGACATACTGCTCTGGTGGACCAAACAACCAATCGTCCAAACCATATTCTCGGCTGGCTGTGAGGATAATCAAGCCTACCCCCGTCCTCTCCCTAAAGGGAAGGGAGGTATATGTATGGAGTTCTTTGTGGATATGGAAACTGTCGCCTTTCGCTATGCGCTCTTCGTAGGTGATATTGTCGCCTGTGCGTTCTGAGATGGTCTGAATATGTGTGATGATGCGCTGGGTATTCTGCTTCGCCTTGCTTCCGTAGTCGTTCGCGCGCAATAATATAAGGTGTGCACCCGTCTTGCGTGCTAAGTAGGTGCATATCTCTGCTTTATAGACCTCCTCCTCCAGCATGGTGACGGGAACGAGGATGGAGGATAATTTTGAATTTTGAATTTTGATTGGTCTTCAATATCCGCGGAGGAATAATTCTTAATTCTTAATTCTACATTCTTAATTATCAAATACGGACGACGCTCCTCGCGGCAAGCATCTAAAACCTGCTGCACATTACGACGCGTACCATCGCTATGCTCAACGCGAATATCGTCTGTATGGAATATATCTAACATGACTGCATTTATTCAATAAGATTCAGCGAACGAATGTGAGCGGTGGCAATGTATTGCGGAGCACTGAGTGTAAATGGGATTTATAAGATTTCTCGAGCGCAGCGAGTAGGAGATTATTCCTTACCCTTGGTTGGCAATATCGCGGTTAATACCCTCTATATAGGCAATGACTTCTGCTTCTCCCAATCCTTTTTCTGCGGATGTAACAAAGATAGGAGGCAACTCTGCCCATGATTCCAGCAGTTTTTGCTTATAGGTATCTATATTGATAGTCAGTTTACTTTTGCTGAGTTTGTCGGCTTTAGTGAAGATAATCGCAAACGGAATCTCTTGTTCACCAAGCCATTCCATAAACTCTAAGTCAATTTGTTGGGGTTCATGGCGACAATCAATCAGTACGAATAGACTGACCAATGCCTCACGCAGAAGGCAGTAGCGCTCAATCATCATCTTGAGTTTAGCGCGCTGCTTCTTGCCTGCTTGCGCAAAACCATAACCGGGCAAATCCACCAAATGCCAATGCTGATCGGTTCCTGCGTTAATGAGAAAGTGATTAATGAGAAGTGTCTTACCGGGTTTTTGACTGGTTTTTGCCAACTTGGGATTATGCGCAAGCATATTGATAAGACTGGACTTACCTACATTTGAGCGACCAATAAAAGCATATTCGGGTATAGTGCTTTGTGGGCACTGCATCACATCTGGACTAGAGATTACAAAAGAAGCAGATTGTATCATAATTCAAAATTCTTAATTCTTAATTCTTAATTCCCTATTTCTTGCCCCTGATCTGCCACCTATCTGCATAGGAACTTCATTGGAACCTCATAGGAACTTCATAGGAACTTCGCCGTATCTTTACCGTAACATCACCGAGAGAATTAGGGCACATCGTCCTATATGTATTGTTGCTTACTCAATTCGTGTCGAATATAATCCCACAATCTTTCGGGTACTGCTGGTTTGCCATTCGCTTGTGGCATGCGTTGATGTTTGCTGGCTTCTCGTTTGGCTGCAAGATGTTTAGCCGTCCATTCTGCTTTTTGTGCCTCATCACGCATGATAGCCGAAGCCTCTTTGCAAATGGCAGAAAACGCCTTCACTGCAGGTCGTTCTGCCATTTCTTTTTTCTGTTTCTTGGTGTATTGTGGTTTTCTGCAATACGCTGCGTACCCTGTCCGACCTGGGATGGGGCGCAACCAATGTTCAGCATCAATACTTCCGCCGATACTTTCTAAAAACGATGCTACATGTACAATCATAGTTAATTAATGTTAAGTAAGTTACAAATTCTAATCTATCTTGATTCTCGGCTCTTTGTTCTAGGCTCTAATATGCTGCAAAGGTACAAAATTTTTCTCATATTTCCAAATTTTCCAAGACTTTTTTTATTGCCACCTTGCCAGCTTGCCACCTGTTTCCTAAAATACACACGTACGCGCGGGCGTGAATTTTTATAGTTAGCTGTCAAGCTGGCAAGGTGGCAATTCTTTGTTTATTATCCCCGAATCATATTTGGCTATCCTCGCCTCTTAACACTAAATACTAAACAGTAGGCGCTTTGCGCCGTTCTCTAAACTGCGACATAGTCGCCGCCTTTAAAACCTTAAACTATAAACTTTCAGCTAAAAAATTTGCACGATTGCAAATTTTTCACTACCTTTGCACCGCAAACCAAAAGTTTGCAGACATATTATAAAAAGCGTTTATTAGCGCTTGTTTTGGTATCACGAAATCTGGTAAATTTCACAATCGCCCAAAACAAGAAGGCAGTAAACGCCCTTTGGGATATGACTATCCTGCCGCAGAGCGTCCATGCGTGGACTGCTCTGTTTGGTGGCATTTCATACTCGGCGTGGGCGTTGCTTGCTAGTTCTTGCGAAAGGGTTTGCCAGAACCTCGTGATAGAGAATAAGCAAAGGTAAGGTTCCACGCTTTTTGTATATTTATATCAACGGGGCGTTTGGAACCGATGTCCTAGAAGATTTATTATATGATGAAAAAGTTATTTAGTTTAGTCATTTGCGTAATGGCGGTATTATTTGTTGGTTGTGAGCCCAATGCCCCTGAAGTAATTGGAGTTTTCTCTGTGTCTGAAACCAAGCAAGTAACGTTCTCTCCTGGCAACTTGCAGTATCATCCAGCGAATAACGAGTGGCGTTTTGCTCAAAGTCAGTTGGATTATATAGGTGAAGCAAATAGCAATTGTTCTAGTTCGTATAATGGTTGGCTAGATTTATTTGGCTGGAGCACAAGTGCAACTCATTTCGGCGTAAGTGCTTCTGATACTATCGATGATTATTTAGGCGATTTCGTTGATTGGGGAACGAATAAGATTGACAAAGACGCTCCTAATACATGGCGTACATTGACTAATAGTGAGTGGGAATATGTCTTGCTCAATCGTACTAATGCCTCTTCTCTCTGTGGTATTGCTCAGGTGGATGGTGTCAATGGTTTGATATTGTTGCCCGATAGTTGGACAAGTCCTGCCGATGTTACTTTCATGGCAGGTTTTCACCGCGATTTGAGTGTAGAGGCGTATAGCCAATATCAGACCTTTACTGCTGCGCAGTGGTCTAAATTAGAAGCTACAGGTGCCGTTTTTCTCCCTGCTGCAGGAGTCCGCTTCGGCTCAGTAGTGGATTTTAAGCAGAGTCACAGTTTCTGTTGGTCTGCCAATACGCTCAATAGCGCCGTGGCGTGCTACCTCGCTTCTGGCTCACGCGGAGCGGGTATGTTTAGCGGTTATCGCTACTTTGGGCATAGTGTTCGTCTTGTGAAGGATTTGTAAGCATAAAATATTCTTCTTATCTCGCTTTGCTCAATCTATTATTTGCTATTGACTTGGCTCTTCAGGGACTAAAGCAAGCGGATTAGCACTGAAATTTCCTTTGTCTCCTTCGATAGGGGACAAAGGAAATTCGTATAAAGAGTCTCTACGCTACGGGTAAATGAATTGAGGTAGGAAATCAGTCTGATGTGAAGAAAAAAAAGATTGATTAACGCTTTTGTTAACCAATCTCTTGTGGGCGTTGACGGATTCGAACCGCCGACCCTCTGCTTGTAAGGCAGATGCTCTAAACCAGCTGAGCTAAACGCCCGAATGGGAATGAATGGTGGGCGTTGACGGATTCGAACCGCCGACCCTCTGCTTGTAAGGCAGA